>JAYEFL010000109.1:0-41253 GCA_034658635.1 Bacteroidota bacterium | reverse complement strand
GTAAAAGATTTGTGTACCCAGGTCTGTGATATTTGCCACTTCAGCATCCAGAAGTTCATTTGGCAGACGGTAGGGAGGAATTCCGTACCTGAGCATTCCACCTGGATTCGGACTTGCTTCATAAATATCAACCTGATGTCCTTTCAGCTGGAGAAACCAGGCGGCTGACAGGCCTCCGGGGCCAGCACCTATAACAGCCACTTTGTTTCCTGTGGAGGTTGCAATTTCAGGAATATATTTTGTTGTTGAGGCCAGATCTGTATCGGCGGCAAATCGTTTCAAGTAATCGATACCAACACCTGGCTCATCATCGACCAGATTCCTTCTGCAAGCTACCTCACAAGGCCTGACACAAACACGCCCGCAAATGGCGGGCAGAGGATTAACTTCTTTAATTAGTCTTATTGCTTCGCTGTGTAATCCTTTCTCGATCAATGAGATATATCCTTGAACATCCACTCCGGCAGGACATGTTTCTTTGCATGGAGCAGCACAATCTGCATAGTGATTACTAACAATCAGATCTAGTGCGCTTTTTCGTGCGGCTATGACTTTATCATTTTCTGTCTCTATTGACATGCCTTCTCTAATCAGGGTTGAGCAGGATGGTTGCAGGCCTTTCATACCTTCAATCTCCACCACACAAACATAGCAGGAGGAGTAGGGGTCAAGCCTTGGATCATTGCAGAGGGTAGGGATTTCAATACCATTTCTCTTTGCACAGGCAAGGATAGTTTCTCCGTTTTGTGCGTTATATTTTTTCCCGTTAAGGATGATATTCAGATCGTTCATATTGTTTTTCATGTTTCAGAAAGATTGTGGCCTGTAGATTAATAAACGCTGATTGCTTCAAAATTACATTTGGTAAAACAAATGCCACATTTTATGCATTTATCCTGTTCTATGAAGTGAACTTCTTTCCGGCTGCCGAGAATGGCGTCAGAAGGACAGTTTATAGCACAAACTGTACAACCTGTACAATACACAGAAACGACTGTATAGGTGAGTAGTTTTTTACAGTTTTTCGCCGGGCATTTTTTATCCCTGATATGTGCCTCATACTCATCCCGGAAATAGCGAATGGTAGTCAATACAGGATTTGGAGCTGTTTGTCCGAGTCCACAAAGGGAACTGTCCTTTATCTGGTATGCTAGTTCCTCAAGTTTCTCAATGTCACCTTCTTCTCCTTCTCCTTCCGTAATACGTGTCAGAATTTCCAGCATTCTTTTTGTTCCGATTCGACAGAAGGTGCATTTTCCGCATGATTCTTTTTGCGTAAAATCTAAAAAGAAGCGTGCCATGTCAACCATGCACGTGGTCTCATCCATAACCACCATTCCACCAGATCCCATAATTGCTCCAGTGGCATTTACTGAATCATAATCAATATTGATATCTATCAGATGTTCTGGAATACAGCCTCCTGATGGTCCTCCCAACTGAACGGCTTTAAACTTTTTATTATCCGGAATCCCTCCTCCTAATTTAAATATGACATCACGAATACTAATACCCATCGGAACTTCTACCAGTCCTCCATGCTTAATTTTTCCAGTGAGGGCAAATACTTTGGTGCCTTTTGATTTTTCTGTACCGTAGGCTGCATAGGCTTCAGGACCATTCGCAATTATCCATGGGATATTGGCAAAAGTTTCAACATTATTGATGTTGGTAGGTTTTCCCCATAATCCTGATTCAGCCGGAAAAGGAGGACGTTTGGCAGGCATGCCTCGTTTTCCCTCTACAGATGCCATAAGAGCGGTCTCTTCACCACAAACAAAAGCACCTGCGCCTTCTTTAACGTAAATATCAAGACTAAAGCCTTTTATGCCCAGAATATTATTTCCGAGATATCCGTGTAGTCTGGCCTGCTCCAGGGCAATATTCAAGCGCTTTATAGCCAGAGGATATTCTGCCCGGCAATAAATAATTCCGCCGGTAGCTCCAATAGAGTAGGCCGCAATGATCATTCCTTCAATTACTGCATGCGGATCTCCTTCAAGAAGTGACCTGTCCATAAAAGCACCCGGGTCACCTTCATCCGCATTGCAGATCACATACTTCTCATCCGACTCATAATTAGAAGCAAATCTCCATTTTAGTCCTGTAGGAAATCCTCCACCTCCTCGTCCTCGTATACCTGAATCCAAAACCATCTGAATGATGTCTTCTTTTCCGAGCCCTGTCTTGGCAATTGTACTAAGTGCTTTGTACCCATCTCGCTTCTCATATTCCTCTATTCTCTCAGGGTTAATATAGCCGCAGTCTCGAAGTGCAATTTTGACTTGTCCCTCAAAGAATATTTCATCTTCAGTTTTAAAGAAATCTGACTTTACGATATATTCCTTAATTGGTGTGCTGTTTTGAATATGCTGATTGACAATCTCTATGGCTTTATTCTCGTCAATCTCGCCATACAGGTAGCTACCTGTTGAGTCTATCACTTCAACCAGGGGCTCACGAAAGCACATGCCCACACAAGAAGTTTGGTCGAGATCAAATTGGATATTCTCAGATTCTTTGAGTTCAGCAATTTTTTGATACACTTTATTTCCGCCGGCCGCAATTCCACAACTACCCAAACCGACAATTACTTTAGTTTTTTCCATGATTCTGTTATTCTGTCGGGGTTTAGATTATTGCTGGATATTATTCTTTCTGAAATTCTTGATCACTTTGACTGTTGATTTTCTGGTAAGCTTACCATGGGTTTCGTCACCAATCATCAGTACAGGTGCGAGCGAACAGCATCCAAGACAGGCAACTGATTCAAGTGTAAACAGCCCATCTTCTGTTGTTTCCCCATCTTTGATTTTTAATGTCTCTTCAAGAGCCTCAGTAATATCACCTGCATTTTGCACATGGCAGGCCGTGCCATGACAAACTTTGACGATGTGTTTGCCAACAGGATGTAACCGAAACTGAGCATAGAAAGTAGCTACACCATACATATCGCTCAATTTGTGACCGGTTTTTTCCGCTAAAATGCGGAATGCATCACTCGGTATATACCCGTAGAGGTTCTGTGTTTCCTGCAGGAGTGGAATCAGATTTCCCTTTTTATTAATGTAATTTTCAATGATGGGCAGAAGGGCTGAAAGATCAGGATTTTCACCCTCGACTTTGCTTTCTTCCACCGGTAGAGCTATTCGTTGGATACGCATATTTTGTCCTGGTTTATTTCTGGTTTAGATCGATAAAATTAGGGGAATGACGGCAGTGAAACATGACATTCGTCATATTCGTGAAATGTTGTGAAAAAATGTTCAAGCCTTAATAAGGGCAACGCGATCTTCCGGATACCATGTTGCCTGCTTTTGAATACAGGTCATAGCTTGATAGATACTAATCAAAGAGTTGTAAATCCCGGTGTTGATATAATCAATTGACCATGGTAGATTTCCTATTGTATTATCAAAATCTGGTGCCAGCATATGTGTAAAGTTTGATAAGTCTATTGTTGATTCAATTCCTTTTTTAATTTTAATCCTTTTATTGTTAACCGATATTTTTGGTTTGGATGAGTTGGATTGTCAGGATGAGTTAGTTCAATATATGCATTCTCCAAAGCAGGATTAATGTAATTATCTAAAAATGTCTTCCTGTGTTTTAGATCAAGACGATCCATCAGTTCTGACATTGTTAAGGATGACACCCTACTTTAACTTAACTAAATACTAAAAACTTCTTCCCAATACTTGTACTCAAGCCTTACGCCTAAAGCCTTAAGCCTTAGTTCTTACTGCCTCGCCCACTCAGGAAAAACATCAAGATCAATACCGAACACCAGTCGTGCAATAAAGTACACAGTCATAGTAATCACTAGTGTACCCATCAAATTCATAACGAGCCCTGTTCTTACCATTTCCTTGATTTTGATCCGATTTGTTCCGAAAATAATAGCATTTGGGGGAGTTGCTACGGGCAGCATAAAGGCCATTGATGCTGACATTGTAGCCGGCAACATAAATAAAAGAGGATGAGTTTCGCTGGCAACTGCCAGCCCTGCCAATACGGGTAAAATCATTTCTGTAGTTGCGGTATTGGAGGTCAGCTCTGTCGTAAAGGTCATGAACAGAGCGATACATGCAATGATAATTATTGGGTGGAAATCTGCTATAAATACCAATTGTTCTCCCATCCAGATTGATAATCCTGATTCTTTAAAACCTCCTGCGAGGGCGAATCCCCCTCCAAATAGCAAAACGATTCCCCAGGGGAGTTTTTTTGCTGTCTGCCAATCCATTAGTCTTTGCTTTTTATTGGATTTTGAGGGGATCATGAAAAGTAATACCGACATAGCCACTGCAACTGTTCCGTCGTTTATAAATTCAGGATGCTTGAAGATATTTGACCAGCCAGGAATGATAAAGCGACCAATTCCAATATCTGAACGGGTGATCCATAAGACTGCTAAAAGGATGAAATCAATTAAAATTATTTTTTCTTCCACGCTTATTGGTCCGAGCTTTTTGTATTCTTTTCTGAGTTGTGAAGATGCAATTTGTTCACCGGCCTCTTTGTTACGATATCTGAAATACAAGTATCCCCAGGCGAAGAGGAAAAGAACCAGTCCGGCAGGCAGGGCAAAGAGCAGCCAATCTGCAAAACTAATTTCCGGTGCTTCAGGGAACATAATTTGGTATATTCGGGTAAAGGAAAGGTTGGGTGGAGTTCCAACCAGGGTCATCATTCCGCCGATAGATGCACTGTATGCCACTCCCAGAAGAAGGCCTGACGCATAGGAGCGCTTTTGACTTTTCGGATCATGGGCTTCAAGCTCTGCAATAACTGATATGAGGATGGGTACCATCATCATAGTGGTGGCAGTATTGGATATCCACATTGATAAAAACGCCGTAGCCAGCATGAAGCCAAGCAAAAGTCTTGCCTGGCTGGTTCCGGTAAGCATAAGAATCTTCATGGCAATTCTTCGGTGAAGGTTCCATTTCTGCATGGCCAGAGCCACAATAAAGCCGCCGATAAACAGGAAGATAACGTGGTTGAAATAAATAGAGGAAACAGTTTTTCCATCCATTATTCCCAGAATCGGAAAGAGAATTACCGGTAGCAGAGATGTGACAGCCAGCGGAATAGCTTCGGTAACCCACCAAACAGCCATGATGGCTGCTACGGCCAGCGTGGCGGTGGTCTCGGGCCTGTCGGGATTCAGGTCGAAAGCAAATAAAATGAGCAGGCCAATTGCAGGGCCTGCCCAAAAAGAAAGATGTTGTTTTATGTCTGAGAGACCAATCACTATTGCTTATTTAGAAAGGCAGTTACGCTTTTTTCAATTCTGCGCGCAACATCAGCCGGATCACCTTTCTCAAACTTATCACCGGTAATGTGTTCGAATAATTCAATATACCGATCTGAAACCTGTTCAATAAATACAGCTGGCATCTTAGGCATAGATTGCCCCTCTTTGCCTTGGAAATCATGATCGATTAACCACTGACGCACAAATTCCTTAGATAATTGCTTTTGTGGTAATCCCTGATCCTGGTTGTTCTGATAGCTTGCAGAATAAAAATAGCGACTTGAGTCAGGAGTATGGATCTCGTCAATGAGGTAAATCTCACCCTTCTTTTTTCCGAACTCATATTTTGTGTCAACAAGAATCAATCCCATCTTATCAGCAATCTCAGTTCCCCGTTGGAAAATCTTACGAGTATAATCTTCAAGTTTGATGTATTCTTCTTCTGAAACCAGTCCTTGAGCGATAATCTCTTCACGACTAATATCTTCATCATGGCCTTCGTGAGCTTTTGTTGTGGGAGTGAGGATTGGCTCATCAAATTTTTGATGTTCAATCATTCCTTCAGGAAGAGGTATTCCGCAAATACTTCTTTTCCCAGATCGATATTCTCTCCAGGCATGGCCAGTAAGGTAGCCTCTTATGACCATCTCAACCTGATAGGGTTCAACGTAGTGCCCGATGGTAACCATCGGATCTGGTGTAGCGATTTTCCAGTTTTGAACAATATCTTCTGTTGCGTCAAGAAATTTTGCCGCAATCTGGTTCAATACCTGTCCTTTAAACGGGATCCCTTCAGGAAGAACCACATCAAAGGCCGAAATCCGGTCAGAAACTACCATTACCAGGTAATCATCATTAATATTGTATACATCCCGAACTTTACCAACGTAGAGATCTTTTTGTCCGGGGAAATTGAAGTTTGTTTTTGTAATTGCTTTTGACATAATATAAGAGGTTTTCAGTTTTCAGGGCTTCGACTCCGCTCAGCCACCGGGAAAAGTATCGGTCCCTGAGCGGAGTTGAAGGGTCTTTCGTCATTCGTTATTCGTCTTTCGTCATTCGTCATTCGTTTCGTATGCGTCGACTATTTTTTGCACCAGTTTATGTCTGATAATATCTTTTTGGTCGAATTCTATCATTGATATTCCTTTGATATTGCTCAGTAGTTCTCTGGCATGTAGCAGGCCTGATTTTACTTGTTTAGGCAAATCTACCTGAGTAACATCGCCAGTGACTATGAATTTGGCATTTTCTCCCATTCTTGTAAGGAACATTTTTAGCTGGCCGATGGTAGCATTCTGAGCCTCATCAAGAATGACAAAACAGTTTTCCAGTGTGCGACCTCTCATAAATGCCAGCGGGGCTATCTGAATAATATTATTGTCCATCAGGTCATTGAGCTTGCGCGCTGGCATCATATCCAGAAGGGCATCGTAAAGTGGTTGGAGATAAGGATCCAGTTTTTCCTTCAGGTCGCCAGGGAGAAATCCCAGTTGTTCACCGGATTCAACAGCAGGACGACTGAGAATGATTCGCTTTACTTCACGATTCCTCAGAGCTCTGATAGCCAGAGCAACAGCCATATATGTTTTTCCTGATCCGGCAGGCCCAGTTGCTATAATCAGGTCGTGGGTTTTGAACTTTTTCACCATCTCTTTCTGATGATGATTTCTGGCCCGTATTGATTTTCCGTTTTGTCCGAAAATCAGAATTTCATTATCATTATCATTATGAATCTTACCATTTTCAGGTTGCTTATCCTCAAATAGAATTTCTTCCAAATCAGCTGCTGTAAGGCTATTATGCTGTTCGATATGAGAAAAGACCATTTCCATGGTACTCACAAATCGGTTTATTTCTTCTTTGGGGCCAATAGCCTTTAGTTTATCACCACGGGCAACAATCTTTATTTTAGAGTAGAAGCTTTGGAGGACCTGTAGTAGTTGGTTATTCGTGCCATACAACAGAAGAGGATCAACAGCTTTTAAAAATATGGTCTTTTCACTCATAAATCTGGGTCAGAATCATTAATTTTAGCCGGGATAAACTCCGCATTAACCGGAAAATTCATTGGTAAAAATACGAAATCTTGTTGAGAATTGTAACCATAACGAGTGACTGGAATCGGCAGGATTATTATTCAGGCATGTTGAAAGGCCGGTTATATAGTTTGCTGCCTGATGTAAGACTGGTTGAAGCCGGAGATAAGATTCTGCCTTTCAGGACACTTGAAGGGGCTTTTATCGTCAGGAGTGTCATACCTGAATTTCCTCCCGGGTCGATACATCTGTTTTTAGTGAATCAGGGAAACAAACCCGATGTTTTCCCGCTATTAGTGAAGACTAAAGGAAGGTATCTTATAGCTTGGGAGGATTCTGTTCTGGGCTTAGTAGTTGACGATAAACCTGAATTTTGTTTGCGAATTACGCCAGATGTTTTCAATAAGATAAAAAAAATGATTGGTATTGTTAATGGACATGTGTTTCCGTCATTTCCTGAATTAGGACTTTTCCCCATAATTGCTTTGGCCCTTGTTATGGAATTGCCTCTTGAAGAATTGGGCCCTGATCAGCCCGAATTAGTATTGAGTTCTCCATGGTTGCCGGTAATTCAGGACCAAAGCCTCATTGGCAGAGTCATATACATTGATTCCTACGGCAACGCAATAAGCAATATTAGTAAAGACCTATTTGACAGAAGCAGGCAGGGGAAAAGGTTTGAGATCTATATAATTAGTAATCACTATCGTCTGGATAAAATAAATACCGGATATCTGGAAACTGAGCCCGGAGAAATGCTGGCTTTGTTCAATGCCTTAAACTTTTTGGAGTTCGCCATTGTTCATGGTAGTATATCGGAACTTCTTGGATTAGAGCCCGGGTCAACAATTAAAATTAAATTCTATGATTAGTTCTATTAGGGAAGAGACCCTGGAGGCTTTCAACAGATTATTGGATATTATGGATCGTTTACGTGTTGAATGTCCATGGGATAAGGAACAAACCTGGGAAAGCCTCCGGACATTAACAATCGAGGAGTGTTATGAATTGTCTGATGCAATCATTGCTGAAAGTGCTGAGGGTATTAGAGAGGAGCTGGGAGATCTGATTCTTCATATAGTTTTTTACGCTAAAATTGCTGCTGAAAAGAAGGCATTTACACTTGCTCAGGTATTGGATAAGATTAATGATAAGCTGGTTTTCAGACATCCCCATATCTTTGGAGATGTTAAAGTAGATGATGCCCGTGAAGTCGCGGAAAATTGGGAGAAACTAAAACTCCTGGAAGGTAAGAAAAAACGTGTCTTGGGTGGAATTCCTTCAGGGCTACCCGCAATAATTAAGGCATACAGAATTCAGGATAAGGCCAGAGGAATAGGTTTTGATTGGGATGAGCGGGAGCAAGTTTGGGATAAAGTTTTTGAGGAAATTCAGGAGCTGAAGAAAGAGATGCTTCATAATCCTGATTCTGAAGAGGTTCAAAAGGAGTTTGGAGATGTTTTCTTTTCCTTAATCAATGCGGCAAGACTGTATGGGATCAATCCTGAGAATGCACTTGAAAAAACTAATTTAAAGTTCATCAAAAGATTCAGTTACCTGGAAGATAAAACTCTTCTGAAAGGCAGAGATCTGAGAGGAATGAATTTAGAAGAAATGAATCAATACTGGGAGGAAGCAAAAAGAGCTGACGATTAATCTTTTTTCGCTTCTTCGTTGGTCTGGTCTTTAGTTTCAAGCTCTTCAACCTTTTCAACCTTTTCGCCTTTTTCGACTTCTTCAATCTCCTGGTCCTTCTCAATATTCAGCATCCCCTTTGAAATCAGTAGATTGTACCACTGAATAGCTTTCTTCATGTCGCTTACATAGACTCTGTCCCTATCGTAATCAGGCACCAGCTCAGCAAAATACTCTTTCAGGGCTTCTCCTGTCATCTTTTTCGGGTTTGCAGATTGCTGTCCGTTTTCTTTGGTATATATTTTCACAAACAGGTCTTTCAGAGGTAGCTCTTCAGAATCGGTAAATACTGAAATATCTTCAAGGGCACTGATGCGATTACTGGCATGAGATGGCATGCGTTTTCCAGTTTCAAGACTTTCTACAATTACTGCATTTTTGCCTTGAGAAATCATTTTGTAAAGGCCCGGTTGTCCTGATATGGTAAGAATGTCTTTGATATTCATATAATCTCTTTTTTCAAAATTATGCGCAAATATATTATAATTAGCTTATTCCACGTTCTTTTTTAATACGTTCATAAGCACTATTAAGTTTTTTAAACTTTTCAGTTGCTTTCTTTTTAATATCATCCCCCAGGTAGGCTACTTTATCAGGGTGATATTTAACTGCCATTTTGCGGTAGGCTTTTTTCAACTCATCATCAGATGCGTTTTCATCAATCTCAAGGATTGTATATGCTGATTCGAGATTGTCATGAAATGTACCTTTGATAGAATTTAAGTCACTCGAATTGATACCCAGGTAATAAGAAATCCTTTCGATCAGCTTCAATTCATCGTTGCTAACATGCCCATCTGCTTTTGAAATACCGAAAAGAAAGTGAAGCAGTTGCAAACGGCTGCTGTAATCCATATGACGAGCTATTTGTCTGCTAACTTCTTCTACTGGAATATTCTTTTTTAATAAGTCTTTTAATATTTGAGTAGCTTCCTTAGCTGCTTCCGGGCCGAAGCTTTGATTAAAATTTATTTTCACATAATCCAGCTCAGACTTCATAATTTTCCCATCAGCTTTCATAACGGCTGCCACCAGCACGATAAGGCTACTCATGAAGTCTCCTCTTCTCGTTTCACCAGCTTGTGGGTTGCGGATTATTTGTCTGCCATTATTTCCTCCATCCAGCATTGATCCGATTGCAAAGCCTATCAGACCACCAAGTGGTCCCATAAATGCCCATCCCAGACCTCCGCCTATCCATTTTCCGAAACTTCTTCCCATTATGATTTATTGATTAAGGTTTGATGTATTTGAAGAATTTGTGGGATGATAAGCTGTTTCCCATCATTGTTAATGACAAAATCTGTCAGGGGAGTTTTCTTTTCATCCAGCCATTGATGCTCCATCCTTTTTATTATAACTTCTTCTGAAAAACCATCCCGGATTCTTATTCGTGAAATTCGGGTTTTTTCAGGAGCGGTTACACAGATTGTAAAATCCAACTTGCGATATAATCCTGTTTCAAAGATAATTGCAGCCTCCTTGATCAGGTAGGGGTTTCCTGACATACTGTCTGCCCACAATCGAAACCGCTTGTCAAGCCAGGGGTGTATTATGGCATTCAGTTGAGCTAAAATACCTGAGTGGCGGAAAACCTTTGCGGCAATAAAACTTGTATTTGGCTGTCCCTCGATTATGCTTTCGGATCCAAGTAGTTGTCGCACTTCTTTTTGAACCCCAGTGTCCGAATATGCTAATTTAGCCTGATTATCAGAGTTAAAGACAGGTATATTCAGGTTCTCGAAAACCTGTGCGACATAAGATTTCCCACTGCCAATTCCACCCGTAAGTCCTACTGTGATCATTTTTGCTCAAGTAAATAATCGACCAATTCAGGATTGATTCTGGGATTCTCTATCAAACCAGGTGCCATGAGTATGCGCGGCTTGATTTTAGTAAGAGTGGCAGAGGATATTTCCAGATAATCAGCAGCAATACGAAAATCCTGGGTCTGGATAAGGTCAAAAGCTGAGATTACTACGCGGAAAGTAACCTGAACGTGTGCAGGGAATGTTTTTAGATGAACCGAGTCAGGAACATTAATTCCTTCGATTGGAACTGATAAACTTTTTTCTGTATACTGTTCTACCAGGATTTCAACTGCAACTCTTTTGGCAGATATTGTCAGAAGATTGTGAGGGTTAACCAAACTCAGGTTTCTTTTAACAGAGTGATCCAATTTTTTGAATTTCAGATCTGTAGTTGAAATGCTGTTTATAGTATCAATAATCGCAGTAGGACCGCTAATGTCAACACTATCCGGTTGAATCATAATCCTGTCTCTGATCATAAATTGTTTTTCCAAATCCAGTTTAAGGTCGGCTATGACCGGAACCCTTTTTGTGCTGCTTTCAGAAAAATGAAAACTCAAACTGTCGGGCTTGATTCGGAGCACTTTAAAATTACTCAGTTGAGTCTCTACCGTTGGCTTGAGATGGCTGGTAAGAACTGAAATAAGGAAGTTATTCTCCTGAGGTAGTTTGTCGCGATAAACCTGATTAAAGGATATTCTGACAGGGGTTTTGGCTATATCCCAGTTATGTCTCAGAATAGCGTTCCCTTCTCCTTCTATTTCGAGAGAAATTCTTTTGGGAAGTTCCTTAATCAGCACCAGGTCATCCGGGAAGTTAATGTAAACAACCGGATGATTAATTTGAGTAATATAGTTTTGTTCCAGAGCACGCAGAAACCAAAAGAAGGTGGCAATGCCTCCAAAAACAAGAAATACCACAAGCTTTTTGTTCATCTTATGCTTGGCCATCTCAACCTTGCCGGTAATCTTTTGTATAAACCTGGTTTTTGCCATATAAAAAAAACGGCTCCCGAAGGAACCGATAAAATTACTTTTTCTGTTGTTGTTGTTCTTCGGCAGCCTCCTGAGCATTCCTGACGATTGAGCCTTTGTCAACCTTGATCCGGATATCAGGGGCAATTTCAACTAAAATAGTTGTGTCTTTGATTTCAGCAATCTTACCGTAAATGCCACCAGAGGTAATGATTTTATCTCCTTTTGTAAGAGCTTCACGGTAATTCTTTAAGTCTTTTTGCTTTTTCATTTGAGGACGAATCATAAAGAAATAGAAAATCAGAATGATTGCTGCAAAGAAAATCAGTGATGAGTACGGATTGGCTTCTTTGCCAGTAGCTGCCTGCAATAGAATGAATGATAACATAATTAATTCTTTAGTTAGATGGGTTATTTTTCGGGAACATATATTTCAGCCGTAATGATTAATTCAATTGTGTTCGGCTGGGCATTTGTGAGAATTTTTACTTGCTTATGAGTGGCTCCTGATCTGTTCGTAGAATCAAAAACAACCTCAATTTTGCCGGTCTGGCCTGGCTTAATGGGTTCCTTACTGAAAGTTGGAACCGTACATCCACAAGTCGATGAAGCGGATGAGATTATGAGATCTGAACCACCTGCATTTTTGAACTTGAACGTATGGGCTACCTTTTCTCCTTGCATGATCAATCCATAATCATGTTTCTCAGTTTCGAATTCCATTACTGGTAAATCGGATTTGATTGTCTTGCCTGATGCAGTGATTGGGTTAGTAATTAGATCAGGTGATACAGAATCATCATTTTGGTCATTTTTCTCTTTGCTATTACAGCCGCTTAGCAGACTTCCTATAACCATGACTGCTATTAAGAGAATTGTGTTATTGCTGATAAATTTCATTTTTCCTTTCTAATTTAGGAGATCACAAAGTTATAAACTCTTCGAATTCAGACAAGGCCTTTATTAATCAACTTCACCAATCAGTCCACGTCCGGTTTTCTTTATCTTATTTTCTGCCTTCAGCTTGTGAAAAGCTTTATCAAGAATACCATTAATAAAAGTGCTGCTTTTTTCAGTGCTGTAAAATTTTGATATTTCAATAAACTCGTTAAATGTTACTTTGGTTGGTATTGAAGGGAACTCAATTGCTTCAGTAAGTGCCATTTGCATGATGAAAATATCCATGCGCGCAATTCGCTCAAACTCCCAGTTGTCTGCATACTTTTTAATCAGTTCACGAGTTTCTTCTGATTTCAGGATACTCCTTCTGAACAAATCTATCATGAAGTCCTTGTCCTCTGTATTCTTATACATGGGGAAAAGTCTGATTTGCTTATTTTCCTTTGCACTATCAATAGTTTTTAAAGCCATAGTACCAGAAAACTCAATATCATCATTCCAATAGATGCTTTTTTCTTCCAGAATTTGTTGAAACAGTTCACTCGGAACAATTATTTCTGATAGTATATGGAGTACAATGTTTTTGTGATTCTTGAAACTGACCTCCGGTAGGTCCATATAATCGTGGTAAACTTGATCTTCTAATAACTGCGTATAAAACTTCTTTGTTAGCTCAGGATAATTAACCCAACTTATCTTGCGAGTGCCCAAATACCTGGTAAAGTCAGAACTGTTGCTTATTGCGAGAATTACCGGATTTGTGATGAAGCGCATATTTGGATTGGCTTCTTCAGGCGTTGGGAAGTATTTTGCCTTCGAAATACCCATTCTGGATTCTGCATATTCTGCTAGATCAACCAGAAGTAATAATAGATAGTGGTATAGTTCGTATGTTTTCTCTACGGAAAACAGAAGCTCTTTTTCAAATTTGACCAGATTAGGCTGATCAGAGAGGTAATAAGCGTATATAACCTGCAAGGTTTTTGTCCTAAGTAATCTTCTGCTAATCATTAGTTTAAAGAACTTTTCATGCGTTTGATGACAGGGCGCAAAGATATATCATTTTAGTTTAAACTCAATAAGTTTTATGTGTTTACATTGAATAAAGTTTTTTGTCTCTTGCTTATTAAGTAAATGAATTTTTTTATTTTTGGCAGAGTGTAACCAAAAAATGAGACGATGGAGCGAACGGAGGACAAGGACAAAAATGATGGAAAGGTGATGCAAGACCGAGAGGAGATTTTCTCTAAGGTTGTGCGTGCGGGTAAAAGAACTTATTTCTTTGATGTAAAAGCAACCCGAAAAGACGATTACTATCTGACAATTACAGAGAGCAAGAAGATTTTTGACAATGATGGGCGTTTCCACTTTGAAAAGCACAAGCTCTTTTTATACAAGGAAGACTTTACAAAGTTTGAAGATGGCTTGATGGATGCCATAGCATACATCAGGAAGGTTAAAGGAAACTTTGATGAAAAAACTGCTGGCGATTTTAAATCTGCAGATAGTACCGGGTTCAGCAACGTAGAATTCGAAGATCTGGGTGGAGATAGTTAGCTAAAAGGCTTCGCCATATCCAAAGTAAATACCATGGCTGTTGCTGCCAATAGCGATATCAAGTCTTAGATTTGCCTGATTTTTTTTATCCAACATGTAGCGAATGCCCAAGCCGCAGCTTGTAAGGGGTGGATTGGTAGCTAGCTGAGGGATATCATAAACAACATTTCCTATGCTGGCAAAAGCTGTCATACCCAGTCGTTTATAAATATCAAGTCTCAGTTCAGCCTGAAAAGCCAGCATCTGGCGATCTCTGTAACGACCCAAATAATATCCTCTCATTATTTGACCACCACCTAGTTGTCCGGTGAGCTTAAAGGGTGGATCACCCTGATTAAAGATACCATAAGCCTGGCAAGCCAGATTGTAGTTTTGACCAACTCTTATATATTTTCTAAAATCTGCCTCAAGCCTGAGGAATTCAAACTGGCTGCCCAGTCTGCCAGAGAAAAATCCGGTATTCAAGTTAAAAAAGCTTCCTCCGGCGACAGGATTGAGAACATTATTCCGATGATCATACTGCAGGCCGATCCCCAATCCATTTGAAACACCTCCTTGATATCCAGTTGGCTTCTCATTTGCGAAAATACCATCCGTGAGAAATTTTACTGATCTCATGTATTGAAGTCTGTGCACCAGTCCTGCATACCAGTATCCCTGAATCCTGAATAATAGTTTGTTGTCGAACTCCAGACGTTGATACTCAATCAATTCAGAATTATTTTCATTTTTTTGAGAATAGAATAGCTCAGGGTACTTGTATAGAGAATTACTACCCGATATTATCCATTTTCCATCATTGATAAATAAGTAATGATCCAAATCAATAATAAGTTGCTTGTTAATGGTATAAACCAGATCCAGCTGGGCTGTGGACAGGTTAACTGCTTTTTCTGGCTCAGGTGTGAAGCTGCCAATAAGTCCCAAACCGAAACCCCAGTTAGTTTCTGGCTTATAGGATAATGAAGGAGCTGGCAATAAACTGAGTTTCTCTGTTATTTTAAGCGGAATGTAATCCGACAGGGAAAAGTCTCGTTGTCCTTTTGCATGGAAAGACAAAAAGAACAGAATCCATAAAAGCGAAAAATATTTGAGGTGTTTGCTTTTCATGTAAATTTGAACAAATCTACTATTCTTTTATGATTACATTAGTCGTGAAATTTTAAAACCTCAATGTATGACCAGAGTATATAGCCTGTTTTATATTTTACTGCTCTCTTTAAATCCAGTTCTGTCTCAAGAATTAAAGGATATTGCAGTCAACTCAGATAGCGGACTCAGGGTTCAGTATCTACTGGGAGATGAGCAAGTTGTGTTGGACCAGAGTCAGGCATTGTTTAGCTTTCTGCTGGGGGAAAACATGATTTCATCTTTGGAGTTCTATAAGGATGTCCGAAGGGATTCGGTATGGTATTCCTACAATAAGCTCCTGGAGGTATATTGGGAGCTTGTGCCCGATTATTGTCATGGATTTAAAGCCAGGCTAAGGATCCGAAATATTAGTCAGGATACATTAGAGATCCATAATCTTGTTCCGTTCGGAGAGTCTCCTGATCGTGTTTACATAACAGGACTCGGACGTCATGGTTTATCCCGAACACATCTCTTCAGGCCGGGCTTGCTGCCTGTTAACGTGATTATTCCCGACAATGCATGGAATTTAGGTTTTGCAGAAATGGAATTTGAGGAATTTAATGTTTTTGCTTTGATGCGTAGAGGTAGTTCAGAGAAAGCTAGCATTCGTCGTTTTGAAAATATCCTGTATCCTGATGGATGGGTTGAATATGATTTCTTTGCAGATATTTATTACGGAGTCTGGCAGGAAGGATTAAGAGTAGCTTTTCAAGACAGATGGCTTTATGATCTGGAAGAATTTGACCAAACACTTTATGAGCGTCCGGATTTGAAATGGATCAGGCACAGTTATGCTTCTCACCTTCTATATGGATGGGATCACCAGTTTTACGATAGTGAACGATTGGAAATTACTCTTGATAAATTTATTCTCAGAGGGCAAAAATGGTATGGAGGAGATGATTTTATAGGAATATGGCCTACCTGGCCAACATTGGGACTTGATCAACGTAATCAATGGGATCTTTTCAGAGACCTTCCTGGGGGATTAGCGAAAATGCATGTTCTGGCAAATCTGACCAGGGATCTTGGTTCCAGGTTCTTCATCTGTTATAACCCTTGGGATTCTGATACTCGCAGCGAGAGTCATTTTGGTGGGATGGCGGAATTGATAGAAGCTATTGGTGCAGATGGAGTGGTTTTAGATACACAGGGAAGCTCTTCAAAGGAATTACAGGAATCGGCTGATAGCGTTCGGGAGGGTGTTATAATGTATTCAGAAGGAATGGCGGTACCCAGGGATATGCCGGGAATTGTCAGCGGCAGAGTTCACAATGCACTTTACTATCCCCCGATGCTTAACCTTAATAAGCTAATCAAACCTGATTTTGCGATTTTCAGAGTCGCTGAATTAGCATTTGAAAGGATAAGAAGAGAGTATGCTACTTCCTTCTTTAATGGCTATGGTACTGAATTAAATATTTTTAAGCCGGGTCGACCTGATTGGATTGAAGAAGATTATCGGTTTTTCGGACAGACATTGAGAATCTTGCGTGAAAATACTGATTGTTTTGTCGACTTCCGCTTTACTCCTCTGATTCCTACTACCACAGATAATATTTGGGTGAATCAGTGGCCTGGAGATAATAAAACAATTTATACTGTCTTCAGTTTGATCCCGGAAGGATTTGATGATATGCTATTTGAAGCAGAAGAAAAACCAGGATATCACTGGGTAGATTTGTGGAGTCACAGCGAAATTACACTCAAAGAAAATGATGGAAGAAAATTTGTTCCTGTAAGTACTGATGCATTCCACAAATCATGGCTTGGAACAAACAATGAGGGAGCTGTGACAGCTATTGCTCATTTACCTGAGCTAATAGTTATTAATCAATTTGGTGATCGGGTGAATTTCTATGCTACTAAGGGAGATTTACTTAGAATATGGGCAGGACAACCAGATTATGAGAAGCAGGCACTTGAATATGGACCAAACATGAACAGTTTCAATTTTATTGAAAAGTTTGGCCGTTATGAGGGGGATATTGTCTTTCAGTTATTTGGAGAGGGGCAGCTGCTTGATGAGCGCATTGTGACTGTAAAGCCTGGAACTCCCCGCTTAATCAGCATAAAGGAGGAAACAGTAAAAGATTCTCAGACGCCAGATGGGATGGTGAGAGTTCCGTCAGGAGTCTTTTCGTGGAATACTACTCACGGGGATGAGTTTATTGGGTATCCTGCGAATCCATACAGGGCTTCCATTCAGATATCCGGTTTCTTTTTGGATAAGCATCCCGTAACTAATCAGGAGTTTTATCAGTTTATAAGGGAAACTGGCTACTGGCCATCAGATCCGGTTAATTATCTGAGGCATTGGAAAAAGGGCAAGCCTCTTAGAACAGATCGTAATAAACCAGTGATTTTTGTGTCATATGAAGATGCAAAAGCTTATTCAGTCTGGGCTGGGAAACGTTTGCCAACAGAGCTTGAGTGGCAGTATGCTGCACAAACTGAGGATCATAGGCCATGGCCTTGGTCTCGTGAGGATACTATTCAGAGAGAGAAAGAATTTGTAACCAATACTCTGACGGTATCACGTCTCAAGGGAGTGGGCTCTGTTTATTGCAATCCGGGAAACGGGATGTTAGATGATGTCGAAATTTATCCAAAGGGCATGAATCCCTTTGGATTATACGATCTTGTCGGTTCGGTTTGGCAAATGACCCAGGATATGTATGATAATGGCTCAAATACGTTCATCATCCTGAAAGGAGGTAGCTACTTTAACCCCGGATCAAGTTGGTGGTATGTTCAGGGCGGACCCAGACCACTGCACTACAGACAAATGTTATTACGCGTATCCAGAGGATTTGAACGGAATGCTACTGTTGGATTCAGATGTTTAAGAGATGCCCAAAATTAATCTTTATACATAATACGTCCACCCTTCCCGGAGTTATTCATCATCCCTGTTTCTTTCATCTTTGTGATTAGCGAATCAGCTTCGGATGCTCCAATAGCCAGTTCAGTCTGAATCATACCAGACAGCTTGATGTCAAATTTTGGTCTCTTAACTTTCCCGAGGGCAAAGAGTTTCTTCTGCATCAACTCAACATCTCCGTCTTTGGATGGAAATTGCTGGAGCTTTGCAGTAATATCTTCCTGTGAGATAGTTTTCTCAACTCTTTTTTTACGAACTTTTGTTTCTGTCACTTTTTTCGGACGGCCAGGCTTTCTTCCTGATTTTTTTGCTGCAGTTTTTGTTTCTTCTGTTTTCTCCTTCTTAGGCCGACCTCTTTTTTTCTTTACAGGTTTGTCCTCGGCTGTTTGGGTTGTTGCTGCAAGTTTTGAGACAGCATTCTTACTTCCTTTTGGACGTCCTCTTCGACCAGGCTTCTTCTTTTCAGTAATAGCTCCTGTTGGGAGAATCAATTCAGCCTGAATACCTTCTGATTTTAATAGCCCAATAGCTTTTTCATACTTTGCTGTTTTGCATGCAATAAAGAACTCAATTGAATCATCGGCAATTAAGTATTGTCCAATTGTCAGAACTACGTGATTTACTAACTGCGAGTTATCAAATTCAGCAGTATTTACCCATATTAGATTATTCCCATAAATAGGGAGCTCGCGGATAAGATCTTTAGGTATTTTAATATTTGTTGTATCTGCATATACGTAGACCAGATAATCATTTTCCTGATTTAGTATTCTCTCTTTGATTAACTTAAAGTCCTTAGACTCTGTGAAATAAATAGAAGTTGTCATAGAAATCAATTTTGTTTAGTGCAAATATGTAACAATGAATCAATTATTAAAAGAATTATTTAATAAAATGCGTAAAAAGCCGCTATTATTTTGATTAATGCTATTTTTGCACTCAAATTATCATAAAATGATTAGGTCTATATTTATTTTAAGCTTTGGATGTGCAGTTCTTTTATCGCCTTTTAATTTGATGGCACAGTCATTAATCCTGTCTGATTCCTATTTGGAGCTGAATGCAAAAGGGCATGATCCTCTTTATACAACCTATACAGCTTCACTTGAGCGGTCTCGATTATATGCAGATAAAGGCTATAAAATGGATTATTATTCGAACTCAGAGCCCCTGAATTATGCCTGTGATAAGGCCGGCCGGTTTTATTCGATTTGGAAAATAGATAAACTGGTAGTTAGTCAAATGAATTCATATGCAGTTAAACCAGTAGTATATGCCTCATTTTCTGATATGGTAGTGCTGGATTATAGTCCGTTTGACGGAATTGAAGTAAGAGAAATTTTCTGGGTTTATTCCAGCCGTGTTGCAATGGTCAGTCAAACAATTACAAATAAGAGTAATATTTCTCATTTGATAGAGATTTACCCGATCTTAGAAACAGGGCGATCAGCTATTAGGCCGCAATACTATTCAGATAAGCCTGAAGGTTTGGTGATTAACAGGGAGGAGAGCCTTAAGCGCTTGATATCTGATATGTATGCCGGTGCTGGTTATCCGGAATCCGTAAGAGATTTCTTTGCTATGCCCGGACAAAATTATTCATGGGGTTGTTATTCAGGAGGAATCGATGATTTTTATGAATATATGAAAACTGATTTTTATGCTGAAGATTTTAAAAATGATAAGCTGAATCAGCAAATTACTGATAGCTCAGATTTTGTTGCTTTGCACACTCAGTTTAATCTTCAACCTGGTGAAACTCGTGAGCTTCGTTACTTCAGAGGAGTTCAGAAAAGGGAAGAGTGTTGTGAAGGATTGATGGATGAAATCGCTGGTATTGGAATATCTGATATTGAGAATGGATTTAGAGTCAATGAAAAATTATTTGCCAGTGTTCCTAAATTATCTTTTGATCGTATGGAGGATAAAATTATTTACCTGAGTTCCTTCAATTTAGCAAGAGGAAGTATGTTGCCTCCTTCAGGTGAGGCTAAGCACGATTATTATGTTTTCTCAAGGGAGCCCAAATGGGGGTGGGGACATGGTCATCAGGTTTTGCATGAATCACTTGCTATGTTATCATACGTCTATCTTGATTGGGAATCTGCACAGGGTTCACAGAGAATTTATATGGATCAGCAGGCCGATGATGGTCTGATAGCATATCGTCATGGACCACGAGGTGCGCAAACTTATCCTCACAAGAACCGCCCTACTACTTCTGCTCCTTTCTACTCATGGATTAACTGGGAAGTTTACAAAGTTAGTCAGGATCCAGTATTTCTTAAGGATTCTTATAAGTCAGGAGTTGCTTATATGAACTGGCTCAAAAAGGAAAGGGACCTGGATCAGGATGGAACATTTGAATGGGGACCATATGGTATTATTGAAAATGTAAGGGATTGGTACAATGCAGTTTTTCAGGTGTCAGAAGATAGATTTCTGGATGTGGATAAAGAGGATATTTCGGATGAACTTGAATGCCTTGATTTGAGCCTTATGGTTTGCAAGGAAATGAGGTCTCTGTCGAAAATGGCTGAAAGCCTTGGTAAGAACAAGGAGGCTGACAAATGGACAAGCGAAGCAGATCACCTGGCTGAGTTAATCAATGAAAGGATGTGGGATGATGATAGTGAATTCTACTACTCAGTTAATATGAAAGATCATAGTTTTCAGTTTATGACCCGCGATCTTAAGAGGCAGGAAATTATAGGTTTTCTGCCTTTATGGGCAGGGGCTTGTTCTCCGGAAAGAGCTCAAATGCTCGTTTCTACACTTACGGACACAACAAAATTTTGGAGAAGGTATGGAGTTCCAACATTAGCAGCTGACGATGTCTGGTACAGCCCAAACGTGGATTATTGCTGTAAATGGAACGGACCTGTTTGGTTACTATGGAATTATATGATTTTTGATGGTTTGAAGAATTATGGATATGATGATATTGCCAATCAACTGGCGGAGAAACTAATAAGTGCAGTTGAATTACAGCTATCAATAAACCATAACTTCTGGGAGTCTTACAGTCCTGATAACTCAGTCTTAAATAGTCCGAGTAACTACATTTGGGATGCTATTATGGCTCGTTTTTTTATCGATATCGCAGCTGATTAACAATCATTTGCTGGTAAACGATGCCAGATATACAGCTGGTTTCCAGAATATAAATTCCTGAAGAGAGTTCTGGAAGTTCACATTTCAATATGGTTTGCCCGGATACAATGCTGCCCGAATACAGAACTTCTATTTCTTTACCCGTGATGCTTCTTAGACGGATTTCAACCAGCTCAGAATCAGATAGATTAATCTCAATATTTACCTCGCTGCAGGCAGGATTTGGGAATGCATTGCCGATTTCAAAATGCTTCAGGGCAGGCTTAGTAATTCCAGTATTATATTCGAAGTATACGCCATCAAGCCAGAATTCCAAGCCAAGCCCCCAGCTGTCGAGTAACAATTCAAAATAGGAGATTCTTGAAATGTCAAGACCGCCGATTTTGCTCCTTTGCCATTTTGTATTTCCTTCAACAGGTATTCGTATTTCTGTCCACTCTTCACAATTATTCAGAATACTGGCTCCCGGATCTGAATATTTGAAATAAGCATTGCATTCGTCTCCCAGGAATACTTCAGCTTGCTGTAGATGTTGTCCTGACAGGTGTTTGATTTTAAAGTGAAAAACAATAGCACTAATCTGACTTAAATCCCATCTTGCAGAAACCAGGGCGGAAGGAGTGTAGTGAAGCACAATATTTGTACTGCTCTCTGATATAACATGGAGAGACTGATTCCCATCCAGGTAATCAGAGCTGTCCCAGGAAATGATTGTAGGCCGGCCATCCTCTGTAAAGCTCATCCATTCAAAATCTTTTTCAGCCAAATCATCAGGTGGGGTAGTTTGGATTACCGGATTACTTGATTGAATAAATGGTTCCCAGATAACCTCGGCATACTCCATTCCATCTTTGTTGTCGAGGATTTTACAATCTATCAGATCGGTTTCATTATGTCCGAAGGAGTTTTCTGCAGCGATCAGAGAACTGTCTGAACGATTAATTATGTGATATCGTACAGTATTGCTAAACCGATTAATTGTTAGGGTGTCAGCATAAGAAAATTTTTCAAGCACAACTCCATTCCAATTGGTTATGAAAAGGTTTTGCGTGACATAGGAATCTTTGGTCCCGGCTAATAGAAGCGCAGTTTGGTTGCCAATAAAATAATTCTTTCCTATGTGATAATTTTGTGATTGATAATCTTCATAGCCTGAGACGGGTGAATCATCCTGCCATATTTCCATACCAGTTCTGTTCTCCTTCAGGATGTTTGCAATCAGGGAATTGTCAGAGCCTCTGTCGATCGCAATCCCGGCTTGACGGTTGTGATTAATAGTATTATTGTTTATGCTCAGTTTTGTAGAGTATCCCAACCAAAAACCATAATTGCTAAACGAACAAGTATTGTACTCAAATATATTTTCGCTTGAGAAAACAGATTCAACTGCATTACGAATAGAATAAGAACAGTTGTTATGTGTTAAATAATTATTTCCCCGATCAAAATGAGGGATTGAGTTGTCCAGGTTTTTATTGTCATTAATAATAATTCCATTTTCCCCGTGGCTGAAATTATTATTTGTTACTGTGTTTTGCAGACAAAAATAAAGCATGATAGCTGCACAATTATCTGAATCACTGGTACGTGTAATATACGAGCAATTATTGCGATGAATCTGGCTATTGTCAGAATGAAACATACGAATTCCAAAGGCTGTATTTTGGGAGCAATCATTGTCTTCGATGGTGAGACTGTCGCAGTAATAAGCCGCTATTCCATCATTTTGTTCAGTGAGAATGTTATCAGAAATACTAACCAGCTCACAATCCTCAAGATAAATACCTCCACCATGGGCCATATCAGGACCTCCCCAGAAACAAAGCTCTCCGTTAAAATCTCTTCTGTTTGCTGATATATTGCAGTTTCTGATCTCAATATTTATGCAATTGGTAAGTTTTATACCATGGAAATAATCCTGTATAGACTCAAAGTTAGTTAGTGTGATGCCTTCACAATCAGTAAGCTTCATGAAAAAACCATTCCCGTTTTCTCCCATCGCCAAAAAATTGCTACCATCGATAGTAATATTAGTTTTATTTTCCAGGATAATTACTCCTGGCTGTCCCTTGTCTGAAAGAAGATTGTTGCTGGCTAAAAAAGAGATATCAGTGTTTGAAAAGAGTACCATATCATCGATTACCGGATATGCTCCATCTTGTATTTTGCTGATAGTTTGCTGATCAGGGATATAATCCAGAATAAAGAAACGATCAATTCTACCGCTAAAAGTATTTTGAAATTCGGATCCGGCTATCTGAATTTTTTGTCCTGATAAGAAAGGAATGTTCCAGGGCATTGCACCTGATCGGTTTTGCCCTGACAAGAGACCATTGACATATATCTGCAAAGCTTCTTGTGAGGTTCCGGCTCTGTAATTCCATGTGAATGCCAGATGAGTCCAGGTTTGTTGTGGAAGTTGATCAGCGTTAATGGCGGCTTCAAAATAACTATCCTGATTTTCAGGGTTCCCAATTATGAATAGAAACTCTCCGGAATCATCAGAGCCAATTCTAAAATCAGAACCATCATCCACCTGAAATAAGGTGTGATCATTGTTGCTATTCCAATTTGGGAAAACCCAGCAGCACATGAATCCTTTTTTTGGATGAATATTCCCTTCGACAGGGTATTTAAGGATGTCTTGTGGATTCAGGTGAAGAGCTTTCCCAAACTTTCCATCAGTAATACTAACTGCCATCTCATCACATGGTTCCTCCAGGGAATTGCCGAGCAGATTATCTTCAAAATCCAGCAAGAGGGTATGGCGTTCTTTTGTCTGGATGTGCTGTTCGAATAATGCCTGTATTTCCTCCTGACTGAGCTCACAATCAAGAATGGAAAAGAGGTCAAGTTTTGCCATCAGAGGGTTTTCAGTACCATTTGCCCCAATCTGAAACTCTCCACCGATAGCCTGAATTAAGTCTCCATTCTCACCAGATTCATTAAAACCGGTTAATTCACCATCAAAATAGGTTTTTATAGCTCCAAAAGGTGACCCGGCATTGCTATTCCATGTATGGGCAAGATGATGCCAGCTGTCTGGCTCCCACAAACTGATACCCATGTTGGCCTCAAGGTTTCGTCGGTCATGACTAATAAAAAAGCGGTAAATATTATCTTCAGTCAATTCAATTTTCATATAGTTGAGACCAGTGCCATATGAGAAAAGACAGTGATTGTCTGGTTCAAACCAGGAAGTATTGATCCAGTAATGTATTGTTCCTGTAAGATCATTGATGTTGTCTGCTGCCAGAAATTGCAAGCGATTTCCATCCGGGAAATATGCCGCCTGATTGACAACTCCATCACTGAATATCAGTGGGTTATTATAATTGTACAGGCTTGGTTCTTCGCCTGCTTCTCCCAGAAAACTATTGTCGAAATTAAGATATAAAACCTGAGTCTGAGTCAGACCCTGACATATCAGGATGCTGCTCAACATGAAGAGAATGATTATCCGCTGGGTTTTCATAAATTTATGGGATTTCAAAGAATAATCGCATGACTAAATTACTTAGAATTTCGCTCTTCCTACTACTATTTCCTTTTATTGTTCAGGCACAGGATCGTTTGTCAAGTTTAAATTTTGCTACTCGTTCTGAGGTGATTGCTCAGCATGGTATGGCTTGCACCAGTCAGCCTCTGGTTACGCAGATAGCACTGGATATTCTTAAAGCTGGTGGTAGTGCAGTGGATGCTGCAATTGCAGCTAATGCTGCTCTGGGATTGATGGAACCAACTGGCAGTGGGATAGGTGGGGATCTGTTTGCTATTGTTTGGGATGCAGAAACAGAAAAATTATACGGACTGAATGGAAGTGGGCGTTCACCTAAAACACTAACATTAGAATATTTTCAAAAGAAAGGTTTGACAAGTATTCCTTCTACAGGTCCTCTGCCTGTTTCCGTGCCTGGTGCTGTTGACGGATGGTTTGAATTGCACAAAAAATTTGGAGTTCTTCCTATGAAGGACATTTTGGCTCCTGCAATTCGATATGCAAATGAAGGATTTCCAGTATCTGAGCTGATTGCATATTATATGAGGGGTGCGAGCAGGCTGGCCAGATATCCTGGATTTAAAGAAACCTATATGCCAGAGGGTCAGATGCCCTCTAAAGGGGATGTCTTTAAGAATCCACGACTTGCAATAACATATCAATTATTGGCTGAGCAAGGCCGTGATGAGTTTTATAAGGGGAGTATTGCACGCAAAATTGCTGCCTATATGAAAGAAAATGGAGGGTTTTTATCCTATGAAGATCTTGCATCACATAAATCTGATTGGGTAGAACCTGTAAGTACTAATTATCGTGGCTATGATGTGTGGGAACTGCCTCCAAATGGTCAGGGAACTGCTGCATTGCAGATGCTGAATATTCTGGAAGATTATAATATCTCTGACATGGGTTTCGGAGGTCCTGAGTATATGCATTTATTTATAGAAGCAAAGAAACTTGCCTTTGAAGACAGAGCAAAATTTTATGCTGACATGGATTTCTATGATGTACCACTCGATATGCTATTGTCGAAAGAATATGCTGCTGAAAGAAGAAAGTTAATCCGCGAGAATCGTGCAAGCAGATCATATCCT
Source organism: Bacteroidota bacterium (assembly GCA_034658635.1). Taxonomy (GTDB): domain Bacteria; phylum Bacteroidota; class Bacteroidia; order Bacteroidales; family UBA12481; genus JABHCC01. The sequence goes on along the minus strand of JAYEFL010000109.1, from coordinate 15,292 downwards.
GCAGGAGAGATTGAAAAGGGGAATACTATCTACCTGACAGTGGCTGATGAAAAAGGAAATATGGTTTCATTGATCCAGTCTAATTACAGAGGAATGGGATCCGGTATGACCCCGGGAGATCTTGGCTTTGTTCTACAAGACAGGGGAGAACTGTTTTCACTGGATTCGAATCATGCAAATTGCTATGCTCCCGGAAAGCGACCATTTCACACCATTATTCCTGCATTTATCACCAAAGATGGAGAACCATGGATAAGCTTTGGCCTTATGGGTGGTGCGATGCAGCCACAGGGACATGCTCAGATCGTGGTAAATCTGGTCGATTTTGGAATGAACTTACAGGAGGCCGGAGACGCCCCACGTATCAGGCATTCAGGTTCTTCTCAGCCAACAGGCGAGGTAATGAGGGATGGTGGTACGGTTTACCTGGAAAGTGGATTTTCTTATGAAACTATCAAGTCTCTGGTCAGGAAAGGGCATAAGATTCAATGGACGAATGGTGGATTTGGTGGCTACCAGGCGATTAAGTGGGATGTGGAGCAGGGAGTTTATTATGGAGCCTCAGAGAGCAGGAAGGATGGGCAGGCTGGGGGGTATTGAAAGGCAAAAGGCAAAAGGCAAAAGGCAAAAGACAAAAGGCAAAGAAATGAGACTTAAATGAGAATTATGGTTATCAGTGTGAGGTTGGTGTTTTTTTTTGTTGGCTTATGGGGCTTGACTTTTTGTGGAGCTGGTTTTTCTCAGGAATTGTTTCCTGTTGATGGGGAAGTGTTTCGGGATGATGTTGTTCCGGTGATTCGGATTACTATTGATCCTGACAGTTTGCAGGCTATTTATGCTGACCCTTATTCAGATCATGAATATCCGGCCGGATTTGAATTTGATAATGGATTTGTAAATGAAGTTGTAAGTCTTGTGGGATTCAGGTGTCGGGGCAATACATCACGATCCTCTAAGAAGAAATCTTTTAAGGTAGCCTTCAATTCTTTTGATGGAGATCAGAAGTTCTATGGTTTAGAGAAAATGAACCTTAATGGAGAACATAATGATCCATCTGTGATTCGCTCCAAGCTGGGCTGGAACATCTGTAAAGATTTGGAAATACCGGCAAGTAGGTCCAATCACATTTTACTTTATATAAACGATGAATTCTGGGGTGTGTATATCAACGTTGAACATGTGGATGAGGAGTTTGTGGACCTTCGATTTGGCAATAAAACCGGAAATCTGTACAAATGTCTTTGGCCAGCTGCTTTAGATTGGCGAGGTAGTGATCCTGAGAGCTATAAGTTTACTAATAATGATCGCAGGGCATACCAGTTAAAGACCAACGAAGAAGCTGATGATTATACAGATATCATGAAATTCATCGGAGTTTTAAACAATACACCTCTAAATCTCTTGTACCTGGAGTTGCCCAAAGTATTTAACGTAGAGACTTATCTGTCTGTTATTGTAATGGATATTTTTACCGGGAATTGGGATGGACCAATTTACAATAAGAATAATTTCTACCTCTATAATAATCCAGTATCCGGAGTGTTTGAATATATTCCATATGATCTGGATAATACATTTGGTATTGATTGGTTTGGCATTAACTGGGAGGAACGGGATGTTTATAACTGGAGCTCATCAGAAGCCAGGCCCATTTATGATAGGATATTGGAAGTGCCCCAATTCAGGGATCTGTATACTGAGTTATTCAGGGATTTTATTCAGAACCATATTCATAATGGTGAGTTGGAGGCTGATATTAGCCAGTTGCGTAATATGATTGCAGCCCGAATTCCTGAGGACCCATTTTACGCCCTTGATTATGGATGGGATTTTCCGGATTTTCTGCTATCGTATAATGATCGTTTGGATGCCAGCCATGTTAAGTCTGGGTTGATCCCTTTTATCCAGAACCGTACAGCATCTGCCTTAAATCAATTGGATGTATTAAGGATTCTGAGTTTTGATCTAGAGGAAGAACCGACTGTCTATCCAAATCCGGCCGATGATTATATTACTTTCCAGCATTCTGAAATTCAAACTGCAGAGCTTTTTAATCTGGCAGGATGTTTTATTGTGAAGTGGGATTTAAGGGGATCAACAAATATGGTTTCCGTTTCTGATATTGCGTCCGGAACCTATATACTTAAACAGCAGCTGGCCAATGGTAAAAACATCAGCCAGTTACTGCTCATTATCTAGGCTTTCTTTCGTCTGAAAACACTCCAAATAAGAGAGAAAAGCAGAATGGCTAAAGCCAGACCTGCAACAACAAATGCCCAGATGTTGACAATTCGACTTTCTGCTTTCATAGGATAGTCTTTGAAGTAGGCATCAAAACCATCGATTTCCCAGGATAAACTATTCCCTTCAATCTGATTGCTGTTGGTGTTGATCAGCAGTCCGGGCATCCGGATGGTGAAATGCAGGTTGTCCACAAAAGCATTTTCAAAAAAGTCTATTTTCTGATCGACATATCCAAGTAAATCTTTATTCTGCTCTCCAATCCGGTTTACATCTGTACTATCAAGGATGGTTTGAAAGCTGACTAATATTTCTTCAACATTGTCATTATCAGATTCGATAGCAAGTTCAAGAATCTCCTGTTTTTTTGCAATAACATCTTCCTCTTTCAGACTGATCCCATTGGTTTGTTTCATAGCATGAATAAATATTTGGAAGAACTCTTCAAAGCCACTATTTAGCAGATATTCTTCGAACCGTTTTTCAGTAGTTTCATATTCTATTTTAATGTAGCGTGGGTCAGCCTCTCTGTCTTCTTCATCCATGGGAATTAAATCCACTTCATCCTCTGTCAGATATTCTCTCCAGTCAATTTTGTCAAAAGGATTTATGGCTAGTAATAAGTCATTATATTCATAGTAACTAAAAAACCATCTGAACTTTTTCTTGAGTTCTGGTTGAAAACGGATATATGGCAGACTGTCATCAGGATTTAGATCGAGACCAGCCTGTTTTGCATTCTTAAAAGTCTTTGAAAGAATGAGTTTGCTCTTATCCTTGTCGATATAGATCCATTCACTTTCCCAGCTTTCATCGTCCATAAATGGGAAATAGACATTCAGTATTTCACTCGAATCTCCTTCGAATACTATGGTCTTTGAAATCTCTCCATTAGGTTTGATTTCTGTGGTAAAATAAATGTCCAAACATCCTGGCAGAATAAAAAGCAAAGCTGTTCCTAGGAGAAAGTAACTTATTTTTTTTAATTGCTTCTTCATGGTATGTAGATTTTGGTGGCTAGTTGAAATTCGCGTATGTACTTAGAGAATTTTGCTTTTAACTCCCTGTCTCCGAATAAATTAGTTTTCAGGTATGAAGGAAGGAGCTGGTTCTCAAAATCAGGATCTGAAGGAGAGATTCCCAGCGATTTTATTTCTGACCAACTAACAAATGAGTTGATTATCAGGAGTTCATTTTGTGTTCGAAATTGCACAGGGGTATCTCCCGTTATTTCGGCGATTCGATTTTCTAATTGACTGATTTTATGAAGAGTATTATATTGCTCAAAACTGTACAGGAGGAAAAGAGCCAGGCAGGCTGCTCCTACTAGCCTGACCATTAAGCGCAAAGGCTCTGGCTTTTTGATTTGGTTTTGTAGGACTTTAGAAACACTTACTGAGATTTCTTTATTCATCTCTTCTGGCATTCCTTCTTCACTAAGAGCTAGCCAGGGTGTAGTACTTTCGATATCCGGTAACTTGTTCATGTTAAGTGAGTTTCGATTATCCATATTCTCATCTTCTTTCGGGCCAGATATAAGTTTGTTTTAATGCTCCCTTCTGACTGACCGGTAATTTTGATTACTTCTTTGATAGCATACCCCTGGATGTCTCTGAGCAGGAAAGTTTCCTTCTGTTTTTCCGAAAGGCGTTCAGCTAACAGTATTATTTGCTGATATAGTTCTCTTTTTTCGATTTCATCGGCAGAATCGCTGCTACTAAGGTTTTCCAGTTTCTTAACACTTTCTGTATAAGGTTCTGTACCCTTTCTCAGCCTGTCTATACACTCATTTCGAAGGATAGAATAATACCAGGTACTAAACAGAGATTTTTTTTCCTTGAAATGTGAGAATGATTTCCATGCTTTGATAAATGCCGACTGGACTGCATCCTGGATATCGTCCTTCTCATCAAAGAATCTCCTTGCTATATTATAGGCAAAATCCATATTGTCATTCATTAACCTTGTGAACCTTTGCTCTTTTGATTCAAGTTTCTTCTCAGGATTTCTATTTTTTTCAGTTACCGACATTCAGTCACTTTCTGGTATTTATACGAATCTAATAGTAAAAGGTCAAAGTTTGTTGCTATTTCACTAATTCGTACTTTTGCCATCGATTCTTAATCTATATTTAATTCCTCTATTATGGTTCTTTTTTTCAAAGGTAATTCTCAGATTTTTGCAGTGCAATCGTTACAGGAACTTTCTAAAAATGATCAGGACAAATTGTTCTGGCTTTTTGGCAAAGCTCCTTTGATTGATCAAGCAGAAGTAGCTGGCTGGTTTGTTGGTCCGCGCAAGGAGATGATTACTCCATGGTCAACCAATGCGGTTGAGATTACAAGGAATATGGGAGTAAATGGAATTATCAGGATTGAAGAGTTTTTTAAGGTAGAGAATCAGGATGCTCCTTATGATTCAATGTTGCAGAACTTATATCAAGGACTGAGGCAGGATGTTTTTGATATCGATATGAAACCTGAGCCAATAATTTCAATCAGCGATATTGCTGTTTATAATGAAAAGGAAGGACTTGCCCTCAGTTTGGATGAGATAGAATATTTGAATGATGTATCTGAGAAAATGGGTCGGCCATTGACTGATAGTGAGGTTTTTGGTTTCTCACAAGTGAACTCAGAACATTGTAGACACAAAATTTTCAATGGGACTTTTATTATCGACGGGGAAGAAAAACAAGAATCTTTGTTTGCTCTGATTAAGAAAACTGCAAAAGTTAACCCGAACACAATCATATCTGCATATAAGGATAATGTTGCATTTATTGTTGGTCCTGATGCAGAACAATTTGCCCCTGCAACTCAGGATAAGGCTGATTTTTTTGAGACAAAAAATATTGAGACTGTCATTTCTCTAAAAGCAGAAACCCATAATTTTCCAACTACTGTTGAACCCTTTAACGGTGCAGCAACAGGAGCTGGTGGGGAAATCAGGGATAGGATGGCAGGAGGAAAGGCTAGTATGCCTCTGATTGGCACTGCAGTTTATATGACTTCATATCCCAGGATGGGTAAAAATCGACCTTGGGAAAAGAAACAAGAAGCTAGAAAATGGCTATATCAAACCCCTAAAGAGATTCTGGTGAAAGCCTCAAATGGGGCCAGCGATTTCGGTAATAAATTTGGGCAACCTCTGCTTTGTGGAAGTCTTCTCACTTTTGAACATGAAGAAAATAGCAAGACTTTTGGTTACGACAAGGTGATTATGCAGGCTGGAGGAGTCGGGTTTGGCAAACATTCTGATGCTCAAAAGGATTGCCCGGAACCAGGAGATGTAATTGTTGTTCTTGGTGGAGATAATTACCGGATTGGGATGGGTGGAGGTGCTGTATCTTCTGTTGCTACAGGGGAATTCGCCAATGCTATCGAACTGAACGCTGTTCAGCGCTCAAACCCTGAGATGCAAAAAAGGGTGTACAATGCTATAAGAGCGATGGCTGAAGCAGATATAAATCCGATTGTTGCCATCCATGACCATGGTGCCGGAGGGCATTTGAACAGTCTTTCTGAGCTGGTGGAGGAAACAGGTGGATACATTGAACTGGATAAACTCCCTGTTGGAGATCCAACACTTTCAGCTAAGGAAATTATTGGTAATGAATCACAAGAAAGAATGGGTCTGATCATCAAAGAGAAAGACCTGCCTGTTCTGACAAGAATCGCCGAGCGTGAACGATCTCCAATTTATAATGTAGGTAAAACAACAGGAGACTATCGATTCGTTTTTAAAAATATTCCTCCTGAGCAGAACCCTATTGATTGGGATTTGGCGTATATGTTTGGTAAGCCTCCAAAGACAGTTTTAACTGATGAAACTAATACCGATAGTTATTCTCAATTAAGCTATCAATCAGAGAAGTTCTTAGAATACCTTACCCAGGTACTTCAGATCGAATCTGTAGCTTGTAAGGATTGGCTCACTAACAAAGTTGACCGGTCGGTTACAGGAAAAAGTGCTGTACAACAATGCGCTGGAGAAATTCAGCTACCAGTTAACGATCTGGCAGTTGTTGCCATTGATTATCGTGGAAAAAAGGGCATAGCTACTTCTATTGGTCATGCCCCGATTGCTGCAATGGTTGATGCAGAGGCTGGTTCCAGACTGGCAGTTGCTGAAGCCCTGACAAATATGATTTGGGCCCCTTTGAAAGATCAGATAAAATCAGTTTCTCTGTCTGCAAACTGGATGTGGCCAGCTAAAAATTCGGGTGAGAATGCCAGATTGTACCAAGCTGTAAAGGCATTAAGTGATTATTGCTGCGAGTTAGGTGTCAATGTTCCAACCGGAAAAGATTCTATGTCGATGACTCAAAAGTATCCGGATGGAAAAACAGTATTTGCCCCGGGTACTGTGATTCTATCTACAGGAGGTGAAGTTTCGGATATACAAGCAGTAGTTCCTCAGGTTATGGTTGCAGATGCAAATAGCCGTTTACTATATGTCGATTTCTCAAATGGAGAATTTGAGTTGGGTGGGTCAAGTTTTGCTCAGGTATTGAATCAGCTGGGAAGTAAAGTGCCAGATGCTGCTGATCCAAAATCCTTTAAAAATGGCTTCAACGCCATTCAGTCTTTGATAAAAGATGGGCAAATATTGAGTGGACATGATGTATCTGCCGGTGGATTGATTACTTGTTTATTGGAGATGAATTTTCCTAATAGCGAGGGTGGAGTGGCGATTAATCTGGATAACTTCATGGTGGATGATCCGGTTCGAATATTGTTTTCTGAGCAGCCTGCTGTTGTTATTCAAGTTCGAAATATTGAGGATGTTAAGGCGGCTAAAACTGTGTTAAGCTCAGCGGGTTTAAATGTTTTTTTATTGGGTTCGCCAATCAAATCACGTGATATTGAGATAGAGGGAAAGGGCTTAGATGAGAGCCTTTCTATTGATGAAATGAGAGATGAATGGTATCGCACTTCCTTTCTGTTTGATGTTGATCAGTGTGGCAATAAGCATGCTCAGAATAGATATAGCAATTATAAAAATCAGAAATTGAAATATAGCTTCCCGAATAGGTTTTCAGGTAAGTTTGTAGATTATGGTGTTGATCCTGACCGAAAAGAGAAGTCAGGCATCAAAGCTGCAATAATTCGTGAGAAGGGTGTAAATGGAGATCGGGAAATGGCCTATGCCATGCATCTGGCTGGATTTGATGTCAAAGATGTGCACATGACAGATTTGATTGAGGGGAGAGAGGATCTCTCTGATGTGAACTTCATTGTTTTTGTTGGTGGGTTTTCAAATTCGGATGTTCTTGGATCAGCAAAAGGTTGGGCAGGCGCATTTTTGTATAATCCGCGAGCAAAAGATAGTTTGGAAAGATTCTACAGGAGGTCTGACACTCTCAGTTTGGGTATTTGCAATGGATGTCAGGTAATGATGGAACTTGATTTGATTCATCCAAATGATACTGAGCATCCTAAAATGGAGCAAAATGATTCTGGTAAATTTGAATCAGCATTTTTGTCAGTTAAGGTTGAAGAGAATGACTCCATTATGTTCAGATCTCTGGCTGGTAGTGAATTAGGTGTTTGGGTAGCCCACGGTGAAGGTAAATTCATCTTCCCGGAAAATGTCAGGAGTTACAATAAGCTTGTTAAATACAGCTACGATTCTTATCCGGCTAATCCAAATGGATCACCTGAAGGAGTTGCTGCAATTTGTTCAGATGATGGACGACACCTGGCCATGATGCCTCATTTAGAAAGATCATTTCTGCCATGGCAATGGGCTCACTATCCGGCTGATCGTATAAATGATGAGACTAGTCCCTGGTTAGAGGCATTTGTTAATGCCAGAAACTGGGTCAGAGAACATTAAAAGTAACTACTTCCATCCCAGCAATGGGTACATAGCTTCTCTTTAGGTATTCCGATAGCTTCTATCAGATCGGGTAAGTCTTGATAAATAAGAGAATCCAAACCCAGATTTTTAGCTATTTGCTCTACCATGGCCTTGTATTTATCACTTTCTGGATTTGAGTATTCCTCAAGATGCTTTTCTGAGCCTTCAAGTTGAGTGATAGCTTTTCTGGTTGCCAGCTCCATAGTAGATCTTGACTGGCTGAAATTCAGATATAGGCATGGGAATGTGAGCGGAGGACAGGCAATTCTCATATGAACTTCTTTAGCTCCCTGATCATACAAATCCTTAGTATTGTCTTTGAGCTGAGTTCCACGAACAATGGAATCATCAAGGAAAACCATTCTTTGTCCTCTTACTAACTCCTGATTTGGGATTAACTTCATTTTGGCTACCAGATCTCTGGTATCCTGATTCTGCGGCATGAAGCTTCTTGGCCAGGTGGGTGTGTATTTTGAAAATGCTCTTTTATAGGGTACTTTTTTCTCGTTGGAATAACCATAGGCATGGCCAACTCCGGAGTCGGGAATCCCACATACAAAATCAGCTTCTACAGTATCTCTTTTAGCCAATGCAGCACCACAACGATACCGGCATTCATCAACATTTATACCTTCATAGTTGGAGTTGGGGTAGCCATAATATACCCACAGAAAACTGCAGATCTGAGATTTGTCAGAAGCATGACGAAGGGTTTTGTAGCCTTCAGCAGTGATATGGATAATCTCTCCCGGTCCGATATAGTGCTCTGTCTGATAGCCAAGATTGGGAAATGAACAGGTTTCTGAGGCTAATGCAAATCCATCTTTGTTCTTACCCAGAATAATTGTTGTGCGTCCGAGCTTATCTCGTGCAGCTATGATGCCATTCTCATTGAGAATAAGCAGCGTACAGCTTCCTTTAACAGAATTATAGACATTTTCAATTCCTGAAACAAAATCTTTTTCCTCACAAATAAGCTTCGCAACGAGTTCGGTGGGATTTGTAAAATCCTGAGAGGTTTCAACGAACTGCATCCCTTTATCAAGGAATTTTTGAGTTAACTCATCACTGTTATTTATTTTACTAACAGTTACCAGAGCAAATTTGCCCATATGGGAGTTAACAATAATGGGCTGACTGTCGGTATCGGATATAACTCCTACACCTGAGGTTCCTGCAAATCCCTTGAGCTCTGACTCAAACTTATTTCTGAAATAAGCATTCTCTAAACTATGAATAGAGCGGGTAAATTTCTCCCTGTCGAAAAAAGCCATTCCGGCTCTTTTTGTACCCAGGTGGGAATGATAATCTGTGCCATAAAAAACATCCAGCACAACTTCCTTTTTAGAAATTGCTCCAAAAATACCGCTCATAATTATTTGTGTTTAGATTTGGGCGGAAAGGTAATTTTTTGTTCCCAGAAGTAGACTGTCGATTTATTAACAACTACCAGTAGTTATCACATCATGATGGATGGGAAATCACTTTTACTGCCTTTTCAATACAAAACCTGAATAGGGTTGAAGAGCGATTCCCTGATCAGAACCTTTAAATACTGAATGAGTTTTAAAGACTGGTTTATACCTGTTTAGACTTGGTGGGGCCGTAATTCTCTGCATATACGGACTAAGATTAATCAGTATAAGATAGGAGTCTGGTTCTCCTGTTCTATAATATGCTACTATGTTTTTATTGCCGGTATTCAAGGAGACAATTCCTCCGGATTGAATTCCCGGACTCTCATTTCTTAGTTTGAGCAAGTCTTTGTATGTGTTGTACAGGGATCTTGGATCTGACTTTTGAAATTCCAGAGGTTTGACGGTCTTTGAGTTGGAAGCATAAGGAAGCTCCCAGTGTGTTTGTCCTGAATCTTCTCCTTCTATATTCCAAAGAAATGGTTCACGAATAAATTCATCTGGTTTTTCTCCCAACATCCCAATTTCCTCACCATAATAAATAAACGGATTGCCAGGGAGTGTTAACAACAAAGTAGCTGCGACTTTCGCCTGCGATCCATTTCCTTCCAATTCAGTCATGATACGGTTCATATCGTGATTACTGAGGAAAATAGCATCTTCAAATGTTTCAGATTGTTGGTTGAATTTCAGGTAAATATTCTCGATTGTTTCACTTATAGAATGATTCACACCATCTTTTAAGCTATTTCTGATAGAATCAGATAATTGAAAATTAAAACCAGCTGAAATACCATGATTGAGGTAGGGGGCAATCTCTTCTGATGGCCCCCATATTTCAGCTACAATGAAGGTATTCTTATGACTTTTTCCCAAGCCTTTTCTGAAATCAGACCACCATTTCAGGTTCTCACTCAGCTGATTCTCAGGGAAAACATATTTTATCGCATCTAAGCGAAAGCCATCTACTCCGATTTCATTCAACCAGAACTTTCCAACTTTGATTATTTCTTTTCTGACTTTTTTGTTGGCCAGATTAAGGTCTGGCATTTCCCACCAGAAAAAGCCATAATATCTTGCCCCATCCATTTTGTTACCGTCCTTATCTCTTACCTGATGCCAATGATAAGGCTCCTTTTTAAAATCATCAGGATTGCTGCTCCATGTGTAATAATCCCTGTATGGGGATTTTTTATTCATGCTTGCCTGTTGAAACCAGGGGTGGAGGTTGGATGTGTGATTAACTACCAGATCAAGCAATACTTTTATATCTCTTTTGTGTGCTTCTTCAATAAGTTGCCTGTAATCATCAATGCTACCATAATCAGGGTGAATTCCCATATAATCAACAACATCGTACTTGTGATAAGTTGGGGATGGATGAATTGGTAAAAGCCATATACCGCCAACTCCCAGATCTTTTATGTAATCAAGTTTACTGATCAGACCCTGAATATCACCAATCCCATCTCCGTTACTATCATAAAATGATTGTACAAAAACGGAGTAATAAACTCTGGTGTCTTGGGTCACCTGTCTGTTTAATCGAACTCTGGGAACTCCTTCCTGGGCATTGATGTTGATAAATGTCATTGAAAGGAAGGATAAAAGCAAAAAAGAAGCAAGCTGTTTTTTCATGTTTGTTTAACGATAGTAAATGTAATATCCCCATGCTGAAAAACTTTCAGAGGGAGTTGTAAAGCTAACAGTTTCTCCTGATTGAAAATCAGTATACACTTTAGGATTATTGAAGGAATCTAATTTAACATTGATTATCTCTGATGAAAGATTCAGGATAACAAGAATCTCATTATCTCCTTTAGTGCGTATAAAGGATAACACTTTTTCTGGCTGATTGTTGTTGATGATTTTCATATCTCCACCAAATCCGGGATTCCACAAAGCGGGATTAGCTTTTTTGAAGCTATTCAATTTGGTGTATAATGAATTGAAAGAATGGTCTTTCCATGGTATAGAATCTTTAACAAAGAAAGCCAGTCGGTGTGCCAGTCCGGCCTCCTGCCCATTATATATCAGAGGCATGCCTGGTACTGTGTAGGTTAATACAGCCATTACTTCTGCAGCCTCACCCATTCTTTCCCAAACAGTTCCATTCCATGAGTTTTCATCATGATTGGAAGTGAAATACATCCGAATATCATTAGGATTGTATTCTTTATCGTGTTTATCGAAATACTCCAACATGTGGCTAACATTCTTTTTGTCCTGAGCAACTTCATTCATTATATGGTGGAATTCCCAGGCGTAGGTCATATCAAATGCTTCTGTGTGTAATTCAGGGTTCTCAGCTTCAGCAAGCAGAATTAAATCAGGTTTTATATCCAGCAGAGGTTGACGAACTTCATTCCAAAAGTCAATCGGTACCTGATGGGCAACATCCATTCTGAATCCATCCAGATCAGTTTCAGTTAACCAAAACTTGAATGCTTCTATCATATAGTCACGTAATCCTCTTTGAGAATAATCAAATTGAACAACATCTGTCCAGTCCCATGGTGAAAACATATTGCCAGTGCTGTCTTTTGCATACCATTCAGGGTGTAGAGCCACTAAGTCGTTATCCCATGATGAATGGTTAGGAACCCAATCAATAATCACTTTCATTCCAAGATCATGTGCTCCCTGAACCATAGCTTTAAAGTCATTCATCGTACCAAATTCAGGATTGACATCTTTATAATCCAAGACACTGTAATAGGAGCCGAGTCCTCCTTTGCGATTCTCTATCCCGATCGGGTGTATTGGCATAAGCCATAGGATTTCAACACCGAGTTCTTTGAGTCTGGGAAGATGAGAAGCAAAAGCATTAAAGGTTCCCTCGCTTGAAAACTGACGAATATTCACTTCATACATCACTGCATTTTTCACCCATTCAGGATGAATTACCTCTGTAGTGCTTATTAATTCATTATTGTCCTTGTTGTTTTGTGAGTTCTCTTGACATCCTGAAAGTACCAGAATGCACGAAACGAGGAAAAGAAGGCCAAATTTTTTCATGGGTTTGATTTTTTTAGTTATGTTGTTCCTGATTTCAATCGTTTGATGAGATCTGAAAATCAATAACTTAAATATATTATTATTTTTAGATTTGCCAAATAGTTTTTATTTTTCAGTTACGGTAGAGAAATATGGATCATGATTATGATTATTTAATTGTAGGCTCAGGTTTTGGCGGTTCAGTTTCTGCACTTCGTTTATCACAAAAAGGGTACAAAGTGCTTGTGGTTGAACAAGGCAGAAGGTTCAAGTCGGATCAATTCCCCAAAACGAATTGGAATTTGCGTAAATGGTTATGGGTTCCTTTTCTTCGCTTCTATGGTTTTTCCCGGCTCAAGTTTTTTAGGCATCTGACAGTTATGGCTGGTACCGGGGTTGGTGGCGGATCTCTTGTGTATGCAAACACTCTTCCTGTTCCCCGCAAGGAATTCTACGACACCGGATCCTGGGCAGGTTTGGCTGATTGGGATAAGGAATTAGCTCCTTATTATGAAAAGGCTGCTACGATGCTTGGCGCGACTCAAAATCCTTCTTTTGGTCCTGGTGATCTGGCTCTTGAACAACTGTCGAAGAATATCGGGAAGCATGATTCATTTGAGCCCACAAGAGTAGCAGTATTCTTTGGCGAAAAGGAGAAAATTGTATCTGACCCTTATTTTGAAGGCTCAGGGCCTGAAAGGGAAGGCTGTAGATTATGTGGAGGATGTATGGTTGGGTGTCGGTATAATGCCAAAAATACACTGGATAAAAATTATTTGTACCTGGCAGAGAAAGAAGGAGCCAGGATTTTGGCTAAAAACAGAGTTATAGACGTAGTACCAGTTGGTGGAAATTTGAAGACAAACCGTGGAGAGTCAGGGTATATGGTAAGGGTTCGCCCGCTTGGAAAGTTCGGATTTGGTAAGAAAAGGATCTTTGTCAGGGGGGTGGTGTTTTCAGGCGGTGTGTTAGGGACTATCCAATTATTGCTAAAACTAAAGAAAAGTTCTCTTCCCAATTTATCTGATCAGGTAGGTTATGGAGTTCGTACGAATAATGAAGCGTTGATTGGAGTGGTTTCAAGACAAAAGCAAATTGACTTTTCTGAAGGAGTTGCTATCGGATCAATTGTTCATACCGATACTCACAGCCATCTGGAGCCTGTCAGGTATTCTTCAGGATCAGGTTTTTTTCGCTTGCTGATGGCTCCTATGTTAAGTGCAAGCAGCTTAGGACGTCGCTTGATGCTTTTATTCTGGGATTTCATCCGCCACCCAATTGACAATGCGCGGGCTTACTTTGTTGGTAACTGGGCTAACAGAGTGCAGATTCTACTGTTTATGCAAACAATCGATAGCCGTTTAAGACTCAAGAGAGGCTGGTTTGGCTTGAAAACTGGCATGGATTTTGGCCCGAAGCCATCAGCATTTATCCCTGAAGCTCAAGAACTTGCAAGGGGATATGCTGAAATTGTTAATGGCAAGCCTCTTGTTTTGCCAACTGAATCTTTGTTTGGGATTCCAACAACTGCACATATACTTGGAGGAGCTTGCGTAGGAAAAGATGACAGCGATGGGGTGATCAACACACGAAATGAAGTTTTTAATTACCAAAACTTATTGGTTGTGGACGGTTCATCGATCAGTGCCAATCCGGGTGTCAATCCTTCATTGTCAATCACAGCCATAGCAGAAAGGGCTATGGATTTCATTCCATAAAATGTACTTTTAACGAAAATTGCAACAACTTAATTCTTAATAATGAAAAAGCTTACAGTAAATATTTTGCTGGTACTTATCAGCTTGTTTTCACTGAGCATATATGCACAGGAAAAGAAAACATTGACACCAGATGACTATGACCAATGGCAAAGCCTCAGATCAGCAATAATCAGCCAGAATGGGATATGGACAGCATACAAGATTGCAGTTGCTGAGGGTAATGATACTCTTTTCATTGTGAATACAACTACTGATTCAGTGTATGAGGAGGCATTCGGAACCCGATTGCAATTTACTGCCGACTCAAAATTTGCCACATACCTGATTGGCGTCTCTAAGAAAGAGCAGGAGAAATTGACAAAAGCAAAGAAATCAGTTCACTACAAACTAGCGATTCTGAATCTTGAGAGTGGTAAAAAGGATATTTACCCTGAGGTTAGTGCAGTTACTCTGCCAAAAGAAGGCTCCTTTCTGGTTTTTAATATGTACAAACCAAAAGACTCTAAGGCTAAAGGCACAGATCGTGTGCTGTATAATCTTAATGACAAGAGTATGCGTACACTGGGGAATATCACCAGTATAAGTTTTAACAAAAAAGGAAATCTGCTTGCATATATTACGGAGCCCGCAAATGCTGTTGGTTACGGTGTAGAGGTAATAGATCTCCAAAAAAACACCACCAGAATCCTGGCTTCTGATACAACAAGTTTCAGTAAATTGACCTGGGAGAAGGAGGGGCAATCACTGGCCTTTTTCCATCTCTTGAAAAACAAAGATTATAAGGAAGATACTTATGAGATTATCGCCTATAGAAACGTAAGTAAGAATTGGAATAAGGAAGTTTTTAAGCCTTGTCAGATGGAAGGATTTCCTGAAATGATGAGAGTGAGCAATGCAAGAATACAATGGGCAGAGGATATGAGCTCTGTGTTTTTTGGTATTCAGGAGCAGGAGCTTTCTGCAAAGAAGAAAAAAGAAATTAGTAAGAAGAAAGTAGGGGATACGAAGGAAGAAGTAAAAGGTGAGAAGGGTGAGAAGGGTGAGGAAGGTGAG
>JAYEFL010000108.1:0-14893 GCA_034658635.1 Bacteroidota bacterium | reverse complement strand
GATTGCAGCAAATCTTGGGTTGACCCTTGTAGGTAATCCGGCAGGAATCGCAGTAGCTATGGCTTTTGTGAGTATTCCGTTTTTGCTAAATGCAGCTCGTGATGGTTTTGCTGCAGTTCCCGAACGATTAGAAAAAGCCGCGCTAAATCTTGGGGCATCTCCAGCAAGGGTATTCTTCATGATTTCATTGCCCATGGCAGCCAGAAGTATCGTTTCGGGTTTGATTTTGATGTTTGCCCGAGGGATGAGTGAATTTGGTGCGGTTGTTATTGTTGCCTATCATCCAATGACCACACCAGTTTTGATTTATGAGCGTTTTGGGGCTTTCGGACTAAGTTATGCTCGTCCGATATCGGTTGTGTTCATCTTGGTTTGCCTGGTTTTTTTTATTGCTTTACGACTAATAGCAAAGGAAAAACAAAAATAGTTAGTATTACGAATGTTGGAAATAAAGCATATTTCAAAAAGGTATAAAGACTTTCATCTTGATGACATCAGTTTCTCTGTTGAGGGTGGAGACTATTTCGTTTTGTTAGGAGAATCGGGAGCTGGGAAGTCGTTAATTCTTGAGATTATTGCAGGATTAATAGTTCCTGATAAGGGTGAGATAGCCTGGAATGGTAAGAATATCACAAATGAAAAAATTCAGAAGAGAAGAATTGGATTGGTCTTTCAGGATTATGCTGTCTTTCCTCATCTTACGGTGAAAGCTAATATTGCTTTTCCACTTAAATCCAAAGGGGTAGATAAACATGAAATTAACAGGAAAGTAGGTGAGTTGGCAGGGAAGATGAGTATTAGCCATTTGTTAGAAAGACGGCCGAATACACTCTCGGGTGGTGAGCTACAAAGGGTAGCATTAGCACGTACTCTCGCATTAAAGCCAGATTGTTTGCTACTTGATGAACCTCTTGCTTCGCTTGACGTTCAGTTGCGGGATGGATTACAAAGTTTGTTGAGACAGATAAACAATGAAGGGATAACTATAGTTCACATAACACATAATTTTGAAGAAGCTGTAGCTTTGGCAGACAGAGTGGGAATTATTTTTAATGGCAAGATTATACAAGAGGCTTCCCCAAAGGAGGTCTTTCATAATCCAAAATCAAAGTTTATTGCCAATTTTGCCGGAATAAAAAACTTCTATAAAGCTGAAATCAAATCAGGAGAATCTATTATCCTCGACAATAAAGCAGAGATTGTAAATATTACAGGAAGAACTCATTGTTCTGGTTTTGTAATGTTCAGGGGCGAAGATGTTGTTGTTTCTGGTGGAAAAACCGACTCAAGTATATGCAATAATTTTCAGGGTATTGTGCTTGAGATGATACCAACAAAGCATGGTGTAGAAGTGATTGTTGATGCAGGTATTATCGTTTCGGCATTGATTACATACAAATCATCTGATATGTTGAGACTTGGAACAGAGAGTCCTGTCTGGATTAGTATTAAAGCATCAGCGATCAGGTTTATCGAATCGGGTTGAATGAAAAAAATAGAGATTAATTCTTTTGTTTGTCGGGTAAAATGAGGAACTTGAACAACTGATAATCCAGATTAATAATCCAGGTTAATGCTCTTAATATGTGTACAATACAACTAAAATTATTATTGCTGTTTTCATTTGTGCTTACCTTTTTAGGCGTTTTGAATGCTAATTCACAACAGTATTTTCAGCAAGAAGTAAACTTTGTAATCAAAGTCAGGCTTGATGACAATAAGCACGAATTATCAGCATTTGAAACAATCGAGTACACAAATAATTCTCCCGATAAACTTGAGTTTATCTACTTCCATATCTGGCCAAATGCTTATGATAATAATAATACAGCCCTCGCAAAGCAAAAGCATCAGGGATCATGGTCAAAGCTATTTGATATTGAGGAACAAAGAGGCTATATCGATTCGCTTGATTTTAGGGTAAACGGACAAAAGGTAAAATGGGAATATGATCCTGAGCATATAGATATTTGTAAGGTTTATTTGAACAAGCCCCTGGATGAGGGAGAGAAAATCACAATTACTACTCCTTTCCACGTAAAACTTCCAAAAGGTGTTACTTCGAGGCTGGGACACATTGATGAGTCTTATCAAATAACCCAGTGGTATCCAAAGCCGGCAGTATATGATAAATATGGATGGCACCAGATGTCTTATTTAAATCAGGGCGAGTTCTATTCGGAGTTCGGATCATATGATGTTTCTATTTCTCTTCCAAAGAATTACATTGTGGGTGCTACAGGTGACCTGCAGAATGAGGAGGAAATAGCTTGGTTGAATACCCTTGCGAAGAAGACTGCTGATATTGAAGAATTTGATTATGAGGATAATGAATTCCCTCCCTCATCAACAGAATTTAAGACCCTCAGATACATTCAAAAAAATGTTCACGATTTTGCCTGGTTTGCCGACAAAAGATTTAATGTACTAAGTGGTGAAGTTAAATTACCCCATTCTGGAAGAATAGTTAAGACCTGGGCCATGTTCCCCAACAGAGGTGGGAAATTATGGACGAAATCGATTGAATACATAAATGATGCTCTGTACTATTATTCCAAATGGAATGGTGATTACCCATACAACCATGCCACAGCAGTACTATCAGCCCTGACTGCCGGTGGAGGTATGGAATATCCTAACATTACAGTAATCGGAAATTCAGCAACGGACTTGGCACTGGAAATGGTCATTATGCACGAGGTGGGTCATAACTGGTTCTACGGAATTCTTGGATTTAATGAAAGAGAATTTGCCTGGATGGATGAAGGGATTAACAGCTTTAACGAGCAAAGATATATGCATGCCAAATACGGGAAAGACATGGGCCTTGAGGATTTTCTGGGTGTCCCGATCAAGGTGCTCAAATTTGTTGATCTTGATAAAGTAAGATACAAAGACATGCACGAATTGGGATACAATTTTGCTGCACGACTCAATACCGATCAGCATGCTTCTTTAAATGCTGCTGATTATACAGAGTCTAACTACGGAATGATTACTTATTTCAAATCTGCCAGGGTTATGGATTATCTTATGCAATATCTCGGTGATGAGCAATTCGATAAGATAATGCAGGATTTCTTTAATCAGTGGAAGTATAAGCACCCCTATCCGGAGGATCTCCAGAAGAGTTTTGAAGAACACACAGGAAAAGATCTCAGCTGGGTTTTTCATGACCTGATAAAAACCACAAAAAAGATTGATTATAAAATTCAAGCGATAAAGGGTGACAAGGTTCTCATTAAAAACATTGGTAGTATTAATTCTCCTTTGTCCTTATCCGGAATAAAGAACTCCGAGCTGGTGTTTACTGAGTGGTACGAGGGTTTTGAAGGGAAAAAATGGTTTTCCCTGCCACAGTCCACAGATTTGGATAGGGTTCAGATAGATCATAATTCTGATATGCTCGATCTGTACAGAAAGAACAACCAGATACGAACTACCGGAGTATTTAAGAAAATTGAACCCTTAAGACTCAAACTTCTGGGGGCTGTTGAGAATCCGATCAGAACACAGTTAAATGTAGCTCCGGTTATGGGATGGAACAGTGCTAATAAGTATATGCTTGGTGCGGTTTTTTATAACTCTGTAGTGCCTGCAGCGAAAATGGAATATCAGCTGATGCCGATGTTTGCTTTCGGGACAAAGGACCTTGCCGGTAGTGCAAGCTTTGCATATCATATTCTGCCTTACAATTCTATTTTTCAGTCAATTGACATTTCTCTTTCTGGAAAGAAGTATGCACTTGACCATGTGGCTTTAGATATTTTTGGTCGAATTAAAGCATCCGTAGCATTTAATTTTGCAAGCAATAGCCCTAGATCAAAGCTTAAAGATCAAGTGGTGATTGATGGTATTATGGCCAGCAATCCTGAGTATCTACCAGGAAGCGGAGAAGAGAATATCAAGGTGTATAATCTCAATTTTAATCGCAGCTATAATGGCCCATATAATCCTTATAGTCTGAATCTAAGCCTTCAGGCTGGTGATGGGTTCGTGAAAAGTTCTGCCAGCGCCAGGTATAGAATTACTTACCAGCGCAATAATGGTTTGGATATGAGGTTATTTGCCGGCGCATTTTTACACAAAAAGGATGATGTTTCACCAATGTATAACTTCATTCTGAGTGGTTCGAGAGGGATGGATGATTACACCTACGATGAAATCTTTTTTAATAGAGGTGCGGATCCTTATACAGGATTTTTGTCACATCAGTTTATTCCCAATGATGGAGCCTTTGCAACGTATACGCCAACTGGTCAGACAAACAAGTGGATTGTTGCCTTAAATCTAAGTTCTTCATTGCCCATTAAGAAAAACATACCCATAAAGGGTTTTGCAAATATTGCATCATTAGGAGAACCAATAAAAGTTCCTGGTTATCCGGATTTGGGATCATTTCAGTGGGAAGCCGGAGTTAAACTATCCTTTGCACAGGAGATGTTTGAAGTATACCTGCCTCTGATTATGTCAAATGATCTTAAAGCAATTAACGACCAAATGACAGATTCATATTTTGAAAGAGTGAGATTTTCAATCAAGCTGAGTGGACTGAATCCCTTTGAATTGGTAAGAAATTTGTTCTAGCAGCTCCATGTTTGAAGAAAGAGTTGGTGCTAATGCGCAAAGAATAATCTCTGCATTTCATACAGTATCCTGAGCTTGTGAAGGAAGCTACCATTTCTTCAACTTAAACTGATCAGGTCTTTCATCTACAACCTTTTTCAACCATTCTTCAGGGTATCCAATACCTCTGGCCCTGCCATTTTCATCTTTAACATAGCCATCATTGTATTTGGTTATCAGGGCCTCTCCCAGTTCGATCCATTCTTTAATAACATATTCTGCATGTGAGGAGCAATAATTGGTTAAGTAATGTTCCATCATTTCAGGATTAGTTTTGTACAACTCCAGGGCAGCTTTTTCAACAGCTGGCTGAGTAGAGATGGCAATCCCTTCAAGATTGCTCTGAACTTCCTGAATGTCTTTGATCATATAGGAATATTTCAGATTGGCAAAATTGGCAACGAAATTGAATACCCACCAGGCTGAATTCCAAGAGAACTTCTGAAGATCACCAGCCTGAAAAACTTCTGGCACTTCATTCACCCTACAATAAAAGGGTACAAAACATGTGGCATAAGCATCGTCCACTCCCTGCCAGTTAATCCCTCCAATTGCGTCAGGTAACCATGATCGTGATTGTGAAACAAATGAATATGCTGTCTGTTGAGTAGCAATTGGTCTTTCCCAGATATAGGATTTGCCATCAAGCTCCCAGCCAAGAGGACGCCAACGGTAAGGACAACCAAAAGCTCCAGCATCAACTCCTTTTGTCATATCATAATCAGTTCCTTCATAATGATCACGCAGAAGACTGAAAACACCTTCCAATGAGATCTTTTCGTCGGGTTTTACCCAAAGAGGATAGGGTTCGGCACCTTCAATCCCACGATGATAATCGGGTGATAGATTTAGTGAAGGAGCACATCTTCTGAGAATGCTCCAAACACGTGTGGCACAAGAATGTAAACTACTTGGTGTTGGCGGACAATAGGCCAGATTAAACCTGAAGGGTTCACCTGATTGGGGGTCGAAATAGCCTTTTTCTATTGCAAAAGATTTCACATCCTTTGAATACAAGCAATTTTCCTTATCATCAAAAGGAATCTCTCCAATTCTTGACAAATTTGCATGACATGAAACATATCCGTCAGGGATTCTGAGAGCCACCCAGATAGCCCCCTTAACACCAGTACCTTTCCCAATCATCTCTAGTATCCAGGCTTCGTTTGGATCAGAAATTGAAAAGGCCTCCATTGAGCTGCTGTAGCCATATTCCTCAACAAGATCAACGATAACCTTTATCCCTTCGCGGGCTGTCTGGGCGCGTTGCAACATCAGCTCCATCAACTTTCCATAGCCCAGTAATCCCTCACGATTGACAAGCTCTCTTCTTCCGCTGGTAGTTGTTTCACCAATTGCCACCTGAAATTCATTGATATTCCCCACAACTTTATAGGTGTGAGCTGGTTGTGTAATATTATGCACTTCTCCATTTCTTTTCCTTATTTCAATAAAGGAATCCTTTCCATGATCCAATGCAGGGATGTGGCGCATGTGAGAAACAAATTCTGCATCACAAGCATAAGTAATCATAACGGAACCATCGCTTGAAGCTCCTTTAGAAACGAGAACGCTTGTACAGTTATCATTTCTCTCTTGTGCATTGAGATTCATAAAGAACAGGCACAGACCAATAATCACTATAAGTTTTTGCATGGCTAATCTTGTTATTTACTTCTAGTTTTTGTTTATGTTGTCTAAATGTACGTATGATTCAAATCATAATAGTAGAAATATGCCGTCAAACAGTTGTTTGTGATGGAATGATTATATTGGTATGATAAATATCCAAAACAATACTGTCAACTACAAAAGGAGAAACACTAAATGATTATTCTATTACTCTATTTATTTCTTGCCTTGTTTGTTTCATTCCTTTGTTCTGTAATGGAATCAGTTTTACTATCCACATCTGTATCCTTCCTGAATGTAAAAGAAAGAAATGGTCATAAATCAGCAACTCTTTTCATCAAGTTAAAGCAGAATATTGACCGACCACTATCAGCTATTCTTTCTTTGAACACCGTCGCTCATACTATTGGTGCAGCCGGCGTTGGGGCACAAGCGACAAAATTGTATGGCGAATTATATTTTGGTATTATCTCTGCCATTCTTACATTACTAATACTGGTTTTTTCTGAAATAATTCCTAAAACAATTGGTGCAAGGTACTGGAGAAGATTGGCTTTGATTTCAGGAGTTATTATCAACACTATGATAATAATTACCTTTCCCTTAGTTGTCATGACCAGCTACATAACCAGACTATTTTCTAAGAATGATGATGAAATATCCATTAGTAGAGAAGAAATGTCAGCTATGGCCAATATTGGAACTGATGAAGGAGTTTTTAATGAAAAGGAAAATATCATCATTCAAAATCTAATTCGGCTTAGAACAATAAGAGTTACTGATGTAATGACACCAAGAGTGGTCGTTTCTGTGGCGAACCAGGACATGTCACTAGAAGCCTTCCTGCTTGAAAAGGAGCTACTTCATTATTCGCGAATTCCTATCTTTTCAAAAAAAAATGACAACATTACGGGTTATGTTTTTCGACAAACTGTAATGGAAAAACTAGCTGAAAGGAAAACTGATCTGAGACTTGAAGATATTCGTAGAGATATTGTAGTTGTACATGAATTTCAAACATTGCTAAAGATATGGGAAGTGTTGCTAGAAAAAAAAGAGCACATTTCCCTGGTTGTTGACGAGTATGGTGGTATGAGCGGCATTGTAACTATGGAAGATGTAATTGAAAGTATATTGGGTTTAGAGATTGTAGATGAGAGAGATAAAGTAGTAGATATGCAGCAATATGCACGAGAAAGATGGGCTGAGCGGAAAGCAAAATATGATCTGTTAATTAAGAAAGGACCAGGAACATGACAGCAGCAATTCAAACTCAAGCACTTACCAAGTACTACGGCAAGTCTCGAGGTGTTATTGACCTGAACTTTTCCGTTGAGGAAGGTGAAACATATGGATTTATTGGTCCTAATGGAGCAGGGAAATCCACTACTATCCGCTTGTTTCTGAGCCTGCTGTTCCCCACATCCGGGAAAGCTGAAATCTTTGGTCATGATATAATCCGGGAGGATAAAAAGATCAAGCAAATGGTCGGATTCGTTCCATCCGAAGTGCATTTTTATGATCATATGAAGGTGAAGGATTTGCTTGAGTATTCAGCCCGGTTTTACAAGGTATCTCTGAACGGACATTATAAGAATCTGCTTGAAATATTCGAGATTGACCTAGACAAGAAATTTGAAGAACTATCGATGGGGAATAAAAAGAAAGTTGCCGTGGTTCAGGCACTTCTGCATCAACCGCGTTTACTTATCCTGGATGAACCGACAAGCGGACTGGACCCTCTTATGCAAAATCGCTTCTTCAAGCTTATATCCGAGGAGAATAATAAGGGTACTACGGTCTTCTTCTCCTCCCATATACTCAGTGAGGTGGAAAAACTCTGCCATCGCGTGGCGATTATCAAGGAAGGTAAGATTGTTCGCGAAGATGATATTGCCCACATCAAAAGCACACAATTATCACGTGTTACCATTCACTTAACGTCCCCTGGTGAATCGATTTCGATTAAGACTGCAGGTGTTATTGAGAAACGCGAAATGCTTGATGGGATTACTTTTCTGTTTAAGGGTGATACCCGCCAACTTTTGCGCGACCTGTCTGAACTGCCAATCGGACGAATCAAAATAGAAGAACCTGATCTGGAAGAAGTTTTTATGCATTATTATGAGGATAAAAACGGGGAGGACCAGTCATGAATATCAATCTATTCAAAAATGAACTAAGAAGAGATCTCAAGGTTTTTGTAATCATTACTCTTACCTTGACCGGATTCCTTTGCATAACCCTTTCGATGTATACAGCTATGCAGGATACCATGGCCTCTATGTCGGATATCTATGCTAATATGCCCCAGGCATTTCAGGATGCTCTTAATTTCCAGGAAGGGCAATGGAACCACGTGCTGGGATTCTATGTAACTTACTTTGTTTATTATATACCCATGATGACTGGTGCCTATGCTATTTATCTTGGTGCCAGTATATTGTCTCGTGAGGAGCAACACCGTACGGCTGAGTTTTTGCTTTCAAAGCCAATTACTCGTAATCAAATAATTAGTAGTAAACTAGCAGTTGTAGGAGTATACGTTACCCTTGCTAACCTGGCCTTGTGGCTTAACGGGGTACTCTGGACAGGTTTTATTTCTGGTTTTGGGTCCACCTTTGTACAAATTACAATTCTCCATGTATACGGATTGTTCATATGCTATTTCTTTGGTGTCCTGGGATTTTTCATCACTGTTATGATGAAACGTGCCAAATCAATTATTGGTCCGGCCATCGGAATTGTCATGTTCCTGTATATGTTCGATACAATCCTCCGGATAACAGATAAGGCTCAATTTCTGCTTTACTTCACCCCCTACAAATACATGAATATCGATTTGCTGGCAGATGATTATCATATGGAATGGTGGCGGATCGGGGTGCTGGTTGCCGGGATGGGTTTGCTGATCGGGGGGAGTTATTTGAGCTATCGGCGTAAGGATATTTTGGTGTAATTTGAAGACGTGACGCAGATGTGACCAAAACTTTAATCTTTAACTTAATGAAGAATCAACAGATATGCATAAACATACTGTTTTTTTAAATCTTCTTATCGTTCCATTTATTCTTTCTATAGGCTCATGTTCTGCAGAAAAGAATAGAAAAACAGATCCCAGTTTGCCAAATATTGTTCTGATTCTCGCTGATGATATGGGATATGGTGATGTAAGCTGTTATAATCCTATGTCAAAAATCCAAACGCCTAATATTGACAAACTGGCTTCAGAAGGTCTGATGTTTACCGATGCTCATACTCCATCATCTGTTTGTACGCCATCTCGTTATGGACTACTAACAGGTCGTTATTGTTGGAGGACTCGCCTGAAAACGGGTGTGATACTCGGATATGATGAGCCCCCTCTGATTGAAGCCGGGCAACAAACAATTGCCAGTCTGCTTAAGAAGCGAGGGTATGAAACAGCTTGCATTGGAAAATGGCATTTAGGCATGACCTGGCAAACAAAAGATGGATAC
Source organism: Bacteroidota bacterium (assembly GCA_034658635.1). Classification (GTDB taxonomy): domain Bacteria; phylum Bacteroidota; class Bacteroidia; order Bacteroidales; family UBA12481; genus JABHCC01. The sequence goes on along the minus strand of JAYEFL010000108.1, from coordinate 5,156 downwards.
AAGATGCAAGACGACAATAACGAGTATCAGGAATACTCGGGTATTTATCGGGAAAATGAGCAATATGTCGATTTTGAAAAACCAATTCTTGGGGGTCCCCTTGATATGGGATTTGATTATTTCTTTGGGACACAGGGATGTTCAACTGGTGACCCTCCATATTGCTTTATTGAGAACAGAAAGACCACTGGAATACCAACTATTGTTAGTCCGGAAGAATTCACCCAACATCCTGGTGTTGCACCCGGACTAATGGTATCTGAATGGTCGCAGGAAACTGTAGATATTACTTTCACTGAGAAGGCAAGAGATTTTATTGTTAAGAACCAAGCAGCATCACCCGAAACTCCGTTTTTTCTCTATCTGGCATTATCCTCACCTCATATTCCATTTCTGGCCCCTGATTTTGCCAAAGGGAAAAGTGAGGAAGGCCCCAGAGGGGATCTGGTAACTGTTGTAGACTGGAGTGTAGGGCAGATTGTTGAGGTATTAGATCGTTTTGATATTCAGAATAATACCCTGCTGATTGTGACGAGTGATAATGGTCCCAGAAAAGGAGCCAACGGACATAAATCAGCTGGTGAATTTCGGGGGTATAAAGCGAATATCTGGGAGGGTGGACACAGAATTCCATTTATTGCCCGCTGGCCTGGAGAAATTAAGGCTGAAACACAAAGCAATCAGGTGATCAGCCTGACAGACATACTGTCTACTTTCGATTTCTTGAGCGATGAAAATAATCAAAGCACAGCCTCAGAGGATGGTTATAATATTTGGCCTGCTTTTATTGGTCAGGAAGTAGAAGGATCTGCTGAAATGGTAAGAGTATTTCATTCAGTATCAGGCGTATTTGCCATTCGGAAAGGTGATTGGAAATTGATCCAGGGAACAAAAGGCTCAGGATCCGGCAGCTTCAATACTCCTCAGGATTCCTTAAACTTAATTGGTCAGCTATATAATTTAGAATTAGATCCAGCCGAAACCAATGATTTGTGGGATCAGCATCCTGAGCTAGTTAAGGAACTAATAAATATTTTAGAAGGATTGAAGAAATGAAGCTACCATTTCTTTTCCTGTGTCATTTCTCTCTTGTGCATTGAGATTCATAAAGAACAGGCACAGACCAATAATTAATAGAGTTCTTATGGCTAATCTTATTATTTACTTTCACTAAATCGCTCAAAAACACTCATTGTACAGTCTACAGAGCCTGCTCTGCTTTCAGGATTCTCTTTGTATAGATAATACCTATCCATAAAAGATTCGGCTCCTGACCATATGGTTTGAATAATACCCTGATATCTTGGCAGAAGCTCTGGATTTGCATTCTCCCTGTAACGTACCATATCATCGATTTGCTCCATTGCTACATCTGCTTTATTGTACGGACAAGTGGCTACGCTGAAGCCTTTCATAGCGAAATAAACAGCAGATTGCTCTGCTCTTTCATAGTGCCAGTCGCAAATAAATACATCCTTGGCAATCATATCAATAGCCCTATGAGTATTGTTCATGCTGGCCTCCCACATTCCCATCCCGGTTGATTTTCCATCCAGTAATCGATCTCCCCATATCATCAGGGTTATATTATTTAAAGCAAGATGATTCCGGATTTTATTTACCTCGCCGGCAAAAAGTTCGGCTTTATCCCTTCCACTACATCTTGGACAATTATCATTACCGATATAAAATACTTCGTCCATACCTGCATGAAAATGAGATGCTTCAAAAACCTCACATATTTCATCCACCAATTCGAATACTATTTTGTGTACTCCCGGATGAAGCGGACAATAGGATTTGCAGTAAAGTCCATCCTCATTTGGCCATTCATGCTTTTTCGGCATCTTAACATGTGGGGTTTCGTCAAACTCTGGGTAAACGGTTATCAGACTGTAAGCTGTTGAAGCCCAGGATTGATGTCCGAGTAGATTGATTTGCGGGATAAGATTAATGTTATGTTTTTTACAAATATTCACTAATTGCTTCACATCACTACTTGACAGAGCTATAGAATCTTTCAGTTCCGGATGACTCTTATATTGGTAATTCCAGTCAATTCTCAAAATAAGGGTATTCACATTGAAACTGGATAATTCTTCATCGATGAAGCGCACAAAATCTTTCACACGGTTTGGCCGCGGAGCTTCGATACATAATCCTCGCACGGGGAGCTGATCTATTTTAATATTTTGTCCGAAAGATGAATATGAAACTATTAGTAAACCGAATAATAGGATTGGAGATAATGGTTTAGTTATCATAGTGTTTGTTTAATAGTATTGACTCAATTTTCATGCACCCAGCAGAAGGATATTTCAAAAACCTGGTGTTTTATCTTGCAAGATAGGATTTTCTTTTATCGCAGTTTTTAGTTATTTTGTACGGGATACGGGTATTGGTATTCCGAAAGAGCGACAAGAGGCCATCTTTAATCGCTTTGTTCAGGCCGATATGAGTCAGTCCAGACTTTTTGAAGGCTCAGGCTTAGGCCTGTCTATCTCAAAAGCCTTCGTAGAATTGCTGGGTGGAGAAATTTGGGTAGAATCTGAGGAAGGAAAAGGCTCGGTGTTTTATTTTACGATTCCCTTGGGGGGACGAACATGACGCTGATGTGACACGAACGTGACGGAAAAGTATTACCTTCATCTCTATGAAAAATCTTGTATTCGTTGTCCTGATCGGATTATTTTTCCCATCCCTTAGTGCACAGGAAATAATTGCACAATGGTCATTTGATCAACTTCATAAGGCAACTACAGTTGATGGGATTTCCGGGCAATCAGATCAGCTTGTTGGTTTCTTTGATCCGGTTGATGGTGTCAAAAATGGTGCTATCCAGTTTGATGGCTATACCAGTTTTCTTGAGCGTGAGAGATTTTCTCAGGATCTTCCTCGTGAGTTTACGATCTCAGGATGGATTTTTCTCGAAGCATATCCCTGGTTTCGATGTCCGGTTTTTGATTTGCGAAACAGCGAGAAAGAAGGAGTATTATTAGCGCTTAATCGTAATGGTGAGCTTACAGCCGGATTAGGTCAACCGATCAATTGGGTAGAGATGACAGGCGAGCAATTGCCACTTAGACAGTGGCTTATGGTGAGTTTAGTTGTGGAGCAGGGCAGTTTGGCTACTCTTTATTTGAATGGGGAAATGCTTGAGCAGATTGAAAATTGTCCGGTGATCAGAGGCACGAATAGAAACAGCCTGACTATTGGTCGGAATGCTATTCTTGAACAGTGGTGGGATTTCCAATATACCGTTACTAAGAATTATTCCTTTTTAGATGGAAGAGTTGATGAGCTTGTTGTATATGGAGAAGCTTTGGATGCCAGACATATAAGAAATCTATATGGAGATTACCAGCCTCTGCCCAAGGTCAAAACTGAGCCCCGTATTCTTCCAGCCGGGCCATCTGGTCAGGCTGAGTTTGGTGCCAATTACACCCGATTAGATTACACACCGCAATGGGACAGGCTCTGGCGGGTAGGAGATTACCCTGATGTATTGGTGCGATTTGCCGATAATAACTGTCGTCTGGTTTTTTGGCGTGGAACCAGTTTTGTGCCTTGCTGGGTTACTGAGAATGGTATCTGGTATACCAATGAGTGGACTGAAACTTGGGGTAGTGATGTTACCAGTTGCGCTGAGCCATTAATGGATCGTGATTGTCGGTTTAGTCATGTCAGGATTATTGAAAATACCCCGGCCAGAACCATTGTTCATTGGCGGTACGGACTGGTGGATACTGAGTACACTTTTGTTGCAAAAGATATTGACGGACGAGGGGAATGGGCTGATGAGTATTATATTATTTATCCGGATGGAATTGGGATAAGAAGAATTGATTTGCATTATTCCAATCCACTCAGAAAGCATGATTGGGAGGAATCTATTATTTTATTGTCGCCAGGACAGCATCCGGATGATGTTATGGAAGATCCTGAGATCACATTGGTGAATATGAAGGGGGAGACGAGCGATTATTCATGGAGAAATGATCTTCCCGTCGAAATGAAAGAACCTGAGAAAGCCAATATTCATGTGGTAAATTTTAAATCAGAATATAAGCCTTTCTATATCATTTCTCCAGAGCCATTTGAATCAGCTGAGGGGAAATATGATTCACCATTTTTCAGATCTTATGCTGCAAAGATGGCCAGTTATTACCGCCCCGATTCTGTACCCAGTGTCTATGGCTGGTGGAATCACTGGCCCGTAACTCCGGTTCCGGGTGATGGCAGATGGGTAGTAAACAATGATAGAGCTTCGCACTTTAACCTCACAACTTTCACTCAGTGGAAAGATTATTACATGGATGAGAGTGTGAAAACACGGATTATGTTGCATGGAATGACCAAGGATAAGCCTGATGAACTGGTATCATTGGCAAATAGTTGGTTACATGCACCTGAACTCAAACTAAGAACAGGGAAAGCCTCCTATGAAACTGCTGAAAGGGCATATTTAATAAGTGGTTTAGGTGCAGGTGGATTTGAAGGACAATTGATCGCCAGTAAGGATCATCCTGCTGTAAAACCTGCGTTGGTTTTGGAGGGATTCAGGCTGGATGATCCTGTTGTTGAAATCAATGGAAAAGAGCTTATATCCGGACAAGATTTTCATCATGGGACGGTGAAGGAATTGGATCAATGGAAGACGATTGTATGGATTGATGCGATATTCAATAAATCCGTTAGTATAGCTATTCGTTATATCGAAAGAAGGGTATTTTGATTTAGGCAAAAACAGATATCAATAGCCTCAGAAATCTCGGTATGACGCCAGATGCATTACCACTTGGTAGTATTTATTAGAAATTAGAGAAAATATATTGAAATAACTGTATAGAATTTCATGGACTCAATATCTAAAACAACAATGCTTACTGCAAAAAAAGAACTGGGTAATACGGGAATTGACGTATCACAAATTATTTATGGGACCAGTTATCTGGGAAACCTGTATACGGCGCTGTCATATCCGGAGAAATTAGCAATCATGAAAAAGTGGTTTGAGTGCACCGAAAAGCCAGTTGTAATAGACTCTGCCGGAAAATATGGAGCTGGACTCGCATTGGAAACTATTGGGAAAGGACTTGCTGATCTTGGGATAGACCCGGATGATATTATTATCAGTAATAAGCTTGGATGGTACC
>JAYEFL010000107.1:0-14999 GCA_034658635.1 Bacteroidota bacterium | reverse complement strand
TGCCCGGCGGAGTCTATTTCATACAACTTAAGGTAGATAATAAGCAGTGGACACGAAAAGCATTGTTGGCAAAGTAGCACCAGACAAATAAATTGCTAAGTCTTTTCTAATCCTAATCCTAATCCTATTCCTGGCCTTAATTTCTATTTCCTAAGTACTATTTCCTCTTTTTCGTAACTTTAGGCAAACCAAAAGCAAATCATTATGTTATCATCCAAGATTACGCGACGTCGCTTTGTACATCATTGTGCGGCCTGTTCAGCCGGTATGGCCATATTGCCTACTGCAGCATTGGCTTCTTTAAAGGCTCCTCTATTTTCTCCAGCAATAAATGCAGAGAAGGCCAAAGTCAGTGTGATTTTTGCCCATCCTGATCCGGATTATCCTAACTGGCCCAATATCGGTTATGATTTTGAAGGAAAAATCCGGCAGGCCAAAAAAATGCTGATTAAAAATTGTCCGGATATTGAATTCAACTTCATCTCCACCATGGATGGTTCTGCAGAGGAAGGTACCCGGATCATCAAGCAAACCGGAAATGCAGATGGATACGCAATATATCTGGTGGGTTGTTTGTGGGGCAATCTTACGGAAACAATTGCGACCCATGGGAAGCCCACTGTGATGATTGATCATTTATATGCTGGCTCTGGTGAGTTCCTTACCTCTTTTGCAAGAGTACGACGGGAGGGGCACAAAGTGGTGGCAGTCAGCTCGTCTGATGATCAGGATATCATTAAATCCATGCGTTTGTTGTCAACTCTTAAGAAATTGCAGCAATCCAGGATGCTTGTAGTAGGGAACAGTGCCGATAAGGGAATCAATGAAGTGTACGGCACGGATGTAGTTGGTATGTCTTTTGAGCCTCTCAAAAATGCCTACGAACAGATCAATCCTGAAGATGCAAGAAAACAAGCCCGGATTTGGACCAAAGAAGCTAATCGTGTTATTGAACCCAGCAAAGACGATATTTACGAAGGAGCCCGGATGTATCTGGCCATGCATAAGTTGATTAATGACCATCATGCTCAGGCTATTACGGTTAATTGTCTTGGTGGAATCTATAGCGGACAGCTTCCGGTAGCTTATCCATGTCTGGGTTTCATGGCATTGGATGACCAGGGTCTTGTTGGAGCCTGTGAAGCTGACCAACGCTCAACGCTCACAAAAATGTTGATGACCTATCTGGTCGGTCGTCCGGGATTTATATCCGACCCGGTTATTGACACTTCAAAGAACCAAATTATATATGCGCACTGTATAGCGCCCACAAAGGTTTATGGTCCTGATGGTACCAAAAACCCGTTTGATTTGCGCTCCCACTCAGAAGACCGGAAAGGAGCATGCAACCGTTCTTTGATGCCACTTGGTGATATGACCACCACTATTCAGTTTGATCATTCCAAGAAAAAAGTGATCTTTCACCAGGGCATTGCTGTCGAAAATGTTGATGACGACCGGGCCTGCCGAAATAAACTGGCAATTGAAGTGAAAGGTGATATACACAAACTCCTGAACGAATGGGATCAGTGGGGTTGGCATCGTGTAACTTTCTTCGGTGACTTTAAGCGAGAAGTTTATGACATCTCAAGACTATTAGGATTCGAAGTACAGGAAGAAGCATAAAATCAGACTTAATCCTATCCTTTACTTAATTTTAACTCTTAGCCTTAAATCTTATTTTCTAATTTCTATTTCCTCTCTAAAGTCTCCAATAGCTTCAATTCGAACCGGTCCTGCAGGGGTAACTTCAATGGGAGCAACATTCAGTGTGAGCATGTTTCCGTTAAACTCAATTTGTTCTAGTCTGCTCTTTTCAAGGCTGGTTCCAACTTCCTTCATAAAAGGGAAGAGATCTTCACCAACAGCTATACTCATATCTTCAACCATTTCATCCCAGCTAAGTCTGTGTTCGGGATCATTTTGCCAACGTGTGTGCTGGATATACTTCCATCTTGGATACCAGGTTGGGCCGTATCTATCATCAAGTTTTTGCCAGATATACCACGTTTTTGTCCAGTCTTTTCCATATCCCCAGTCTTTTTTCATGGCTTCATTTTCATAATGAGTTGCCAGATCCATGGCATTTCCCTCAGGATCCCAATCAAACATTGAGTTGCAATTTCTATTTGATATTTCCAGGTCTGATTCCCTAAACAGGGCATTCACTTTTCCCTGATACCAGCCTGCATGTGCTTCTCCTCGATTAGGAATTGGCGCAATACCTGCAAAACCACCATTATCATTGAGGGGGCCCCGCATAGTATGGGCCAGTTCATGTCCGAATATCGAAAGAATCCCATGTGGATCAAGGCTGATAATCCCATTTTCCTTAGGTCGGTATGCATTCACAGCCCATCCGCCACCACTTCCGGCACAAAGGATGAGATACATGGGCTCGGCAGTTGGTTCTGAAGGTAATCGTTCCTGAACAAAATGCTGAGCTTTAGGTATATCAACTGTAACGGTTCTCAATAGTTCTTCTTTTTGATTGGCAGCCCAATAAAAGACGATGTTGTTAAAATTATCTTCCAGTTCCGGATAGATTCCTCCGCCACCCCACATTGGTTCCGGGAGTCGGGGCTCATCTTTGAGGGCCTTTTGATTATTGGTAATCCATTTCAGAGTCACTTGCAATTCCTGATCTACAGAATCTTTTTGAATTTGATCGGCCTTTTGCGGATAGCGAAAATCTGAACCTGATTCTGTAAACCACACACGGCCTTTATTCATCTCTATTTTGGTGATCAGCTTTTGTTCAGAATCCAGCTTTAATGCTTCCCGAATTTGTTTAACTGCTGATTTTCCCTGAACAAGGAGGCCTCCGCCTTCATTCACGAAACTGGTGAGGCTTGTTAATTCATCCTCAGTGTAGATTTGAGACTTTTCACTGTTTTGGCCAGTAATAATGAGATGGATATCCGGATTTGGCATCCAGACGAAAGGATGGATTTTATTAATAGTATCATACACCATCCTGATTCTGCTTTCTCCATTGGGGTTAAGTACTGAGTTTAGGGTAGCATGGCTTCCCACCGCCCTGTAACCCAATCCGTTAAGCTGCTCGGGCAGAGTCCATAGAGTAACAAAGCTGCATTCGTGAGCCATGTCGATCAGCACGTTGAATCCTTTGTCGTTTTTCACTGCTTGTTCCGGTAGTGGAAACTGTTTTAGAAGTTCAGAAGGGAGGGTTTTACCGTTAGTCCAGTATTCTGTAATTTGCTCCTTCGTCCAGGTTGGAGTAGTGGAGCATGATGATAGGAGAAAGGAGACAGACAATAGCAGGCAAAGTGTGCGGAGGAGTTGTTTCATAATTCTTGGTATATGTTAAGTAAAAGTAATTTCTATTTGTGTATCCAACAACCTGTAGCTCATTCTGTGATATTCTGTAACTCCATGTTTCAGTATCCCGACCCGATGCAGTTTTGTTGGGTAGCCTTTGTTTTTATCCCAGCAATATGCGGGATATTTCAAATGAATCCTTTCCATATACTCATCCCGGTGGGTCTTGGCCAGAACTGAGGCGGCAGCAATCGACAAAAAGCGACCATCCCCTTTGATTTCACAAGAATGAGGAATGCCGGGGTAAGGTTTAAAACGATGACCATCGATTAGCAAAGCTTCAGGCTTTCGGCTTAAGGCTTGAATTGCCTTGTGCATGGCCTGGATACTTGCGTTAAGAATATTTATCTCATCGATTTTTTTCGGACTCACATCTGCAACCGCCCATGCTATAGCTTCTTTCTCGATTACTTCACGCAGTAAAACCCGCTTTTTCTCACTGAGTTTTTTGGAATCATCCAGTAAGGGATGGAGAAAGCCTTCTGGGAGAATAACAGCCGCAGCAAAAACTGGTCCGGCCAGACAGCCCCTGCCAGCCTCATCACATCCGGCTTCGATGCGGCCAGGAATTAAATATGGCAATAGTGTTTTAGTCATGATTATTCTCTATCCCTGCAATCACGGTTTCAAGACAATCCCAAACCTTATGTGAAGTTTGATCCCAACTAAATTTTTCTTTCTGCTGCTTACCTTTTTGAATTAAGCCCTCCCTGAGGCTTGCATCTGAAGCTAGTTTCTCCATTTGATCTGAGATTTCCTGCACATTCCCGGGATGAGCATATAACACCGCCTCTCCTCCAACTTCAGGTAGGGATGTTTCCGTTGATGTCAATACAGGAACTCCGGCATACATTGCTTCAACAACGGGAATTCCAAAGCCTTCAAACCAGGGAACAAAGGTCATGGCGAGTGCAGAACCCAGCGCTTCACGAAGTTCTTCTGCTTCTAATCGACCCAGAAAGAGAATGTTCGACCCTTCGACCCTTCGACTCCGCTCAGGGTCTGGTATTGCAGTCATTGAGCGGGGTCGAAGTGCCTTTGCGGTCTGTTGTCCCTGCCACATTTGAGCTCCAACCACCACCAGCTTCACCTCTGAACCAGTTCGCTCAACAAATTTTTCATAAGCCTCAATTAGATTGCCTAAATTTTTTCTTGGATGTATGGATCCTATGAAAATAAAATACTCTGATCCATTTGCATATTTCATTCTTCCTGCTTGCTTTTCTTTCCCGTCTAATGGCTTATATGCTTCATTAGCACCATTATATACAACATGGATCATGGATTCGTCAATTGCGTAAGTCTTGGAGATATCTTTCTGAGAGTATTCTGAAACTGTGCAAATACGATCAGCCTTACGGGCAAAACGCGGGAAATAATAGTTGTAATAATGCCGTGTCAAAAAGGGCAGATCTTTGGGTCGGTGAGCAAAATTGATGTCATGTATCACTGGTACCTGAGGAATCTTACAGCGCAATGAAAGGTATCCGTCTGGTGAGAATAATAAATCTGCATTGATCTTTTCCAGAACTCCTGGTAATCTCCATTCAAACCACAAATACCATAAAAAGGGATGACGGGTAGGTGGGCCCAAAACCAGAGCTTTGATATTATCTGAGAATATGAAAGAAGGATCAAAAGGCCGGTCAAAAATGAAGAAGAACTGATGTTCAGGGTGATCCCTGGCAATCCGTTTTAGATTCTCATACATGAACCAGCCGATTCCTTCCAGTCTTCCTTGTTGCAATAAGCGACAATTAACAGCAATGTTCATGATGAATTTTTATTATCGTTTTATTGAAGAACGGGTAAAAATAAATAATGCATATCTAATTTTGTTACTTTTGGGGACTTTAGTGTCGGATATCTTGCTGAAGTGCAAAATAAACAACAAAAGCTTGAAGGGAAAGTTTGTCACGAATCTGGTTTTGATCATCTTGCTCAATCTATTGATCAAGCCATTATGGATATTTGGAATTGACCGTGAGGTTCAGATCTTAACAGGTTCCACATCTTTCGGAATGTATGCCGGCCTTCTGAGTTTTTCTTTTTTACTGAATATCCTGTTGGATCTGGGGATTACTAACTACAACAACAGGAATATCTCTCAGAATCATCAGCTTCTGAGAAAATATTTTGCAAATATTGTTGTCCTGAAATTTCTTTTGGCAGGATTGTATGCAATTGTTGTTTTTGGTGTTTCAACATTTATGGATTTAGATGGACAGGAGAAGCACATTCTGACTTTCCTTGTACTAAATCAGTTCCTGACATCCTTTACCCTTTATCTCCGGTCAAATATAGCCGGAATGCAGATGCATACAGTGAATTCCCTGGTTTCTATACTCGACCGGGCCCTGATGATATTATTGTGTTCTGTTTTACTCTGGGGAAATCTGTTTGACCAGCCTTTCAAGATCGAATGGTTTGTGTATGCCCAAACGACCGCCTATGTGCTGACCATGTTGATTTGCTTTGCAATTGTTCTCTGGAAATCCCGTTTCCCGAAGTTAAAATTTGACAGGCTTTTCTTTCTGGTGGTTTTGAAGCAGTCTTTTCCTTATGCTCTCCTGGTTCTGCTTATGTCTGTCTATACTCGTATTGATCAGGTGATGATACGCAATATGTTCCAGCCGGAAGAGGGGCAAGCGCTTGTTGGTATTTATTATCATGGATTCAGGCTTTTTGATGCGGCCTATCAGTTTGCACTGCTATTTGCTGTTTTATTATTGCCCATGTTTTCCAAAATGATCTCTGATCGGAAATATATCCATGAATTGACTCGACTTTCTTCACTGCTCTTGTTTATACCTGCCATGATATTGGCTGTAGCATCCATGTTCTATCGGAAAGAGATCATGATACTCATGGAATATGAAGAAGAAATTGCAGCCTCAGCATTGATTTTCAGTGTGCTGATGTTTGCATTTCTTGGAATGGCCGGGACAATAATCTATGGAACCTTGCTGACAGCGAATGGAAACTTACGTCAACTAAATATTACTTCTGCGATTGCTGTGGTCATTAATATTGTTTTAAACCTGATTCTTATTCCCAAATATTTGGCCCTTGGTGCTGCTTTCAGTGCCCTTGCCACACAGGTATTTGTTGGAGTTAGTCAGTATGTGATAGTAGTGGGAAAGTTCAGGTTCAGACCTGATCCTCAGTTGGTCTTCAGATTAGTGGTTTTTATTGCCGGGGTATTCGGATTGGGATGGGGATCTCAGCATATTGATGCCGGCTGGGGGATTAGATTCTTTAGTATGATATCAGCTTCTGTAATTCTTGCTATTGCTCTCAACCTTATTAATGTCAAGGCTTTGGTTCTAATGGTCTTGAAAAAGTCAGAAATTTAATCAGATAAACCAAACATATGAATACAAAAAATCTTTACAGATCAACTCCAATCTTCCTGGCCTTTTTGTGTATGGGATTTGGAGACGTCGTTAGTCCCTTATCCGCTCTCCTGAAGGATGAATTCACTCTTTCTCATACATCTTCTCAATTGGTAACATTTTTAGGATTCATCATGTTTGGATTGCTTTCTGTGCCAATGGGGATTTATCAGGGACGAAAAGGCAAAAAATTTGTTCTGCAAATTGGTCTGTTAGTTGCTCTTCTGGGTCTGCTGATTCCAACTATTTTTGGTTTTGATGAGTTTGCCCTACTGCTTCTATCTGTTCTTTTTCTGGGTGCCGGTGCAGCCATACTCCAGGTTGCAGGAAATCCAATTATGCGTGATGTATCACCTGAAGGGAAGTATTCAAGGAATCTGGCTTTTGGCCAATTTATTAAGGCGATTGGAACTTTGTCAGGAATGCTTATCCCTGTTGCAGCTGTTAAGTGGTGGGATATGGATTGGAAGCTATTGTTCCCAATTTATAGTGTCGGATTATTTATCACAGTTTTCTTCCTGGCGCTTACCAGGATCAATGAAAGCAAGATAGATAAAAGCCAATATCCAACAATGAAATCCTGTTTGTCGTTACTGAAAAACAAGTATGTGCTCTCCATGGTGTTAGGAATATTCTTTTACGTTGGTGCTGAAGTGAGCCTATTCTCCAAAATTCCGATCTACTTACAGGAAATCTATGATTTTGATCTGAAAACATGGGGTTTGTTGGGATCGGCCTTTGTGGTAACTGCGATTTTAATCGGACGATTCTCAGGGGGGGTGATTCTTAACTGGATTACAGCTCGTCAGTTTCTGATTATTTCAACATTTACAGCTCTGGTCGGGATGATAGGGCTGTTTATTCCGATCAAAGCTGTGGCCATTGCAGCCATCTTCATTTCAGGTCTGGGATTTGCCAATATCTTCCCGATGATTTTTTCCATTGCGATAGATAAAATGCCTGAACGATCAAACGAGCTATCCGGATTGATGATTACAGCCATCATTGGTGGTGCTTTTGTACCAATGTTATTTAGTGTTGTTGCTGATCTTTCCGGCAGCTTAATGGCCGGTTTTATGATTCCCATCCTGTGTTTCGTGTATATCGGTGTCATCGCGCTGCGAAAATAATTGATGGGGCCAACACATGGGCCGACACACTGGTCGGCCCCTACAGGCGCATGTATGGACAATATGTAAGGGCAGACTAACGTGTCTGCCCATTATTTCGAAATTATGAAAAAATTAACGATAAAACACCTGAAAACCACCTCCGCTACTCCTATGGAGGAAATCTCCTCACTTCTCGATAAACTCGGAATGGGAACCCCAATTAATACCGTAAACTGGGATGGGTACAACTATCAACCTGAGGTGAAATTCAATATTGGGTATAGTGATGAGGAGATTTACATAAAATACTATGTGACAGAGGATTATGTAATGGCTCAAAAGTCAAAGCCAAATCAATCTGTGTGTCAGGACTCATGTGTTGAGTTTTTTGTTACCCCGGTTTCTGATGGACCGTATTACAATTTTGAGTTTAATCCGATTGGTACTTGCTTGCTGGGGAAAGGCAATGGTCGGCATGATAGTACAGTTCAGAATCCGGAGTTAATCAAAAGAATAAGACGCTTGTCTAGTGTTGGCACTGAGCCATTTGATGAGAAAAAAGGAAAGCAAAGCTGGACTCTTTGTGTGGCAATTCCACTTGATATTCTCTTTGGTAGTCCTCTCCCTGAGCTATCTGGCAAAATAATCAGAGCAAATTTCTACAAGTGTGGTGATAGCCTTTCTGAAATGCATTACCTCACATGGAATCCGGTGGGAACTGATAATCCGGATTTTCATCAGCCAGAGTATTTTGGAGTTTTAGAATTCGAGTAGAATAGAACAGAATAGAACAGATTTTTCTTAAATTTGAGGCATGTTAAAAGGAAACGCTATCATAGGGCAATCAGGAGGTCCTACATCCGTAATAAATTCCAGTTTGGCTGGTGTGATTGACGGAGCTTCCAGGTCTCCAAGAATAGAATCGATTTACGGAATGAATTTCGGAATTGAGGGCTTCATGCAGGAAACGCTTATTGATCTGGGTAACCAAGCAAAAGGGGTTTTAGAGGGACTGAGAAAGACTCCGGGATCTGCTTTGGGATCATCTCGTTATAAGTTGCAGGATGCTGATTTTCCGAGAATTCTGGAGGTATTGAAAAAGTATAATATACGTTACTTCTTCCTGATTGGTGGGAATGATACAATGGATACCATAAACCGGGTTGAGCAGTATTGTCGCAAGGAGGGATATGAACTGATCGGTATTGGAATCCCCAAAACGGTTGATAATGACTTGTTTGGTACGGATCATACTCCGGGATTTGCTTCAGCTGCCCGCAGTAATATTCTCAATGTGATGCAGGCCGGAGCCTTGGCTCGTGGAATGAAGAAGGTGGATCAGTTTGTGGTTTACCAGACAATTGGCCGTGATTCAGGATGGTTGGGAGCTGCTACTGCCATGGCCAAACGCCGCCCCGAGGATGCTCCTCATCTGATTTATTCACCGGAATTTACCTTTGATAAAATGAAATTCCTTGAGGATGTTGAATCTGTTTATAAGAAGTATGGTTGGGTATCAGTAGTTTGTGGCGAAGGTTTGAAGTTTGCAGATGGTACTGCCGTAAGTGCTTCCGCAACAAAGGATAAGTTCAATAATACTGAATTTGGTGCTATGGGTGGGGCCAGCGTGGGCTTGAATCTACACAGATTTATAAGTGATAATTTTGGTTTCAGAGGAGAATTTCAGATTACCGAATCTTTGATCATGTCAGATTTCGTTCGAGCCAGTCAGCTTGATTTAGATGAGGCATTTCAATGCGGAATAGAGGCGATAAAAATTGCGAATGCTGAGGAGTCAGGGTTTATGGTTGCCATAAACCGAATTAGCAGTGCTCCATATATTGTTAGTTTTGGGAAAGCACTTCTGAATGACGTTGCTGTGAAGGCCAAGCCAATGCCTTTTGAATATTTTAATTCCAGAGGCAATTTTGTTAGCGATGCCTTTTATGATTATATCCGGCCCTTAATTGGTGAACTTCCGGAATTTGTTGAATTGGATAAGAAATTTGTAAAATGAGATTTAATAATGTTGTAGTTTCTATTCATGCTCACCCCGATGATACAGAGGCATGGTGTGCAGGAACTTTAAAATTGCTAAAAAATAGAGGCTATAAAATTGTTATAGCTACTGTTACGGCTGGTGGTATGGGCGGAATAGGCTCAAATGAAGCAACTACTATAGATATCAGAAGAGAAGAAGCCAGAAAAGCTGCAGCAGTTTTGGATGCTGATTATTATTGTTTTGAAGGTAGAGATGGGTATCTGTTTGATACAGAGGAGCTGAGGCTGAAGATAGCCTCATTGGTAAGGAAGTATAAAGCAGGTATTGTGATGACTCATCTGCCAATGGATTACCATGTGGATCACAGGGCTACCTGCAATATGGTGGAAGCGGCAACTATTGTGGCCACACTGCCAAATGTACCAGTTGAGGAGGAACCTCTGGAAATAACCCCCTTGTTGTATCACACTGCTCCCCTGACACTGAAGGATCCAATAGGAGCTCCAATTGCACCGCCTCATTTCTCTGTAGATGTTAGTTCCGTGATGGATGCTAAGCGCGAAATGCTCCAGTATCACCAATCACAACAAACCTTGATGAAAGTTATGCATAAAATGGATGACTTTTTTGGAGTGGTTTACCAGGGAAATAAGGATTATGGTAAAATGATGGATGTAGAATATGCTGAAGTATTCTGGCAGCATCTTGGAGGTGGATTCCAAAAGGATCCATTAGTTCAGCTGGAACTAGCTGGTTTTGTTAAAATTGTAAAATAGTAAATACACCAAATTATGAATCTTTCAGATCCAAAATATTCCAAATATGCTTTGGTTCGGGAAATGCTCGAAACAAGCGATGTAGTAAATCAGTTTTCTCATGAGTCAACAAAGCAATTCGCTGACGCTATTCAGAAAAAAAAGGCTTTATTTCTAACCGGGGAGGGAAGTAGTAGGATTTTTCCAGCCAAAAAGGCTATTTATGATATTCTGAAAGCTGGTGGCCCTATGGCTATAATGACAGAGGGCTCAACCCAGGCTATGGAGTATCATCTGAAGGATTATGCTGTTTTTGGGGCATCTAATTCTGGAAAAACCAAGGAGCTTGTACGCTTATTTATGAAACTCAAGGAGGAAGGACATGATGCCTTTTTTGGGTTAACAGCTAACAAAGACACTACGCTTGAACAAATCTCAATGGATACACATGTAATGAATTGTGGTGTTGAGGATGCAGTAGCAGCAACAAAATCAGTTATTGAGCAAGGCTTGTTTTATGATTCGGTTCTCAATCATTTGGAAGGAACCAATATGGATGGACTGAATCAGCTGGCTGAGGATATTGAAAAAGCTTTAACTACAACTATCGACCCCGAATTAGTTAGTATCCTTAAGAATGCTGATAAGATTTACTTTGCAGGAAGGAATACTGGTGTTGCAGAGGAATTGACTCTCAAAACTAATGAGATTACCAGGAAGAAATCAGATTTTCTGGAAGGAACTTATGCTGTTCATGGTATCGAAGAGGTAATGGATGCTAATGAAGTGGTGATTGTGGTTGATCCTTTTGAGAGTGAGGAGCAAAAATTTGCTGAATGTCTGATCGAAGGTGTAGGAATGAAAGTAATCGCAATTGCATCAAGAAAGACAAGCTTTCCTACGGTAATTATTCCTGAAGGTGGAAAGTTCAAAGAGTATGTTGAACTGGCAGCAGGTTGGAATCTTCTGGTGGAGATCGGTATTGCTTTGGGTATTGATCTGGATAAGCCGGTGAGGGCCCGTAAGGTTGGAAATGAATATATCCTCTGATAGCTGAGAAAAAACTATTATATTGCACGGAGAATGAGTTGTCATTCTCCGTTTTTTTTGAACCAGAACTTACAAAACCATGACCAAAGTAGCTTTAGGAATTGATATTGGCGGAACTAATACCGATTTTGCATTTGTTGACCGCGATGGTAATATTCTGATAGAAGACCGTATTCCAACAAAAAATTTCTCGGATGTAGAAGTATATGTTGCCGCTCTTATTGAAAAGTCCAGAATCGTCGGGAAAAGGTATGGGAAAGATCTTAACATAATTGGTATCGGTATTGGTGCTCCTATGGGAAATATCAATAAGGGAACCATTGAGCATTCTGCTGATCTTCCGTGGAAAGGCATTGTGCCTCTGGCTGAATTGATTAAAGAACACATCAATTTGCCAGTTCTGGTCACTAATGATGCCAATGCAGCTGCTGTTGGAGAAATGATCTACGGAGGAGCAAAGGGAATGAGAAACTTTGTAATAATTACACTTGGAACCGGACTGGGAAGCGGATTTGTGGTCGATGGGAAGCTATTGTATGGACAGGATGGATTCGCTGGTGAGATTGGCCATACTATTGTTCGTCCTGGCCGTACTAATCGTGAATGCGGATGCGGACGCCTTGGGTGTCTGGAAACATATGTTTCTGCTACCGGAATTACCCGCACAATGTTGAAACTCCTGGCTGACTCATTAAAGCCCTCTGTGTTAAGAGATAAGAGTCCAAACGAATTAAGCTCCCTCGATATCTCGAAGGCTGCGTTGGATGGTGATGAATTGGCTAAGCTGGCATTTGAACATACTGGTGAAATGCTGGGATTCAAGCTGGCCGATTTGGTGGCTCACACTAATCCGGAGGCTATTTTTCTCTTTGGTGGACTGGCACTATCGAAAGGACTTATTTTTGAGCCTACTAAAAGACATTTTGAAGAAAACCTGCTGAGCATTTATACAGGCAAGGTCAAACTTCTTCCTTCGCAACTCAATTCAAAAAATGCCGCGGTTCTTGGAGCCAGCGCATTAGCATGGGATACTTTTGAGAACGGGAAGAAGTGATTGGAATGGAGAATGGAGAATGGAGAAGCCTTGAAAACTGAAAACTTTACCTTATGAAAACTCTCAAATTTTATGTTGTGCTGGCTTTGACAGTGCTGGCATTTTCCTGCTCAACCCAGAAAGGTCATAATTATACGCGGTTCGTTGATCCTTTTATTGGTACTGCCGACCATGGCCATACTTTTCCGGGAGCTACTACTCCTTTTGGAATGGTTCAATTGAGCCCTGATAACGGTGTAAGCGGATGGGACTGGTGCTCAGGGTATAACTGGATAGATTCTGCTCTGGTGGGCTTTTCTCACAAGCATCTTAGCGGGACAGGAATTGGTGATCTTGCAGATATCTTGTTTAAACCCACGGTCAAAAATCTGGAAAAAGGTGAATTTGTATCGGCCAAGAAGTTTAGTCAAAGGTTCAAAAGCTGGTATAGCCATGAAGAGGAAGATGCAAGTCCGGGATATTATGAAGTAACCTTCAGGGATTGGGAAACCAGAGGGGATCCTATTAAGGCTGAACTGACTGCCACTCCGCGTGTTGGTATACATCGATATACATATCCGGAAGGGAAACCAGCTAATCTTATGATTGATCTGGGATTTGCCATTAATTGGGATAGCCCGGCAGAGACCCGTATTCAAGTGGTGAACGATACGCTGATAAAGGGGTATCGTCGTTCTAAAGGCTGGGCTAATAACCAACATGTTTATTTTGCAGCCAGTTTTTCGAAACCCATAGTAAACCATCGGCTATTTGAGGCTGGAATGGAGATTGAAGGAGTGTCACTTGTTGACGAAAAGTATACTGAAGCAATAATCTCATTTGGTAATATTTCTGAATTGATGATTAAGGTGGCTGTTTCTCCTACTAACACAGATGGGGCTTTGAAGAATCTCAAAATTGAGGCTCCGCATTGGAAATTTAATAAATTCAAGCAAGATGCCAGTGCTCTTTGGAATGAGCAGCTGGCAAAAGTTGAGGTTCAAACTTCTGATCCTGCCCTGAAAAGAACTTTCTATACCGCACTTTATCACAGTTTTATCGCACCGAATTTGTTTTCGGATGTCGATGGCTTATACAGAGGAATAGACCGTGAAGTGCATCAGGCTGAAGGATGGGATAATTACACCGTTTTCTCTCTTTGGGATACCTTCAGGGCAAATCATCCGCTATTCACTTTGTTTCAGCCCAATTTGATACCTGACTTAATCAAGGCTATGCTGGTTCATTACCAGGAAGGCGGATTGCTGCCAGTTTGGACCCTGGAAGGCTGTGAAACCAATTGTATGATTGGATATCATGCTGTTCCGGTAATTGTAGATGCAGCTTTGAAAGGATTTGAATTCGATTATGAATTGGCTTTTGAAGCTGTAAAAGCTTCTGCGATGCAAGATATCAGAGGATGCAAAGAGTATAGGGAATTCGGCTATTGTCCGGCAGACCTTGTCAACGAGTCTGTTTCCATCACTCTTGAATATGCCTATGATGATTGGTGCATTGCCCAATTAGCTAAAAAGCTGGATAAGCAGGATGAATACGATTATTTCATGAAGCGTGCTATGAACTTCAAAAACGTGTTCAATCCTGAAACCGGGTTCATGCAGGGCAAATTATCCGATGGTTCCTGGAAACCTGGTTTTAATCCATTGTATAGTAACCATCGCGATGATGAATATACTGAAGGCAATGCATGGCAATACACCTGGTTCGTTCCTCATAATCCGGAAGCCTTAATCGGAATGTTGGGAGGGGATAATGGGTTTGCTTCCAAGCTGGATTCCTTATTTGCACATAATGAAGGAGTTGAAGGGGAGTTTGCCTCTTCGGATATATCCGGATTGATAGGTCAATATGCACACGGAAACGAACCCAGCCACCATACTGCTTATTTCTACAATTTTGCCGGACAGCCACACAAAACTCAGGCACTGATCCACCGTATACGAACAGAATTGTACACCGATAAACCAGACGGTTTATGTGGAAACGAAGACTGCGGACAAATGTCAGCATGGTATGTTTTCAGTGCCATGGGCTTTTATCCCTTTAATCCGGCTGATGGAAAATACCAATTAGGAACCCCGGCATTCGATAAGCTTGTTTTGAAATTGGGAGCAGATAAGAATTTTACAATTCTGACTGAAAACTTGAGTCCCGATAACTATCTGGTTGAAGAAGTTTACCTCAATGGAGAGAAGCTTGATCGCACCTGGATAACGCATCAGGATATTTTGGATGGTGGGGAGTTGAAGTTTGTGATGAAGGAGGGGCGATAGTTTTTAGTCAATAGAC
>JAYEFL010000106.1:0-15007 GCA_034658635.1 Bacteroidota bacterium | reverse complement strand
GGCCGATTCGCGAATCGGCCCCTACGATATTACAAAAATATTTTCGAAGAAATTATTTCATCCTGTGCCAGGTCTGCTTCCTACCAATTGGCCCTATTGAACCTCTCACGTTCAGAGTATTATCATCTTTTAGCCAGATTTTTACATTGTAAAACTTGCCGTTACCAGGATCAAGGATTCCCTTTTTTCCTTTCCAAACTTTTCCATCCCAGTTTAGTCCATTGATTATTTGCATACCCAGAACCGGCTGGTTATAGAGCTCTCCCTTGCAATCATCACATAGCTTGTCGGTAGGAGTTATTCCATCATCATCAAAAGTTCTGACAACTTTTCCATAGAGCTCCCCCCCCTTCTTGAAAAGTTCAACATGGGATTTCTGTTTGTTGGTTTCATCGTCAATAGTCTTCCACATACCAACATAACTTTGTGAATACAGGCTGGTTGCAACAAAGCCAAATACCATTGCGAGAATTGAAAACTTAACTAACTTTTTCATTTTTTGCAGGTTAAAAATTTAGAGCTTCAAGAAACTAAAAAAAATCATCAATACAAAAAGCTTAGAAAAGTGCCCGAACATCCTTAATCATACTCAACACCTCCCGAACTTTCTCCTCAATCTCTGCCATCCCCTCATCATTCATTAACTCTTTTCTGAATAGCTGTGAACCCATTCCCACGCATTTCACTCCAGCTTTGAACCAGGCTTCCAGATTCTCGCGCTCAGGGCTAACCCCACTGGTTGGCATTATCAGCGACCATGGCATTGGTCCGAGAACGGCTTTAACAAAAGCTGGTCCGAGCGTGTTTCCAGGGAAAACCTTCACCAATCCAGCACCCCATTTCTGCGCCTGGTGAATCTCTGTTACTGAACCACAACCCGGAATAAAAACAACACTTTGCTTTTTTGCAAAGGAGGCCAGATCAGGATCAAAAACCGGACTAACAAGGAATTCAGCTCCCAAACTCAGATATCGTTCGGCACTCGGGATATCCATAATCGATCCAACCCCAATCCTCATTCCCGGACAATCTGAAGCGATCATCTCAATTAAAATTGGGAAAACTTCCACGGCCCTGTTTCCGCGATTAGTCCATTCAAAAACCCGTAAACCACCTTCATAACAAGCCTTGATTACGCCTTTCGAAACCATAGGGTCGTCATGATTAAAAACGGGAACCATTCCTCCATCAATGATTATCTCAGCTATTTCTCGTCTGCTCATTGCTGCCATTGTAACTCAGTTTAGAATGTATAAATTTAGCTCAAATTAATAGCAGTTCATGATGAAGCCAGAAGAATTTAGAAAACATGCACATCAACTTGTTGATTGGATGCTTGATTACTATGAAAACATTGACAAATTCCCAGTCAAATCACAGGTATCCCCAGGAGAAATATTAAGCAAGTTACCTGCCTCAGCTCCTCAATCAGGAGAATCGATGGATCAGATCCTTAAAGACTTTAATGAACTGATTCTTCCAGGAATGACCCATTGGCAAAACCCAAATTTCTTTGCCTACTTCCCTGCCAACGCCTCATTTCCAAGCCTTTTGGCAGAAATGCTAACTGCAACTCTTGCCAGTCAGTGTATGATATGGGACACCTCACCAGCCGCAGCTGAACTGGAAGAGCAAATGATGAACTGGTTGAAACAAATGACTGGTCTCCCCACAGATTGGGCAGGAGTTATTCAGGATGGAGCCTCCACAGCCACTCTCACAGCCATCCTGACTGCCCGGGAAACGAAATCAGCTTACCGCATCAACAAAGAAGGCTTCAATAACGGGCAGCAATTCAGGGTTTATTGCTCAACTGAAACCCATTCATCTGTTGAAAAAGCTGTGAAAATAGCTGGACTTGGAAAGTCTAATCTGATTAAAATAGCTGTTGATGATTCTCTTGCAATGGATGCAAAAGCCTTGGAAAAAGCTATCGCGAAAGACCTCTCGGCCGGATTTATCCCTTTGTGTGTAATTGCTGCACTGGGAACCACAGGAACGACAGCAATGGACCCTTTGGAGCCTATTGCTTCAATTTGCAAAAAGCATGAAATCTGGCTTCATGTAGATGCGGCTTACGCTGGTACAGCTCTATTACTCCCAGAATACAGGTGGATGATTGAGGGGATTGAAGAGGTTGATAGCTTTGTTTTTAATCCCCACAAATGGATGTTCACACATTTTGATTGCACTGCATATTTCGTCAAAGATGAAGAGGCCTTAGTACGCACTTTCGAAATTCTGCCTGAGTATTTGAAGACGCAGTCGAGAGGCAAGGTCAAAGACTATCGTGATTGGGGAATACCTATGGGTCGTCGGTTCAGAGCATTAAAACTCTGGTTTGTTATCAGAAGTTTTGGGATTGAAGGTTTGCAGACAAAGATCCGTAAACATATTCAGCTGGCTGAGAGATTTGAATCCTGGGTCCTTGATCATCCGGATTTTGAAATTATGACTAAGAGAACCCTTAACCTTGTATGCTTCAGATACCATCCCCATGGCATTTCAAATGAAGTTGAAATAAACCAGCTCAATGAAAACCTTGAAAATAGCATCAATTCTGAGGGGAATATATTTTTAACTCATACAAAGGTACATGGCAAATATACATTGAGGATGGTTATAGCACAGACTAATGTGGAGGAAAAGCATGTTGAGGAAGCCTGGGGAGTTATACTAAGTAATCTTTAAGCTTTTTTAACGGATTCATGAGGCCAATGGCTTGTCTCAGAAAACGAAAGAAATTAAATTTGAACATGAAAACACTAACTCTTTCTTTCCTTGCCTTACTGGCCCTCACCCTCACCAGCCAGGCGCAAAAAATCGACATGGACAAACTATCCGGATTATCCCCGAGATCAATAGGTCCTTCCGGAATGTCAGGTCGTGTCACCGCAATTGATGTTGTGGCCTCAAATCCAAATACAATTTACATCGGTTCAGCTTCCGGTGGAATATGGAAAACAGAAACCGGTGGAATGGAATGGACGCCAATCTTTGATGATCAGGCCGTTGCAAACATCGGAAGTCTGTGTATATATCAGGCTAATCCTGATATCATCTGGGCTGGAACAGGAGAAGGAAATCCAAGAAATAGCCTGAATTCAGGATACGGAATCTATAAAAGTATTGATGCAGGCAAAACATGGGAACTGAAAGGTCTGGAAAAAACCAGGAATATACATCGGGTCATCATCGATCCAACAAACCCGAATATCGTTTACGTTGGTGCAATTGGTTCTCCATGGGGCCCTCACCCTGAAAGAGGAGTTTATAAAACTATAGATGGTGGTGAAACATGGGAACATCTCCTGTTTACTAATGAAACTACCGGATGTGCAGACCTGGTGATGGATCCAAATAATCCAAATAAACTGATCGCTGCAATGTGGGAGCACCAAAGATGGCCCTGGTACCTTAAATCTGGAGGTGAAGGATCTGCAATGCACATCACCTGGGATGGCGGAAAAACATGGGAAAAAATAACGGAGAAAGAAGGTCTGCCAAAAGGTGAACTCGGAAGAATAGGCCTGGCTATAGCCGCCTCTAACTCAAAACGAATTTATGCCCTGGTTGAATCTAAAAAAAATGCTCTGTACCGATCAGATGACGGAGGACATTCATGGAGGAAAACAACGGATGAAAACATTGGTAACCGCCCTTTCTATTACTGGGATATTTTTGTAGACCCACAAGACCAGGATCGTCTGTATACCCTTTACTCAAGAGTCAACAAAAGTGAAGACGGTGGTATGCATTTCGAAAGCTTCATGCGCTCATCCATTCATCCCGATCATCACGCCTGGTACATTCACCCCACAAATTCAAACTTCATTATAGATGGAAACGACGGTGGATTAGCTATCACTCACGACCGTGGAGCAAGCTGGCGTTTTGTTACTAATCTGCCTCTTGGCCAGTTTTATCATATCAATTACGATATGGAATGGCCCTACAATGTATACGGCGGACTACAGGATAACGGCTCATGGTATGGTCCGGCATACAATTTCTCCAGAGGAGGTATTCAATATTATGACTGGATAACCGTAATGGGAGGAGACGGATTCGATGTGGTTCCCGACAGCTCTGACAATAGATATGGATATGCAATGTCACAGGGTGGCAATGTTGGACGATACGACAGGCTCACTGGCAGCACCCAGGGTATTAAACCACAACATCCGGATGGAGTAGAATTACGCTTCCATTGGAATTCCGCTATTGCACATGACCCCATAGGTAAAACAACCATATATTATGGTAGTCAGTTTGTTCACAAATCAACTAACAGGGGAGATAGCTGGGAGATAATCTCTCCTGATCTGACCACAAACGACACAGCAAGGATTGCGAAATCTCATAAAACCGGAGGTTTAACCTTTGACATCACAGGAGCCGAAAACTACTGTACAATCATAGCCATATCCCCAAATCCAATCAATACAGATATTATTTGGGCAGGTACAGATGATGGCAATGTTCAATTGACAAAAGATGGTGGACAAACCTGGGAATACCTTACTCCCAAAATCAAAGGAATGCCTGAAAATGCCTGGATACCAGTTATTCACGCCTCAAACCATAATAAGGCTGAAGCTTTTGTTGTTGTCAACAACTACCGCCAAAACGATTTTTCCTCCTACCTGTTTCATACTGATAACTTCGGTAAATCATGGTCTCGGATCGCGAGTGACGAGAATGTGTGGGGCTACTGTCTAAGCGTTGTTCAGGATCCGGTTCAACCTAATCTGGTATTCCTGGGCACTGAATATGGCTTGTACATGAGTATCGATAAAGGAGAAACCTGGAATAAATGGACTAATAACTATCCTACAGTTCCAACCATGGATCTTAAGATTCATCCCAGAGAACATGATCTGATCATTGGAACATTCGGCAGATCAGTCTATATTCTTGATGACATCCGGCCATTGAGAAAACTGGCAGAAAAAGGTTTGGATATACTAACAACCAATGTCACCGCATTCCAGTCACCAGACGCATATCGCATGAGCTCAACCAGCCAGCGTGGAGTATACGGAGCAGGTAATGGATATTTCCGTGGAGAAAATAAATCAACTGGCGGGATACTGTCTTATGCAATCTATGAACCCATAAAAGCAAAACAAAGAGGTGGCGATAGAGAAAATATGGATCCCGAGATGGCTCAGAGAATGCAGCAAATGGCTGCCCGTCGTGGAGGAATGGGAGGCCGCTTTGGAAGAATGGGTTCGAGCAAACAAAACCGTGAATATGAACCGGTAAAAATTGAGATATTCGATCAAAATGGCAAAAAAATACGCAGTTTGGAAGACTACCCAAAGGCTGGAATCAACAGAGCCAGATGGAGTCTGGATGAGGATCCACCAAAAACCCCGGGAGGAGAATCAAGGCAAGGCGGATCTTCACGCTTCAGTCGTGGAGGGCTCTCAGCACTGCCTGGAAAATACTTGGTGAAGTTCAGCTATGGTGGTGAATCTGATTCTACTTATATAAATGTGGACAATGATCCCCGAGTCAGTTATAACTTACAAGACCTTATCATACGTCGTGAATTCGCTAATGATCTCCAGAAGAAATCAAACCTGGTAACAGAAGCAAAGAACAAGCTTACAGAGGCCAATACAAGCCTTGAAGCTATTTTGAAACAAATTCCAAAAGGGCGATCTGAAGAAATCCGTGAACTCAGAAAAAGAACTTCTGCAATGCAGGATAGTGTGAAAGCAATTCTTAATACAATTACACCTCCTCGTGATGAAAATGCTCAAGGTATAACCAGAAGGGTTTCTGGTATTCAATCTAAGGTTTCAAGCGCCCAAAGATCTATAGCATCCGGTTCCGGCCCTATTACGGGAAATGAAGAAATTGCAGTTAAGCTGGCAGAAAAAGAATTGAAATCACTTTTGGATCAGGTGAATGAGTTCTTTACAGGTGCCTGGCCGGAGTATAAAGGCTTTATTAATGAGGCTAAACTATCACCATTTACTAATAAAGAGTTTACCCCGCTAAAATTGTAATATATTACTAATAATAATCTACCTTTGGTGCCCAAATAATAATTAGAAAATGAAAAAAATAACTCTCGTATTAACAGTAGTAGCAGCTCTTTTCATCATGAGCAGCTGCAACCAACAATCCGGATCCTCACTCACAGGCTCTGGCAAAATAACTCTCGAAACAGAACTTGATTCTGTAAGCTATGCCTTAGGTGCCAGTGTTGCTGCTTCAGTAAAGCAATCAGGGGCAAAGGAGCTTAACAATGAGGTTTTTGCACGGGCATTTGCCGATGCCATGGCAGATGAAGAAATTCTGATTGACCCAAGTATGGGTAACCAGATAATACAAGCTTTTTTCCAAAAGCTTAGCATGCAGCAAATGGCTGAAATGCAGGCAGGCGCAGAGCAAAACCTAAAAGAAGGACAAGACTTTCTGGCCAAAAACAAGAATGAGGATGGTGTTCAGGTAACTGCAAGTGGTCTTCAATACAAAGTCATTAAAGAAGCAAGCGGAGCAAAACCTACAGCTACTGACAAGGTAAAAGTTCATTATCATGGAACACTGGTTGACGGAACAGTTTTTGATAGTTCCATTGATCGTGGTGAGCCAACTGAGTTCCCTTTAAACCAGGTGATAAAAGGATGGACTGAAGGTATTCAACTAATGTCTGTTGGTTCAAAATTCAAATTCTTTATCCCAAGTGAATTAGCCTATGGTTCCAATCCTCGTCCGGGAGGACCAATTGGCGCTGACATGGTTCTGATTTTTGATGTAGAGCTACTCGAAATCCTTTAATAAAAGCTATATCGCCACAAAAAAACCCTGTTAATTCAGGGTTTTTTTGTAACCTTGTACCCGGTAAAACCAACTATTAAAATAGTTTCTCCTTGATATACAAGGCGTTAAGTATTAACCAAACCAAACTCTTATGTCTCTAAAAAGAAAAACTCGCGAACTTGTTGAGCGCAGAGATCAGGTGCTTCAGGGTGGCGGTGAAAAAGCCATTCAAAAACAACAGGCTCTTGGCAAAATGACTGCTCGTGATAGAATTATTACCCTTTTGGATACAGATTCTTTTCATGAATATGATCTGTTTGCACGACATGAAGGTCGCGACTTTGACATGGACAAGAAAAACCTTCCCGGAGATGGTGTAATTACCGGAACAGGAAAGATTTATGGAGCTCCGGTGTGTATCTTCGCCCAGGATTTTACTGTGGCCGGAGGTTCACTTGGTTTAATGCATGCCCGTAAGATCACTAAGATTATGGATCATGCACTGAAAATGAAAGTACCCCTGATTGGAATCAACGATTCAGGTGGCGCCCGGGTTCAAGAGGGAGTCAACTCACTTGCCGGATATGGGGAGATTTTTTATAGAAATACCCTGGCCTCTGGTGTTATTCCTCAAATCTCAGTTATTCTTGGTCCCTGCGCCGGCGGAGCTGTTTATTCTCCAGCCTTAACAGACTTTGTTTTTGTGGTGGATAAGATTTCCAAAATGTTCATCACCGGACCAGAAGTAATTAAAACTGTTCTTGGTGAAGAAATCTCAATGGAA
Organism: Bacteroidota bacterium; assembly: GCA_034658635.1. Taxonomy (GTDB): domain Bacteria; phylum Bacteroidota; class Bacteroidia; order Bacteroidales; family UBA12481; genus JABHCC01. Next base: position 7,446 of record JAYEFL010000106.1, on the reverse strand, counting down.
GCCTTAGGCGGTGCCAGAGTTCATAGTGAGGTAACAGGTAATGCACACTTCTATGCAGAAAGTGAACAAGAGTGTTTTGAACAAATCAAATCACTGATATCTTACATCCCATGGAACAATAAACAAAAAGCACGGGCTCTGAGACCTCGAAATCCCAAAAACGCTTACAAAATTGATGAAATCGTTCCTACTGATCCTAAACAACCATATGATGTGAAGGATGTGATCAGAGCTATTACAGATAGTAGTGAGTTCTTTGAAGTAATGGAGCTATTCGCACCGAATATTGTAATCGGATACGGACGAATTGACGGACAATCAGTGGCTTTCGTAGCCAACCAACCAAATATTCTTGCAGGAGTTCTGGATGTGGATTCGTCCGATAAAGCAGCACGCTTTATTCGCTTCTGCGATGCATTTAATATTCCTATTATTACCCTTGTTGACCTTCCCGGATATTTGCCTGGAGTTGACCAGGAACATATGGGAGTAATCAGGCACGGAGCAAAAGTACTTTATGCCTATAGTGAAGCTACTGTACCTACTTTCACCTTGATACTCAGAAAAGCCTACGGAGGCGGGTATATTGCTATGAATAGCAGGCACCTGAATGCCGATTTTGTTTTTGCTTGGCCAGGTGCTGAAATCGCAGTAATGGGACCAGAAGGTGCATCCAATATTATTTTCAGGAAAGAAATTCTGGCCGCTGAAGATCCTGATAAAATGCGTCGCCAAAAAATTAAGGAATACAAACAGAAATTTGCTAATCCTTATGTAGCTGCAGCACGCGGATACGTTGATGCTGTTATTGAACCTGAAGAAACCAGAAAATTCCTGATTCATGCTTTGGAGGTTTCTGCATCCAAAGACGCTCCTCAACCAGATCGCAAACACGGTTCCATTCCACTGTAAACCAAAATCAGAAAATTATGGCTGCAAAAAAGGAAAAGGAAAAGGATATTAAGCTCGACATATTCAATTTTGAAGGAACAAAGTACAGGACACACCTGCCAGAAAAATTTCTTAACAGGAAAGTCTGGGAACCCAAGGATAGTAACAAGGTGTTTTCACCAATCGCAGGAACTATTTCGAAAATAAATGTTAAAGTAGGACAAAAAGTTTCTAAAGGGAGATGCCTGTACATTCTCGAATCAATGAAAATGAAAAACCGCTTCAATGCAGAAAAACCTGCAATCATTGCAAAAATTCATATTCATGAAGGTGAAGTTATTCCCCGAAAACTTCTGGTTATAGAATTAGAAGATCTTCCCCCTAAAAAAACTGTCAGGAGCCTTTCTTCTATTAAAAAGTCGAAGAAATAATAAGAGTTTTAGAATGCATAAAAAATAGCGCCCTCATGAACAAAGGAGCGCTATTTTTTTTATTGTAAAACCTCAGTCCAGATTAATTGACTTTTTAAACCATCTGGTAATTCCTGAGAATCAGTATATAAACCATAAACAGCAGATCCGCTTCCAGACATAGAAGCATAAACAGCACCTGAATCGTAAATTTCTTTCTTCAATTCAGCAATCTCTGGAAACTGACGAAAAACTGTTGATTCAAAACTATTGATAAGCTTCCCTCTCCAGCTTTCCGGCTTTCCTTCAAGAACCTGCTCCAGATGTGTCTCACCTGAATACAGTTCAACACCCCGATATGCAGCTTTGGTGGAAACATGGACTCCAGGACTAAATAAGTAAAAATGATAGCCGGCAAGCCTCATCTCAAAACTCTCAAGCAACTCCCCTCTCCCCTTGCCAAGGGATGGCCCGGAGCATAAAAAATATGGACAGTCACTACCCAACTTCAGGGCAATTGCTCCTAGTTCCTTCCGTGACAAAAGGTCTCCATATTTTGAATTAAGACCCCTCAAAAGAAAAACTGCATCAGAAGATCCGCCTCCCAGACCAGCTCCCATTGGAATCCTTTTATGAAGGTGAATCCGGAAATATGGTACTGCTACCTGCTCACGAAACAGTTTGCAGGCTATAAGCAATAGATTGTCATCCATACTTCCCGGAATCTCAAGACCACTAAGACTTAAACTGTCAGCCTCAGACTCATTATCAGTAATTGGAACAAATTCCAAAATATCCCTTAATCCCAAAGGGTAAAACAATGTTTGTATTGAATGAAAGCCATCCTTTCGCCGGCTTACCACATACAAACCAAGGTTTATTTTAGATGATGGGTAGAGTATCATGATTCTGAATCACTACTTTTCAACAAAGCCGAATGTAAGTATTTTTTTTAGTAATTTTCTTAGCACTTTTGCAGTCCGGAAGATTAAAACGTATGGCACAAAAAAGAACAAAAGATTCTACAAAGAAAGTTAACGATATTATACAGGAACTTGGCAAAGTACCTCCACAGGCAATTGACCTTGAAGAAGCAGTACTTGGAGCCATTATGCTCGAAAAAGATGCAATCATTTCCGTTGCTGACCTTGTTACTCCTGAGAGTTTCTACAAAGATGTTCATCAAGTTATCTACCGGAGCATTCTGGACTTATCAAAAGACCTTCAACCCATTGATCTACTGACCGTTACTGAAACACTGCGCAAAACCAACCAATTAGATGTGATTGGAGGACCATATTTTCTTGCACAGCTCACCAATAAGGTAGCATCTGCTGCTCATGTTGAATTCCATGCCAGGATAATTACCCAAAAGTATATTCAGCGTGAATTGATCAGAATCGCCTCTGAGGTGCAGGAGAAAGCTTTTGATAATAGTCTGGATGTAGACGATTTGATCGATTTTGCAGAAAGCCAGCTCTTCGAGGTGGCTATGGGGAATGTCAAAAAGGAAACCCAGAAAATCGATTCTGTAATCGATCAGGCTCTTAAAAGAATCGAAGAGCTGTCAAGCAAGGCCGAAGGCTTCAGTGGAGTACCGTCTGGTTTTACCCGTCTTGACAGAATCACTTCTGGATGGCAACCATCAGACCTAATCATCATTGCTGCACGGCCATCAATGGGAAAAACTGCACTGGTTTTATCCATGATGCGAAATATGGCAATTGACCATGAAAAGGCAGTGGCAATCTTCTCACTTGAAATGTCAAGTATTCAACTGGTAAATAGGATGATTGTTGCCGAAACCGAACTTCCCTCAGAGAAAATAAGGAACGGGCACCTGAAAAAATATGAATGGGAACAACTTGAGATTAAACTGAAACAACTCGTGGATGCTCCGATCTTTATTGATGATACGCCGGCAATATCAGTGTTTGAACTCAGAGCAAAAGCAAGGCGACTAAAAATCCAGCATGATATTAAGCTCCTGATAGTTGATTATCTTCAGCTAATGTCAGGTCCCCCTGAGGCTGCAGGTAACCGCGAGCAGGAAGTTTCAACAATTTCCAGATCACTAAAAGCTATTGCGAAAGAATTGGATATCCCAATAATTGCTCTGTCTCAGCTGAACCGTTCAGTGGAACTACGATCAGGAGATAAAAGACCACAGCTATCTGACCTTCGCGAATCTGGTGCCATTGAGCAGGATGCTGACCTTGTAATATTCATTCACCGACCTGAACGATTTGGTTTACATCAGGATGCTGAAGGAAATTCAACTAAAGGACTTGCAGAGATTATTATTGCCAAGCATAGAAATGGATCGGTAGGGGATGTTCAGCTTAAGTTTAGAGAAGAACAAGCCAAATTCATGGATATGGATGAAGATTTCATATCGGGGATTGGCGATCTGGATAATGGTATGGTTACTGTGGGCTCAAAAATGAATACAGGAGACTCAGCAACACCTGCAACAAAATCTCTACAACCAAACACAGAACATGATGATGTTTTCTAAGAAAACCATCCTTCTCTTTTTAATCCTTTTTGCTCTTAGTTTCAGCCAGACTTCCAAAGCTGCTTACCTCCTTATCCGGATGGATGATGAACAGACAAATCACTTAAAAGCTTATGGCATTGCCTACATGACTCTTGAGAAGGGGCTCAGCCTCGAGTGGCTTTTGAATTATCAGGGAGGTAGTTTTCTGATTGCACTCAATCCTGAGATACAACAGGAATGTACATTGCGAAATATTAAAATTGAAGTAATCAGCGATGCAAGAAGGACACTCATTATAAGTCAAATCTCACAAGCAGACGAGAACATGGAGATTATCAAGCTGGAGAAGGCACCTAAAATGGCCGTATATGCTCCAGGTGATAAACAGCCGTGGGACGATGCTGTTATGCTGGCTTTGGAATATGCTGAAATTCCATATGATAAATTGTATGATGGGGATATTTTGGATGGAAAGCTGGATGGGTACGATTGGCTTCATTTGCACCATGAAGATTTTACAGGACAATATGGAAAGTTCTATAAAACCTATCATCGTATGGCCTGGTACCAGAAACAGGTGAATGATAATCAACAGCTGGCCAAAATATATGGCTTTGCAAAAGTCTCTCAGATGAAACTTCAGGTCGCGAAAATTATTAAGGCCTACGTTTCTACAGGAGGGTTTCTCTTTTCTATGTGCTCTGGCGCAGACTCATTTGACATTGCTCTGGCTGCTGAAGGTCTTGATATCTGCGAAACGATGTACGATGGCGATCCGGCCGATCCGGATTATCAAAACAAACTTGATTTCTCAAAAACATTGGCATTCCAGAATTTTACTATTGTTGAAGATCCTTTTGAATATGAGTACTCCAACATAGATGCAACACAGAAAAGACGAATCCCTCAGAATCAGGATTATTTTACGCTTTTTGAATTTTCAGCTAAATGGGATCCGGTGCCAACCATGCTCTGCCAGAATCACACCCGAATTGTAAAGGGATTTATGGGACAAACAACCTCATTCTATAAAGAATTCATTAAACCTAAGGTGCTCATCATGGGTGAAAATGCCCAGCACAAAGAAGCCAGATATATACATGGTGAACTAGGAAAAGGAACCTGGACCTTCTACGGCGGACACGATCCCGAAGATTACTCACACCTGGTAGGTGACGAGCCAACAAACTTAGACCTATTCCCAAATTCTCCGGGCTACCGCCTTATCCTGAACAACGTCCTGTTCCCAGCAGCAAAAAAGAAAAAACTAAAAACCTAGGTTTGGTCTCGTAAAGCCACGCTGCCGTGTGGCTCTGCAATTAAACAATCATCAAAATATCCGCTAATCTCGCAACCTCGAAAGTTCCTCTCAAAATCCCATAAAGTGTGATCAATGTCAAATAAAATATGCGTAAAGGCTGATATTTCCATAAGAATCCACGAATATAAAAACTTTGGCTAATTTTAGTTAAAATTTTTTACAATGGACTTCATCTCATTCCTGATCGGTATGGCTGCCGGAATTGTCTTATTCGGGCTGGCTTATTGGCTTTTCAGAAAGCCAAATAGAAGTGATAACTCACAACAACAAATCGACTTTCCCTCAAAAATCAGGGAACTTGAGCTTGATCTCTCAAGAATTCAGACAGAGAAGATAGGATTATCAGATGAAAACACCAGGTTGAATGGCAAGCTGGATGCAGTATCAAAGGAGAATATCAATTTACTTCAGAATCTGGCATCAAGTAAGGAAAGCATAGTTCACTTGAACGAAAAGCTTGAGAATCAGGCCAGGGATATAGAAAAAACTCAAAAATCCCTTCAAACCGAGTTTAAAAATCTGGCTAATGATATTCTGGAAGAGAAAACTAAAAAATTTACCGAACAGAACTCTAAACGATTAGATGATATCCTCATTCCGTTTAAGAATCAAATGACAGGATTTGAAAAAAGGGTTGAAGATACCTATCAGAAAACTTTGAAAGACCAGACTGATCTTCAGGTAGAATTGAAAAAATTGCAAGATCTGAATATTAAAATATCACAGGAAGCAAACAACCTGACCCGTGCCCTCAAAGGGGATGTAAAAAAACAAGGCAACTGGGGAGAAATGATATTAGAACGGGTGCTTGAAAGATCAGGATTGGCAAAAGGCGTCGAGTACGAGGTGCAAGAATCCTTTGCTACTGATGAAGGGAAACGTATTCAACCAGATGTGGTAATTCATTTGCCAGAAAAAAAACATATCCTTATTGATGCAAAAGTCTCTCTCGTTGCTTATAACGAATTGGTAAATACTGATAATGCTGATGATGAAGCTGACTATTTAAAGAATCACCTGATTTCTATCAGGAAGCACGTAAAGGAGCTGGCAGAAAAAAATTACCAAAACACAAAAGGTATCCAATCTCCTGATTTTGTTCTCATGTTTATTCCCATTGAAGCATCTTTCTCAGTTGCAGTCAAAGAAGACCCATCCTTATTTAATGAAGCCTGGGAAAAACATATTGTAATCGTAAGTCCTACCACTCTTTTGGCCACCCTGATGACTATTGCTTCAATTTGGAAGCAGGAAAATCAAACTAAAAATGCGATTAAGATTGCTGATGAAGGGGCAAAACTATATGACAAATTTGTGCACTTTTTGGAGGATCTTGACAAGCTGGGAGAAAAACTCAATGCTGCCTCAAAACACTATGATGACTCTATGAGGAAACTAAAAACAGGGAAAGGCAACCTTATTTCAAAAGTGGAAGGCTTAAAATTACTCGGCGTCAGATCAAAGAATAAAACCAGATCAATTCCAGAAAGCTTGGCTGACTACGATCAATCCGAGGTGGGTTAATGCTTACCCTTCCCTACTCCCCTCACCACCAGAACGAACTCACCCTTAGGGGCATGGGCTTGAAAATGAGTAGATAGCTCCGATAAACTTCCCTGCACTATTTCTTCATGAATCTTGCTTATTTCACGGGAAATAGAAGCTTGCCTTTCGTTCCCCAGAACTTCAGCTAATTGATCAAGCGTTTTGACAATACGATGGGGAGATTCATAAAATACAATTGTCCGGTCTTCATCCTGGAGTCGCTCGATACGCTTTTTCCTGCCTTTTTTATGAGGGAGGAATCCCTCAAAAATAAAACGATCATTTGGCAAACCACTGGCAACTATAGCAGGAATCATAGCAGTTGGACCCGGCAGGCATTCGACCTCAATACCAGCATTCAAACACTCCCTGACTAAAAGAAATCCCGGATCAGAAATCCCGGGTGTCCCGGCATCCGATATCAAAGCAACATAACCCGATGCCTCAATCTTGCTAATCAGTCGCTCAATCTGCTTGTGCTCATTAAAAATATGGTACGACTGCATGGGGGTACTGATTGCGTAATGACTAAGCAAGCGGTAGCTGGTTCTGGTATCCTCGGCTAAAATAAAACTAACCTCTTTAAGAATCCGCACAGCCCGAAAAGTAATATCCTCCAAATTTCCTATAGGAGTGGGCACCAAAACAAGTTTAGCCATCAGCCCTCCCCCCTTCCTGATCCTTGAGCCCTGAGCCTTGTGCCCTGAGCCTTGAGCCTTGAGCCTTGAGCCTTGAGCCTTGAGCCTTCAAGAAGCACCCTCTGCACAGCGGCTCATAAC
>JAYEFL010000105.1:0-15071 GCA_034658635.1 Bacteroidota bacterium | reverse complement strand
ACAGAGCATCCATTGTTATGCTATTTTGCACCAGACTATTAGTGTTTGGATTGTCTTGAAGGCCGAAAGTTGTAATCATAGTGAAAAAGACCGATTTGCGTGTTTTTGTTTCCTTTTTGAAGATTGCAATTTTATTGCGAATCTCCTCGGCATACTTTGTATCTATTCGAAAAGGATTAATGGAATACTTCATCTCGCATAAATTGATGACCTGGTCTCTGCGATTGATGAGCAAATCAATCTGACATCCTCCTTGCTTTTGTTTGCTTTTCCATGAAGAAACTGATGTTTGTACTCCTGAGATTCCAAGTTCTTTTTTAATCTCTTCTAAATGATACATGGCCACTTGTTCAAAAGCATAGCCGCTCCATGCCCTGTAGCCTGGCGTATCGTAATGGTTTTTCCAGAATTTTGGGTCATAATCCCTATTATCCTTCACGAATCTTAAGTAGAAAAGGGAATAAAAGTCGACAAGCTGATAAAGACTGTTTCTCCCTATTTTATTAAAGGGAGTATATTTTCGCAAGAACCCGCTCTGCTCCAGCTCAGACAAGGTTCTCGTTGTGCTTCCGGCATTTGGTAAGCCTGTTAATTCTATAATCTCACTACGGGTCAATCCTGTTGCTTTTTTGGCGAGGACATCAATGATTATTTCGTGATTTTGATAATTATCAAACAGAGATCGGAATAGATTCATGAATTCATTAACGAGCAGTCCGTTTTTTGCAAAGCAAATGTCATTTATATTTTGAGCGGCCCTTTTTCCGCTATCTACCTCATCCCAGTAATACGGTATTCCTCCTAATACCATATACAGTTGTATGATTTGATACCTGTCAAGAGTTGAACCTTTTGATTGTATAAGCGATTCGCATTCACCAAGTTTGAATGGCTCCAGTTTTATTCTTTGAGTCAAGCGATTATGAAGTCCTCCCTTGTCATTAATCAATTTGTTTATCATCCAGGAGGCTGCTGAACCACATACAATCAGTATGATATCATTTCGGTAAGATGCCCAACTATTCCAGAAATGTTCCAATGCAGGAATAAAGCCAGATCTTTGCGTGTCAAACCAAGGCAACTCATCAATAAACAACACCTTCCTCTTACTGCTTGATAAATCAATATAGTCTTTCAATTGTTGAAAGGCTGTAAACCAATTATCGGCCAAATCATTTTCTATTTTTGGATAAACTGATCTTAGTGAATAATGAAAGTTCGTTAGTTGTTGCAAAGTGTTTGCATTCCCCAAACCTGTTACCTGAAAAGTAAATTCATCATCAAAGGCAGTTCTCACCAGAAGAGTTTTCCCAACCCTTCTTCTTCCGTAGATGGCAACAAACTCAGATCTGTCGCTTTGTATTAATGATCTGAGAGTTTTTATTTCTGTTTCACGGCCAATAAATTTCTTCATAAATGAGTCTATTTGGCTTTAAGTATACCTAAAATAGTAGATAAAGCCAAATAAGAGCTTTAGGTTGGCTGTAACTAGTTGCGAACAGTCACTTAAAGCCAAATTAGAGGTCAAAAAAATGATTCCACGGAATCTTGTAATGCTTGATCTAAATAAAGTTGTTTAAGATTGTCTCCAATATGATCTAATCACATATGAAAGTCCTCAATCAGAAAACGCCCGGAACCAGCAGTCTTTTAATTTTTGATATTGTTTCAAATGTGATTTCTGATATAGCAGGGATGTCTGATTCGAGCACAACTGTAATTATAGATCTTATTCGATCTTGGTAGTGCTCAGGAGCTTCACGCTGAAAAGGATAGTATCCATTTTTCAGGTAGTTGCGCATAAGCGGCATAGGCTTAATTTTGCTTGAGATATCCACGGCAATATCAATGTGACTCCGGAGTATTTCTTCAAGTGAATAGGCTTTAGAATCGAGGAGTTTGTTGATAACCAGGAATTCTCGAAACGATAAGCCTGGCAGTTGGTAGCTGATTTTACGCCGACTTAAATCTCCCAGGCTCTTGTGTAGTTTCAAAATCGATGAACCGGATACACAATCTTAATATCAGAATAAATATCATAAATATTTTTCAGTTCTAAAGACCAGTCATGGCTTGGAGATTTCTGAGGGCACTTGTGAACTTCGTCAAGAAAAAAAGTTGTAATTCTTCTAATTAGGCTATTACTATCTTCAATTAGTTTCATAATATGTAATGCATTACAAATAAGAATGAAAATATATGTAACGTATTACAAATAATCAAATATCAATAATTTAATCTTATGCTATAAGCACAAATTTCTATTTTTACCAATGATAAATGAAAATCATTGCCACCATAACTCTATTGTTGAGCCTTTCGATCACGGGATTTACTCAGGATAGATCACTTCAGGATCTATATCATCGCACTACTGAGATATCTGACTTAATCAATGATGCTCAGCATCTGGAGGCTCTGGACGGAGCTGATAGAATCATTTCAATATATGGCGATTTTCCGGGTGCTCCCAGATATTTATGCTATCTGTATATGTATAAAGCAGAGGCTTTTTTATCATTGGGCGATCTTATGCTTTCCAGACATTGTAATATTCTGGCAATGAGGTTTGCAAAGGAAAGTGCTAATCTTGAGATTCAATTCATGATCAGAAATAATACTGCAGTTCTTGATCTGGAAAGCCAAAAGCATCAGAGTTGTTTTGATCAATGTTCTGAAATGATTAAAGATCCTCGATTTAAACCCGGTCTGGATGTGAAAGCTATGATTCAAAATAACATGGCCTTGTGCGCACTGAAACTCAACAATAAGCAGGCAGCAGATACTCTTTTCCCGGAGCTATTTAATATTGGCAATATGAATCTCAAGTTTCAGTATTATGACCCGGTGCTGACTTATAGAAATTATGGTCTGTATTTACGGCAACAGGGGGAAAATGATCAAGCATGTCATTTCCTCAATGTGGCTTTGAATAGATATCTTGATTCGCTTGGATTCAATCATTATCAAACCGGACAAACATTGTTATACCTGGGAGAGTGTTACCAGGCATTGGGAGAGAAAGACTCGGCCTTAATTTGTTTAGATCAATCGCTAAGTATTTTGGATCCTGATCGCTCTTCGCATGTCTCATCACAAAATGAGCTGGCCCGTATTCAAGCTTACAAGGCAAAGGCAGAGCTTTGGTTATCAGAAAGGAATTATCAGGAAGCATTAACCAACATTGAGGAAGCTATTAAGAAGATTGAATTTGTTATGCAATCATATGCAGCAACAGAATCAGGTTTTATTTTGGCTAACCTGGTTCGTCCGGTCTATAATATTGCAGTTCACGTATCGGTGGAGCTTTATAAGAGGGATAAGAAAATGGAATTTTTCTTCAAGGCATTGAATTATTCTGATCAGGGAAAAAGAATGTCGCTCAAGGCAAGGATTCTAAATTTCCAGCGGGTGGAATACTCACCTGCGTTAGAAGATGTGTATAAATCATTTTACAATACAAGGCTTTTGTTGTCAGATAATCAACAAGATGAATCCATATTGATTAGTCTGGTTCAGGAGCACAGCCGAAATAGGAAAAGGCTTGATTCTCTATTAGGACTTCCATCTGTTCAGAATACTTCCGGATACAACGGCGATTATGACAGGATTACAAATGTTATGAAGCCTCTGATCAGTTTTCATGATTTTGGAGATTACTATGCTCTTTTTTTTACCGATGGTAAGAGCTGTCGATACCTGGAAATTGAAAAGGATTTCAAACTAAATCAAACAATTAGACAACTGCTGGATGACATATCTAGGAAGCGAACGGGTGATTATTCTCATGAAGAGTTGGAAGTGTTTATCGCTCAATCGGCATATTTATACAAGAGATTGATTGAGCCGATTGGAAGGATAAAGAAAGGTGTTTTGTACATTCAAACAGATGGCGATTTGGAAGGCTTCCCCTTTGAAGTGTTATTGTCTGCTGAAGAGCAAGCTATTCAGAAAAACAAACCGACAAATTTCAATAATCTCCCGTATTTACTTAAGAATCACTCTATACTATATCTAAGCTCTATTCATACTGTCACTCACAAGACTGAGATGGGTAGAAAGGAATTGAGTTTTATTATCACAGATCTCAATAAGCCGAATGCTAGCTCTAAGAAGGAATGGCAATTTCTGTGTCAGCAGTATAATGGTGTGGTTGTGGAAGGGTTTCAGGCCACCAGCAACATTCTACATTTTACCGGGCATTCAGTTGTTGATTTGCAAAATCAGTATAAATCTTCACTGGGCAAGGGTTACAATTGGCTGGATATTCTACAAATGAATAACCTGGGAAAAAAAGTATACCTGAATTCATGCGAAACAGGATTAGGCAGGTATAATCCCGGAGAAGGACCAATGAGTCTGGGCATGGCATTTTTGTTATCGGGTGTTGATCAGCTTGTGGAAACATTTTGGATAACTGCAGATAGTCAGGCATCGGATATTGCAGGCTTGTTTCACCGATATGGAGGGTTTAATCAACCAGAAAAAGCTTTGCAACAATCAAAACTGGAATTCTTAGAAAATTGTCAACCAGGGTCTGATCATCCACATTATTGGGCCGGAATAATGGTTCAGGGCAGAGGTACCCAAGATTCAAAAAGTATTTCTTTATTTCTGTTATTCATTGGAGCGGGGCTTCTGGCAGCTTTTTTAATATTTTGCTTCCACAAAAGATGTAGAAAGTAATTTCATAGATCAAACGGCGGCTACCGCAATTTCCTGAGAATCTTCTTACTCTTTTTGGATAGGACAGGCGCCTCCATTGATCCAATTCTTCTGAAAACCTCCTCTGCAGATTGTATGTCTCCTGACCTCCCTGATTATTTTTCAGGTTCAAAGTGCTTGTTTATTGCGGTATTATAGATTCTGAGACTTATTATTAAAAAAAATAAAAAAAAGCTGGTTAAATCCATTAAGGTGTATCGATCAGGAATGGTATATAAGTATATGATTGATCACAAATATTGCTGGTATGCTTTAAAGACAAGCTACCAAGCTGAAATGAAATGTATTGATTTCTTAACTGACAATGGAATTAAGTGCTTCACTCCTTGGGAGTATTCTTTCAGGAAATGGACTGACCGAATCAAAAGAATTGAGGTGCCCAGATTCTCACAATACATCTTTGCCGAGATAAGCTGTGTTGAACTGCCAATTATTAATCAATGCAAACCACATGTGAGCATTGTTAAACGTGGGAGCAGGCCAGATCCAATACCTTCACAGGTAGTATGTGGTTTGCAAAGCATAAGTAATGAATCAGGTTTATATCAATTCCAGGATATTCCGGTTAGAGAAGGTCATCAAGTTCTTATTATTGATGGACCCTTCATTGGACAAATGGCAGATCTTCACGGATTAAATGGATCGAAGAAAGCTGTTGTCAGAATTGGAAACGCTGGCTTATCTATTTCTATACCAATACGTATGGTCGAGCGATGCAAAAGTATAAGATATGAAGATTGAAGATGGAAAGGTCATTCCCACTTTAGCAACATATTTTAAGATATGTGCCTATTTTGACATCCCATTGGATGATCTAATAAGGAAAATTGAATTAGAAAGAAAAACTTGGGATGCCTAACATTTATGTTGGGATATTCTAGTAGCTGTTAACTATATTTGATGCCATGATTCCTGATGGGACTCAATCGGCGAAGCTGTATTAGGCTCTCTATACACATCATAAATCGAATTAATAGAAATAGTTTTGGGGCTTCATAAAATAGGACCATATTAAATTTAAACTGAACCACTAAAGTTTTGTCACAGCAATGAATAAGTGCGATAATTTATATTTCACCTTCTGTTTGTGGGTAATTTTAAGAATGTTTATAAATAAACAAAGCACTCTTCTTATACTACTTTTTGTATTTGTCTATAATCTTTCTCTTGGCCAGTCTCAGGAAATTTCCGGTCAACTGATTGATATCGATACGAAAGAAGGGATCGCCACCGCAACTGTTGTCATTTCTCCAACTAATGGGGTTGTCACCGATCCGGATGGGAATTTTTCCATTAGCGCTGAGAAGTATCCCTTAGAACTAACCGTTTCACATATCTCATATGGAGTGCAAACATTTACATTGAGTTACCAACCAAAAGGGAAAATTGTTTTCAGACTTGAAAAAGTGATAACGGATATTCCAGAGATTTTGGTGTCAGGCAAATGCCTTCAAGTATTAACAAATGGAGCTGACTATTCCGTATTCAATTTTGAGTTTGATCAAAAGCATATGTGGTTTATTGGGATGTTGGATAATCGTCCGAACAAAACTCGATTGTTCATGGCGGGTTTAATAGGAGATACAATCTCATCGATACCAGTGAGCCTGCCCATTACATTTAAGAAGGATGTTTTTGGGAATGTTCATCTTGAAACTATTGATTCAATCTTTCAATTGGTAGAAGTGAAAGGAAAAATAGAATTATTGTATGGTGAGCGTCGGGACGTTTATTTTAGAATTATGAAAGGGTATCAGTGCACATTAGGAAAAGGATTGGTGCATTTTCTGTCGTACTCAAACCTTCAGGAGAGTTATGTATACTACATTGATTCAACTATGGCAAAAGCAGAGCCTATACTGATTATCAAAGATGAGCCGGATGATTATTCCTGGTTACCAGCTAGCCTCCGCCAGATGGGAGACATATTGGGGGCACGGACATTACAATTAATTTTAGATCAGCAACGCAGCTACTTTAGAGAGCTTCAGTCAGAATCAATTTTCAAACTCAAAGACAGTTTATATGTAACTGACCTCAGCAATGACAAGTTGCTTACAATTGGGCCAAATCAACAATTGATAAGATCGGTTCCAATCAGCTTTCATCATCAATCCAAACCCACTTTAACTAATTTGTTTAAAAACTTCCATGATATTATTACTGATCCACTGAGTAATCATGCCTATGTTGTTTTTCACAAAAATAATAACTGGCGTTTTTTCCCATTGAATCCAATAACCGGGAAAACTGGTTCTCAAATAGTTTTACCCCGATATAATGCAATGAGCAATATCAGGATTCATGGTGGGGCTGTTTATTTCATTTATCCAGAGAAAATCTATCCTTTTTTTCAAAGGATTTACCGGAAGTCAATACATTAATTGTCTTTTATGGAGATATCTAGTTGTTTTGATTTCTGGTTTGTTAACTGATCCAGGTAATAGCCAATTATATCTCTGACAAAAGAAATAGTCGCGTTGTCTCAAAGGCTATATTACAAGACATACGAAATTATCACATCTAATTATTACTCCAAGTTGCATTGTATAATGATTTTGGAAAACAATGAATTATGAAAAAAGGATTTGCTATTTGCTCAATGCTTGTAATTGTTCTTCTTTTAGTTCAATCGTGTAAGATCAAGAAAGAGAATGAACGAATTATTCCTGTTATTGATTTTGGGATTGACAGAACCGTATGTGACCATAAGCTGTCCGATTTTGCAGACAGTGTCAGTTATATTGAATTGGAGTCAACAACTGAGTCCTATTTAGGAGAGATAAGTGATATCAAATTTACAAATGATAGAATTCTTGTATTTGATCAAAAGTTACAGAAAGTACTTCTTTTTACAAGTAATGGAAAGTTTCTAAAACAAATAGGGAAAAAAGGCAAAGGTCCTGGAGAATATCCAAGAGCTTTTACTGTAGGCATAAGCCAACAAGACAATAGCATTTTCGTGTATTCTGTTGGAGACAAGATGCTTAAATATTCTGAAAGTGGCATATTTATAAATTCGATTTCTACAAAGGACAAGAAAATCTTACATTTTACAACTATTGATGAAGAATTTGTCTATGCGATTGCTTTCCCTCTGACAGAATTTTGCGGCAAGTATTCTTTGGGAATTATGGATGCTTTTGGAAAAACTACTCATTCATTTTTAAACAGAAAACAAACGAATAGTTCCAATCCCAGATCAATGATCTGTAATACAAGCTTTTATTGTTTACATGATTCCATTTACTATTGGGAGTATATCTATGATACCATCTATTGCCTAACAAATGAAAAGATAGTAATACCGAAATGGATTCTTGACTATGGTGACAATTTTGTCAGTAAATCTGCTTTCAGCAATATTGGAGTATTAAACGATGAGAAGCGATCTGGAAAACTGATTGTCACTAGACTTATTGAATCAAGGCGATATCTATTTTTTATAGTCCTTGAAGATATTAGAAGGAAATTGGTAATATACGATAAGGAATCTGAAGCATTAACGGAACTTCCACCCCGAGATGATATTTTTTATGGTATTGACAATAACATTGACAAAGGCCCGGCATTTTGGCCAAAATATATAGTTAATGATTCAATATTTGCTTGTGTTATAGCCCCCGAAAATCTAATTAAACTGAGAAATCACTCTAAAACTCATGATGAATTTGAAAATCTGCAGTTCCAAAAAATACTTGAGAATGTAACATTAAGAAGCAATCATATAATAATGAAAACCCATTTAAAATGAGAAGTGTCTTTATCATTATATGCTTTCAATTCTTTATATCATGTAATAATCAGCATGATAATCAAATTGTAACACAGCCATCAGTTGAAAGCATTGATACCACCTTTATAAGTGAAATTTACTATAGCTATTTTGACATCGAAGAAACAAGCCTTTCAGATGTAATACTGTACGATGAGAATGACAATACAATAATGCTATCTGAACTAGTAAATAATAAACCCGTTATTATTCTTTACGTTACGGAATCATCATGTTTTGATTGTGTTTCAAAACAGCTTGAATACTACAAAAATTTCACTGGGGACTCCACTCTTCCTCTAATTCTAATAAGCAGTTCAGATAGTCTCCGAGGAATTTATTCAATGTTGTTACAAAAAGGACTGGATTTGCGATTATACTCCTCAAGATATTCCAATTTTGGCATTATTGACGAAAGACATCCAGGTCCATTTTTTTTTGTACTAGATAAATCTTTAATGTGCAAGTTTTGTTTTGAACCTGCAATCAATAGTATGGATTTAACTAGCACCTATTTTGTTAAAGCAAGAGCGAAGTTTTTTCGCTAAGTATCTCTAGTAATAATGTAAATTTTTAAAAAAATGAAAAGGAAAATTGTTCTTTTTGCATTTGCATTTCTGGTTATTGGAATAGCTAGTAATGTAATCGTCGCTGAGGGCGGCGGTGGTAGTACAGATTGCACTGTTTGTTATGTTGAAGAAAATTGGGATTATTGGCCGGATTATCAAGAACATGCAACAGGTGATTGCTATGCTGGCGGGGTTTTCTGCGGATCAATCATTCAATGTGTAATGGGTTCTTTTTTTTGTACTCCAACGAGTTGTTCATCCTGTATCTCCGAAATCCCAAACTAAGTCTTATGCATAATGCCATCTCCATCATAGGGGATGGCATTATTTTTTAATTAAAAAGCCTTAATTTTAATAGCTTTGGCTGATATGATTCATAGAATATCCATTATTCTTTTCTTTTACGCTATCTTCTTTACTTGGGAGTGTAAGCCCCAGAATGGGGAATATGAGATAAAGGGATGTGTTACTGATTTTGTCACAAAGGAGCCCATGCCTGGAGTTACAATCGCAGATTTTATGTCTGGCAAAGGAGTAGTCACAAATGAGAAAGGAGAATTCAATTATTCCTTTGAATTCATTCCTGTTTGGTTCAAAATCAATCACTTGGGTTATCAGGAGGAGATTCTCGCCATTGAAAGCTTTGATCGTTATAATGACTCAATCAAGGATAAGGTACTTACTATCGATTTAAAGAAAGACCTTTTTCAGCTTGAGGAGGTTACAGTCACACAACCAGGAACAGTGCTGAAATTATTTAAGAAAGAACCTTTTGCAATAATAGATTATCAGATTAAGGATGAAATTGTCATCGCTCTGATCTATCGAAACAACAATCCTCTCAAAAAAGAAATTCTTTTGTCTGATTTAAAGGGGAGTCCCATTTACACAGCAACTATGCCGGGGGCCCAAGAAATCTTTAGGGATTGTAGGGGAGACATATTTGTGGTTAAGACAAAAAAAATTATCAGGGCGGATATAATCGGTCATAAAGTATTCTTTCATGACGAAATTGACCGTGACTATTTTGATGCATATATTCGACCGATCAAGGTTATTCGAGGAAAGTGGATGGTATCCATGTACCAATCAGAAAATGGCCAGTTCCATGAATACAACCTGGTTAATGTAGAAAACAAGAGCAAACGGATACTTCATCGAGTGGGCAGCCGCGGGCGAGAGATGAGAGTTAAAGGATTAGATAGACGGCATACACAAATCAATAGACAAATAATCTCAAAGGGGCATATTGAAAGTGGAGAACTCCGGATACTTAATAAGAACATGGATAATGCTGTTTTCCAAATATCGACAAACTATCCACCAGTCAATTCCTCATTATTTTCAGTCGGAGATAGTCTTCTGTTATTTGATTTTGATCAAAAGCTTATTCGTTACTATCACTTCAATGGAGAGTGCTCCTATCAGTCTTCTATCAAAGTCAACCTTAATGCAGACTGGACTGGAAGAATTCATCAGGATCGTGAGAATAACCGTTATTATTTGGAATTCTTACATATACATTCCACTTATCTTGTTGAGATTGATCCCGGGAGTGGTGAGAAACTTAGGCAAATACCCATTAATAATTACCGACATATCGATCATCTAAAAGTCATTAACAATCGTATCTTTTTCCTTCATCAACCCGATTTTGGAAATGAACTCAAGCAGCTCGTGTATATTAATATTTAATTGGTCTCCACGTATTTGGCACACATTTGGTCGGATAATTCGGACTTGCGACCTGCCTTCTTGTAATGTACCAAACTAAACCATTTATTCGCATCGGTAAAGATCCTTTCAGTTTCTAAACCTCCCCAGTATCCCTGTATATGCAAAAGCAAGATCCAGACCCAGTACTAAATAAAGCTATTAACTGCTGTTGTGAGCTAAGGGGTTCGGAAATTGACATTTTACTAATTCACCAAGATTGGAAAATAGTGAACCGTTCTATTCGATATGTTTTTTTTTTCGTATTGCTGGCTTTCCCTTCATATTTGCTTTATTCTCAGGGAATCCAAGTCTCCGGAATTGTTCTTGAGACTGAGAAATCTAATCCAATTGAAAATGTTAATATCTCCATTATTGGAGAACCGGGTGGCGGAACGACTGATTCATTAGGTGAGTTTTCTATTACAGTAAATAAGTTTCCGGTATTACTGTATTTTTCACATCTGGGATATGATATCAATCAATTGGTTATTGATGAGATGTCAATAAGAAATGTAACTATATTTCTAAACAGGGAAACTATCAAGATCGGGGAAGTTGCTGTTAATGCAAATCCAATTAAAAAAATCAGATTTGGTGATACACTCAATGTGATTGACTATTTAGCACTTGAATCACAAATATTACTAGTAGCCTCACCCTATAAGAATTGGAAAGATATCCGGTTGTATTTGACAGATAGCAAGGGAGAACCAATCTCTATGCTACTTGTTAAAAGTGCTGGAAAGCAAATCAAAATACCTGAAAATTGCATGTCTGAGACATTATTCTTGTTTGAAGACTATTTTGGGAACAATCATCTGCTTACAAAGAGTGCCGTAAGGCAGATAGAGGTCTTGAATGATTCACTTTCCTTTACTTATTCAACTTCATTTTCGCAATTTCTGAAATACCTGTTACCAGTTAGAGCTAAACTTGGTAATAGTGTCTTTTATCAAAAGTCAACAGAAGCTATAAATATTACAACAAGAACCGGTTCTGATGCTTATCGTCCTCAAGTTGTAAAAACTGTTTATGATGAAAGAGGCACATCCAAAGGTCAGTATGATAAGGGTAGATATGTAGATGCTGCACCAAGAGATAGGATAAAAGACATATTTAAGGGTGTTAGTGCTCCTATTGTGGTAATAAATGATGAGATCTTAATATTTGATTTTTTTAAAAATCATATTGAAGTATTTGATTCACTCGGTGTTTCTAAGAGGTTTATACCGATTACTTTCCATCTGGAAACCTATAGATTTTTCTTGTCGATTTTTGAGGCAACAGATCTTAATAGTAGTGAGTTTAAGCAGAAAGTACTACATGACAGATATTCAGATAGGATATTTGCTTTATTTCATCCACTTGGGAAACATCCTGTTTTAAAAGAAATTGATCCTCAAAACGGCAAAGTTTTGAGAGAAATTGATATCCCTGATTTTCCCAATATTGAAAAACTCTCTGTTTCTAATAACAAGATTTTTTTTACTTATCAAGTGAAGATTTATCCTTTTTATAACAGCCTGTTCCAGATGAAAATTTGATTCGATGAAGAAACTTCTACTGTGTGTTGTATTTGTTATTGTTGGACTTTCTACTTTGAAGTCTCAAGAAAAACAGGCTGAAGTGCACGGAGTTATTGTTGATACATCAGGAATGGCAATAGCTGATTGTGCAGTATATATACCGTTTACATCGATTTGGACAACTTCAGACAAAAATGGGCATTATAGGATCAAAGTGCCTAAAGAATCTGACTATGAACTTGAATTTAAGCACCTTAGTTACAAGCCAATTAGTAAAAAGATCCATATTGGAAGTGAAAAGAGAATAGAAAAAAATATTGTATTAGATACTGATCAATATATTATTTCTGAGGTGGTTAAGACAGCTGTATCTACAAATTGGAAGATAGGCTTTAATCTATTTCAACAATATGTTTTAAGCGATGAATATGGACGATCATGTAAAGTGATAAATCCGGAGTGTCTGTCATTTTATATAGACGGAGATAGGCTCATAGGATCTGCGAAAGAGCCTCTGGAAATAATGAATAATTACCTGGGTTACAGGATAATATACTATTTAAACTATTTTTGGATTGAGAAGGGTAGATTACTTCCAGATGATACAGTTGATCAAGTGACATTTTCCTTTTCCGGATCAGCAATCTATATTGATAGATTGAATAATAGCTGGATTCAAAAAAACGGGTGGAAAAACAATAGACATCGAGAATATGTAGGAACAAAGCGTCACTTCTTACAATCTCTTTGGGCAAGTTCTTACAAAGAATATGGATATGTAATTAGACAGTGTTGGAGTGAGTTTGCTGAATTCCAACAGTCACAAAAACTCAGTCCAGCAGTTGCATATGCTAAATTTCATGAAATGTATAAGGTGTATTCCTTTAATCAAGAACGTGGTGAATCTGAATATTTGCATTTTTTTCAGTTTTACGATTATCCTATTCAGAATAGCATCCATGGTTTGGGAACGGATACTCTTTATATAACAATTTCTGAATCCAACATACTACTTGTCTTTCAACCATGGAATCCGTTGAAAATTGATAAATCAAAGATTGCTGTGTTTGAAATAGTAATGGATGATCCCATCCTACCATATAGAGTACGTTTAGATCAGACTGGAAAATTGCAGATGGAAAACTGTAGATTAAAGTGGGACTATCTAGATAGTTTTACGAATCTGTTAAATGCTTTACCAAATGATTATTGGGAAGAGATAGAGAAGTAGAAGGATTTCATCATCATGTGCTTTAATCCCTACTTTCCGAGATATTCAACGCCATATGCGTATTCTTGCGATTCCGGACACCCATTCCTGCTTTGGTCAAGAATATGCAACATAGCCCAGAAATGAATATTCACATGCTTGCCTAAGAAATCTTTGAGTGAAATCATTTCTCCTTGAGGATTCTTAAGCGGAAATTCTTAGAAAATTGCAACCAGGGTCTGATCATCCACATTATTGGGCCGGAATAATGGTTCAGGGCAGAGGTACTCTAAATTCAAGAAGTGTTTTTTTATTTCTGTTCTTCATTGGAGCAGGACTCCTGGCAGCTTATTTATTATTTTGCTTCCACAAAAGATGTAGAAGGTAATTTCATGGATCAAACGATTACTGCAATTTCCTGTGAATCTTCTTGCTCTTTTTGGATAGACCAGGCGCCTCCATTGATCCTATTCTTCTGAAAACCTCTTCTGCAGATTGTATGTCTCCCAGGGCAAGGTGGTTCAGTCCCAGGTACCATAATCCTGTTGCCTCATAAGAACCACCAAACTTGATAGCTGACTGAAGTCCTTGTTGAGCTTTTTCATATTCTCGCAACTCCATCCATATCAGACTTTGTAAAAGTAGGTAGTTTGGATTAAGCGGGCTTTCCAAGAATATGGGATGAATTAATGCCAGAGCCTCTGCCGTGCGTCCCTTCTGGTATAAGTGAATAGATTTAAGATAGTTATCCATTTCTACTCCGTCTTCCCGATATTCAGTATAATAATTGTGTGTGTCATAATACGTGTCATACAATTCATTGTGGTTTATGCTCTCTCCGGGTAGGAGGATAAAAAATACACCAATGAGGCATGCAGCAGCAGTGATTCCTGATGCATAATATAGTCTTAGCTTACGGGTTCGTTTACGAGCTCTCTCGCCCATTAACCTGTATTTATCGGTTCTTAGCTTCTTCTTTTCTTCATGTGAAATGACGTCAAGTAGCTTATTTAAAGCTTCTTGTCTATTACTTTCGTTTTCCATTACGCTTAATTAGTCTTTCTATATTCTCTTTCAGTACACTATAATTGGATGATTTATCGATTACCTCCAGAAGCCTTCTTCTGCTTTGAGATAATATTGAATTGAATACATCCATCGATTTGAGATTTAATTCTTTACAGAGATCTTCACGGTTCTTGTCTGTGTAGATCACTTCTTCCAAGATTCTTTTAAAAGAGGGAGGTAATTTATTGATCAACTCTTTTAGTGATTTCGCAACGATTGCCAATTCCTTTGTATCTGTATATCGAGGTTCAATAATATTTTCATCCTGATTTCTCAATTGCAGATCCGACTTTGCCCTTTTCTCATTTGCTTCAAGCATTCTCGATATAGCAACTTTTGCAAAACCTGTCAGGTAAGGTAATGGATCCACGTTTGCCGGCATTTCAGGCTTCATGTAGAAATCAGTCATGGTTTCCTGAAATATTTCCATGGCGTTGTCATTTGTAAATAAATTGTAACGTCTTAACTGCTTGCTAATGAAC
>JAYEFL010000104.1:0-15227 GCA_034658635.1 Bacteroidota bacterium | reverse complement strand
GATGATGATCATATAACTCTGCTGTTACGGAGTTATATGATCATCATCTTGATCCCTACGAGAAGCTTAATCGGATTGATGATTTTGACTATAATGACGATATTTACAAATTGAAGCTTCATCTGAAGAAGAACTTTGAAATGATTGGGGAGTGACGCCAGAGTGACGCAAGAGTGACGCAAACGTGACGCTGCTTGCACTGTCTCTGAATCCCCTGAATTAACCCGAATTAACCTGAATTAACTGAACATAAAAATGAAAATATCAAGTACGATCGTGTTTCTGGCAATTCTCCTTCTGATAGGGTGCTCAAAAGACTACCAACCCAATTTCGTCTTCTTTTTGGTCGATGATCTTGGATACATGGATGTTGGATTCAATAATCCGGAAACTTTTTACGAGACACCCAACCTGGATCAACTGGCTGCAGAAGGCGTCGTATTTACTGATGGCTATGCTGCTTGTCCTGTTTGTAGTCCTACCAGAGCTTCAATAATGACAGGCAAATATCCGGCCCGTATTAATACAACCGATTATTTTGGGGCCATTCAACCCGAGGCTGTTTTGGAGCGGAAACCCCGGCGATATCATGGCTTACCATTGCTGCCAGCCAGCTATGAGCCACAAATGGCACTTGAGGAGCTTACTCTGGCGGAGGCATTGAAAGAAGCTGGTTATGCAACATTCTTTGCTGGAAAGTGGCATTTAGGTCCGGAGGGATTCTGGCCAGAAGATCAGGGATTTGATGTAAATGCCGGAGGGATTGAAAGAGGAGGACCTTATGGGGGCAAGAAGTATTTTTCACCATACGGTAATCCGCGTTTGACCGATGGTCCTGAAGGCGAGCATCTGCCTGACCGTCTGGCTACAGATGCTGTCAATTTCATAGATGACCACGCTGACGAGCCATTCCTGATTTACCTGAGTTTTTATTCCGTCCACACTCCTCTAATGACCCGCGATGATCTAAAAGCAAAATATGAGGATAAAGCCCTGAGCCATCCTTCTAATACCTGGGGAGATGAACCTCCGAGGAAGGTCAGACAAGTGCAAAACCATCCGGTGTATGCTGGTATGGTTGAGGCAATGGATCTGGCTGTTGGAAAGGTTCTTAATCACTTGAAGGAGACGGGATTGGATAAGACCACAGCAATCTTTATGATGTCAGATAACGGAGGTCTTTCTACCTCTGAAGGTCACCCAACGAGCAATTTACCGCTCAGAGCCGGTAAAGGTTGGTTATATGAAGGAGGAATTCGTGAACCAATGCTAATAATATGGCCAGGACATACAAAACCCGGAAGCATATGTAATGTTCCGGTAATCAGCACAAATTTCTATCCAACAATATTAGAAATGGCAGGATTACCGCTGAAACCAGATCAACATGTGGATGGCATCAGCATGGTTAATATATTGGAGTACGGGCCGATTCGCCAATCGGTCCCCGAGCAATCCGGCGTGAAATCCCCGCCAATATTTTGGCATTATCCGCATTATGGGAATCAGGGAGGAACGCCCGGCGCTGCAATCCGGCAGGGAAATTATAAATTAATTGAATTCTTTGAAGACGGACGGACGGAATTATATGATCTGTCAAAAGATATTGGTGAGCAAAACAATCTGAGTGAGAGCCTACCTGATAAAAGAGACGAGCTCCTTGAGGCTTTGCACAACTGGCAAAAGAAAGTAGATGCGAGGTTGCCAGAGAGGAATCCGTTTTACGAGGGGATTCAGTGACTCGGTGACTCGGTGACTCGGTGACTCAGGGACTCAGTTATTCGGCGTCACGATCGGCGTCACGAATTTGCGTCACTCCCGCGTCACCCCAGCTTCCAACCCCGAAAGCTCCGCCAACCCCTTCATCCGACCTATGAGCGGATACCCGGGATGCGCCCTGCGGTTGAAATCATCCAGAATTTTAATTCCGTGATCAGGGCGAATGGGTAACAGATGGTCTCTTCTGCCTGAATTGATTCGTTTTTTTTGTTCATTCACCAGAGTCTTTAGTATAGAGTACATATCTATGCTGCCCTCTAAGTGTCCTGATTCATAGAAGCTTTTATTATCAAGGAATTGAGTGTTTCTTAAATGTGCAAAGTGAATTCTATCGGCAAGCTGATTCACCATTCTTACCAGATTATTATCTCTGTTGGTTGAGAAAGATCCGCTGCAGAAGGTTAGTCCGTTTCTAATCGATTTTTGTCGGTTAAATATCCAGTCCATATCTTCAGAAGTACTAACAATTCTTGGTAAACCCAGCAATGGAAATGCAGGATCATCAGCATGGATCGCCATGTTAATTCCTGTTTCGTCTGCAACCGGGATTACTTTGTCCAGAAAATATCCCAGATTATTTCTTAAATCCTGTTTGTCGATATGACTGTATGACTGGATATATTCAAGAAACCTGGTCTTGTAATCTGTGTAATTGTCTCCAATCCCTCCGTCAATAAATCCCTGAGTAACTACAATGATATTATAAGCCAGCTTTTCAGCCTCTTCTTTATCCATATTTTTGAAAACATCCTCCGCTAGCTTAACTATCGAGGCAGGATAATCCTTTTCAGCTTTCGGTCTGCCTAGAATATAAATGTCAAATGCTGCAAAAGTGGGATAATCGAAAAGCATGGATTCACTTCCTGATTCCGTTCTGAAGTTTAGGTCGGTTCTTGCCCAGTCGAGTACAGGCATGAAATTGTAGCAGATAGTATCAATCCCACACTCAGCCAGGTTGCGCATGGATTGAATATAGTTCTCAATAACTATGTCTCTGTCAGACGTGGCTGCCTTGATCTCATTCGTTACTGGCAAGCTCTCTACCACATGCCAATACAATCCGTGCTGCTCAATTATCGCTTTCCGGTGTTGGATTTCTGATTTTTCCCAAACCCTCCCATTGGGTATGTGGTGAAGGGCAGTGACAATACCCTGAACACCTGTTTGACGAATTTCAGAAAGGGTAACCGGATCATCCGGACCAAACCACCGTAGATTTTTTTCCAATGCCATAGTGCAAAAATAAGTTAAATCTTGAATCCGTGTGCGCACACGAAAGTGAATTCAAAAAAAAGAATTCTAAGCAAAGGTAGGGTGAAGGGCTACGGTAGCGTTTTATGATCAAAAGCAAAATATTTAATTAAAAATTTGGTCATATGAAAAGCAAAATCACAATTCTTTTAAGTCTGATGATTGTCGGTCTTATGTTTAGCTGCGATAACCTTAACCAGAATATTGAATCTGGAGATATCGATTTAGTTACCATAGTCGATGATGAAATTGTCAGTTTGAAATCCGGGGAAATCGGAGACGAAGATGTAATGCCTGTCACCTTTGGCTGTAATTCATCAAACTTCAGATTTAGAATGATGAACCATAGATTCGATTCAGATTGTTTAACCGTAAGCTCATCAGGAGATGATTATCCAAAAGAAATCATCATTGATTATGGTGATGGCTGCGAAGGCAGACACGGCCTGGTCAGAACAGGTAAGATTATAATTACTATGAGTGATGATATTCTTAATGAGGGTGCTATTCATGAGGTTAAATATGAGGATGTGACGATGGGCGACCGCCAGATTGAAATGAGCAAGATAAAGACCAATACAGGTCAGAATGCTGATGGGAATTGGGTGATTGAATCATCTGTGGAGCAAACCATCACTTATGAAGATGGTAGTACTTCAGCACGAAATTCCACCGCCGCAAGCGAATGGTTGAGTGGATTTGGAACAGAAGACAGAGAAGACGATATGTTTATGAGAACCGGTTCTGGAACAGTAGTGACCTCTGAAGGGGCCGAATATACACGTGATATAACCACCGCTCTCCTGTTTGACCGTAGCTGCCTCTATATTAAAAGTGGTGTGATTGAACTGAACAAAGACGGAAGTGAAGTTATTATCGATTTTGGTGATGGTGAATGTGACCAATGGGCCACAGTAACCACAGATGGAGTAAGCGAAATTATTGATTTAAGTTTAAGGGGAAGAGGAATGAGAGGCTTCCGCGGAAAAGGTAGATAGAACTAGGGATAGAGATTTCATGGTTTTTGGTTTTTTTCAGGGGCAGACACATTGGTCTGCCCGTACAATCTCAAATATTATCCTTAATCTTATTCCTTAGCCTTAAGTCCTATTTTCTATTTCCTATTTCCTCTCCCCCACGGTAGGGTAAACCTGCTTTCGTGCGTTATATAATTGATCTGTATCTTTAACTTTTAATCACAAAGAATACATTGACGCAAAAAGAGTTCAGGATATTATTTGATACGCATTTTGAATCGGTCAGGAGGTTCATTTATTACCGATGTGGGGATACTGAATTGGCTACCGATGTGGGACAGGAGACTTTTCTGAAAATTTGGGAGAAGCAACTGAGTCCGGATAGTGGGAAGGAAATCGCGTTATTGTTTAAGATATCCTCCAATATCCTTATCAGTCGGATCAGAAAAGATAAGTCAGCTTTAAATTACAGGAAATCGATGGTCGTGAAAAATGAGGACATTACCCCTGCTGACCAACTGGAATATGAAGAATTGAAAGAAAAATATGAAAATGCTTTGCAGACCTTATCAGATAAACAACGAACAGTTTTTTTACTCTCAAGAGTGGAAGAACTGAGCTATCTGGAAATGTCTCAGCAGCTGGGAATCAGCGTAAAAGCTGTAGAAAAAAGAATGAGCCTGGCTTTGGCCTCCTTACGAAAAGCACTGTTATAATGAAATGAGGATACTATGGAGAAAAATTTACACGATATGAAAGTCATGAACCAATTGAAGGGTTTCTCCATCCCGTGGAAAAAAAGCCAGGAGGATGTCTGGCAGGAACTGGAGCCCCTCGTTAGTGCCAGGGAGGCAAAAGTGGTTCATATTGCCAGTCGGAATTGGATCAGAGCAGTTGCGGCCATTTTGATTCTTCTGATAAGTACCGGTTTGTTTTTGAGATTCTTTGAGCGTCAGCTTGAAAGTGCTTACGGTGAGCACCTGACCCACCAGTTGCCAGACGGTTCAGTTATTGAGTTGAATAGCGGATCAAGTTTAAGTTACCATCCTTTTTGGTGGAGGTTTGAACGAAGTCTTAGCTTCGAGGGGGAAGGTTATTTTATTGTTCAGAAAGGGACGAAGTTTAGTGTGGAGTCAGACCTGGCAGCAACTCAGGTTCTTGGAACCAGTTTTACTATTTACTCACGCGACAATGATTATCAGGTGACCTGTCATACAGGGAAAGTTCAGGTATTTGCTTTCAATTCAGAAACATCAGCTGTTTTGAGTCCGAATCAGATAGCCCGACTGGAATCCGATGGAAATCTCGAGTTGAGTTCCCAAGAAGCATTACCAGACCCCATGCCATGGAAAAACATGATTTTTGAGTTTACAGGAACTCCACTGAAAGATGTTTTAGATGAAATACAAAGACAATATGATGTGATTGTAAATTATCCCGATAAGCTGAACCATTTCTATACAGGTGGGATAAATGCCAATCGGGATCTTACTACAACACTGAATTTGGTGTGCAAACCCTTTAAAATTACCTTTGAGAAAATTTCCGAAGGTGAATATAAAATATTTGAAAACACTGCTAAGCAAAACTAGAATAAGTATTTTATTCGTTTTTCTATCCGGCAGTTTATCTATTGATGCACAAACAATCAGTCTCAGGTTTAATAATGAGCCTCTGAATGATGTGCTTGTGCAATTAAGGGATTTGCACGATCTTAGATTCTCATTTGACCACGAGCTATTATCCGAATACCAGATCACGGTTGCCAAAGACTTTTCCAGTGCAGATAAGGCAGTTGCTTTCCTGATACAAGATTTACCACTAATTCTTGAGAAAACAGATGGGGTTTATTTAATTTATCCTAAAACAGAGTTGAAAGCAAGTCCTCCGGTCAGGAATACAATTGTAAAGGGGGCGATAAAAGATGCACTCAGCGGAGAAACGCTTCCATATAGTCATATAACACTGAATAACATGGGGTTAATTGCCGACGGGCAAGGCCGGTTTGCTTTTTCAGCTATGAGAGATTCTGTGTATCGCATTCAAGCTTCCTACCTGGGATACTACCTTCTTGATACTCTACTGACCAGAGGTGGAGAGCATGAGCTCTCAATGCAACCCTCAGTGGTTGGGATCAAAGAAATCGTGGTTACAGACAGACCTCTGAAGTTATCTACTATGAGTAATTTGAATTCCGGAGAGATGCGTCTCAATCATCAGATTGGTAGTTATTTACCTGGATTTGCCGACAATGCGCTGTATAACTTATTGCGTCTTCAACCAGGTGTGCTGGCGGCTGGCGAGCAGTCCAATGATTTAATTATCTGGGGGAGTTATAGCGGACAAACAGCAGTACTGTTTGATGGTTTTACTTTATTTGGATTAAAAAACTTCAACGATAACATCGGGGTCGTAAATCCTTATATGGTCAAGGATGTGAAATTGCTTAAAGGTGCTTACCCGGCTAATTATGGTGGAAAAGCGGGTGGAATTGTGGATATCACCGGTACAAGTGGTAATCAGAATAAACCAGAATTGATATTATCGGCTACCAATCAGACACTGAATTCAAAGCTTTCAGTGCCGGTGACTTCAAGATCTGCTCTCAGCCTGGCTTTCAGGCAGACTTATTATAATCTGTATAAGAATGATACTTTGAATTTTGCGACTTCTGATCGCATGCATAGAAGTGATCTGGTAGATTTATCGGTTACTCCGTATTATATGTTCAGAGATTTTACCGCCAAATTTGCCGGAGTGACAAAATCAGGTGATAGTTATTATCTGGATTTTTTGCGTGGTACAGACCGGTTCAATTACCTGATTAATTTTAATACTGCTTATCAGAACGTTGATAATCTTGCTAATGAAACCAATTCACAAACCGGAAGCTCCCTTTTTTATGGAAAAGTTTGGGACAATGGGAATACAACAGATATTACACTAAGTTACTCTGACTTATCACATCATCTACGCAATCAAACCAATTTTGTTACTCGTTCGATGCATAGTGTAATGTGGAGGTATGAGGATATTCAGAACGGTATTTCCAAAATCAAGGCCAGGGTAGATCATCAGATGCTAATTAATCAGAGTCATACACTCGAAATGGGTGGGGGGATTCAGAGGTATAATATCACACTCACCGAGGATACTATTGGTCAGCGCCTTTTTACCGAGGAAAATAGTGCCCTGGCAATGGAGGGATTTGTGCAAGACCGAATTTCTTTTAAAAATGGATTGAATCTGCTTGCAGGGCTAAGAATTGATGCTCCATTATATCTTGGAAAAGCTCTGATCCAGCCAAGGTTGTCTATGAATTATGAGTTATTCCCTAACCTTTGGCTTAAGGCCGCATTGGGTAAATACGATCAATATGTTGTTCAGAGCTCAGTGCTTGATGAGGCCGGAAACTATCGATATTTCTGGAATCTGAGCAATGAAGAAGATGTACCTCTCCAAACAGCACAGCATTTCAGCGCCGGCTTCAATTACCAGGGATCGATTTTTAGCCTTGGAATAGAAGGGTATTACAAAAAATTAGATGGCTTAACCCGCTATATTTACCGGCCTAACCGAATTGACAGAGATGTGTATACGGGTGACGGGTTTTCCAGTGGTGTGGATTTATTATTTGAAACCAAGTATAAAAAGCACACTGCATGGCTTACCTATACTCTGAGTCAGACCATGGAGCGCTTCTCATATTTTCAAAATCTTGTGTATCGTAGGGCTCCTCAGGATCAGCGACATGAAGTCAAGCTGGCTGTTCTTCTTAATTTTCACCCTTTCTATATTTCTTCCAACTATGTATATGGATCGGGATTTCTCGACAGGAGTATCCAACAATTTCAACGGGAGACTACTAATCTCCCGTATTCAAGATGGGATATTTCGGGAGTGTATCGATTATCACTTAAGAAGCTCGATCTTAACATGGGATTATCTATCCTCAATGTGCTGAATACTGAGAATATTAAACTGCAGAATTTTGTTAAAATACCAGATATACCGGGCAGTGGTAATAAGTCAGTGAATATACTGGCCGAAGCTGTTCCTTTTACGCCAACTTTGTTTCTATTGGTGAAGTTCTAAGGGAGATCGGGGATCTGGGGATTCAGGGATTCAAAGTTCCGGTCGCTGAGCGGAGTCGAAGCGTTTCAAAAATGTGCTTAATTTTATTTCTTAGCCTTAATTTCTATTTCCTATTTTTTATTTCCTCTCCCGCTCCCTGAGCGGAATAAAAGTAACCATCCAGTTTTGATTCCCGTACGCGTATGGTGCCTTGAAGCGTATTGTGTTTTGACCCTTTTTTAGCTTAATTAGTTCAGGTTTTCTTGTCCAGTACAGTTCTTCTTTTGTCCATGGAGTCTCTTGATCTGATTTGTTTCCCCAGCCAGATTTTCTAGATGGTTTCCAGCCTGGATTCTCCCATTCTGGTCCTTTTAATTCTTCCCCGTTTATCCAGATTTTTCCTCCATTTGCATCCCAACTGCCATTTTTAGGAATTCCTGAATAAACCCTGTTGGCTCTTAGTGGGGTTTCAAAGCCAATTAGCGCTTCAACTGTTTGATCAGATTCGCTGTAAATTTGAGTTTCTGCAATGGCATATTGTCCGGGTTTGGCATCCGGAAAATATCCACCCAGTTTATGCCGATCTCTGAATATTAGCGTGTTGCCGCGGGCTTCCAGCCATGCAAGATCAGCATCTTTTGTTTCGGGATTCCCCAAAGCTACTTTCCACTTTGTGTCAGACTGATAGTAATAGGGGAAAGGTTCGTTATCAAAATACCTGGATTTATGATCAAGTAGATATTGTTCAAAAGCTTCAAAATAGTTGGCTGCCTGACTGCCTTCTGCTGGCAATAAAGTCAGATAAGAATGGTAAGGTTGTTCTATGTCGGCCGTCCAGCATGCCCAGGCAAATGTTATTAATGCCGGATAGTAGGGATTGGTGGAAAATTGCTCGTTTACATCATCAAGATTTACATCAGGCCATAAACATTGAATACTACCAATGACTTTGTTCTCAGACTGGTAACCAATAGGTTTGAAAAATAATCTGGAAATGTGGGTCAAAGGTTCTCCGTTGTTCGTGTATATGCTCCATGAGTCAACCTCTGTATATCCTTCAGGTTCAATGTGCTTAGCCTTCCAGGTCTGTCTGATAACATACTGGTCTGCCTTTAATCCGGGATTCCATATCATCACCTTACGATCATGTGCTCTGCATATTCCCACCATTTTTGCAATGAATTCATCCGGATTTGGGATACGCACTTCATCTGATCCCAGATGGATAATCGGACAATATTCAAGCGGAATCTCTGCAAAGAACTCATTCAGTATATTTTCCAAAATAATCATCCCTTCAGGAGATCCCATTTTTACTCCCATTGAGGTGACAAATGAATCACTGTGTCCGGGCATATCGATCTCAGGAATGATTTGGATACTTCTTTGTTTGGCATATTCTATCAACTCGCGGATATCGTCATATGTGTAATACTTGCCAGGATCCCTTGTCGGCCGATGATTCTCGGCAGCTGTCAACTCTGGATAAAGATGACTCTCGATT
Source organism: Bacteroidota bacterium (assembly GCA_034658635.1). Taxonomy (GTDB): domain Bacteria; phylum Bacteroidota; class Bacteroidia; order Bacteroidales; family UBA12481; genus JABHCC01. The sequence goes on along the minus strand of JAYEFL010000104.1, from coordinate 5,642 downwards.
CGCCATGCTGGTCGGTCAGTCAGATGCCAGTGAAATATGTTCAATTTGTATTTGGCCATGATATCGAGCTGCTTCTTCAATGAAGCCATATCAAGGAAATTCCTTCCAACATCAAACATAAATCCCCTCACCGAAAACCTTGGATAATCATTGATTTCGCAATTTTGCATGTACACCCTTCCATTCTTTTCTTCAATCAGCTGGTGAAAAGTTTGCAGCGCATAAAAAGCCCCTGATTCGCTTGACGATTCAATGTAAACCTGATCTTTGCTAATATTCAGATGATAACCTTCTTCAGGGATGTCAGGATTCTTCTGATAGCTCAATGTTACCACTCCCCTTGGAGAAAGTTGTATTGCGTGCTTACTGACAATATCTATAATAGCTTCTGTAAGATTCTCATTAACCATCTGAGGATTCTCGATTCTCAGGCTGGGAATTTTTGACTTCTTTTTCTTCCAGGTCACCTCTTGAGGGAAGGGGATGAGTTTGACAGGAGCGTCGTTCAGCTGATCTGCTGTGAATCTGGATTGGAAGACATTGTCAGGGGAGTTTTCTTCCTGGCTGCTGGTGTTGGGGGAAATCGAGCAGCTAATTAAAAGAGGAAAACATAAACTGCATACCAAATTGAAATATCTCATGGGATAAACATAGCAAACTTTTATATCTTCGGTGCTGCACTAAGCAAAAATAAATATCTCTATGAGCAAAAAAAAGAACTCCTCATACATTTATGTTATTACAATTGTTGCCACTCTGGGGGGATTACTTTTTGGATATGATACTGCGGTTATTTCAGGTGCCGAGAAATCAATTCAGGCATATTTGATAAATGGTTTGGATTTGGGTTCATTAGCTCATGGAGCTACTGTGTCAAGTGCACTTATCGGATGTATTATCGGAGGTGCTATCTCCGGACTGTTTGCATTGAAATTCGGAAGAAGGAACTCCCTGATCATGGCAGCAGGCTTATTTTTTCTTTCTGCTTTAGGTTCAGGAAATCCTGAGTTTCTTTTCTTTACTAAAGGCGAACCTTCAATGAGTTTACTTTATATGTTCAATTTCTACCGTATAGTAGGCGGTATTGGTGTTGGTCTGGCATCGGCTATTTGTCCGATGTATATTAGCGAAATTGCTCCTGAGAATATTCGGGGACGTTTAATTTCCTTCAACCAATTTGCTATTATCTTCGGTATGCTGGTAGTGTATTTTGTGAACTGGGGTATCGCAGAAGGAAGATCAATAGAATGGATAAACGAAGTCGGTTGGAGGTACATGTTCTTTTCAGAAGCAATTCCTGCAGTAATATTTGGTACATTACTGTTCTTCGTGCCAGAATCTCCGCGTTATCTGGCTATCAACAATAAAACAGAGAGGGCTTTAGATATCTTAACCAAAATCAATGGTGCTGTTAAAGCTCAGGAGATTATTACTGCAATTCAAACAAGCATTACAAGATCGTCAGCCAAACTATTATCGTATGGAAAAACTGTACTGATTATTGGAGTCTTGCTTTTAGTATTCCAGCAATTTGTAGGAATAAATGTGGCGCTTTATTATGCTCCCAGAATTTTCGAAAGTATGGGTGCTGCAAAAGATGCTTCCATGATGCAAACCGTCGTTATGGGACTTGTCAATGTAGTGTTCACTGTTATTGCTATTCTTACCGTTGATAAATGGGGAAGAAAACCTTTACTTATCATCGGTTCAGCTGGTATGGCGATTGGGATGATATCCATCAGCATGCTGTCGTTCTTCAATGTCATAGGTACTGCAACCCTGGTGTTCATTATCATTTATACCGCTTCATTTATGATGTCATGGGGACCAATATGTTGGGTATTAATAGGTGAAATATTCCCGAATAAAATAAGAGGCAGGGCTATTGCTTTAGCAGTAGCTGCTCAATGGATATCTAATTATTTCATATCATCTTCTTACCCTGCAATGATGGAATTTAGTGGCGGACTAACCTACTTATTCTATGGTACTATGAGCACCCTGTCTGCCATTTTCGTTTGGAAAATGATTCCTGAAACTAAAGGGAAAACCTTAGAGGAAATGGAAGATCTTTGGACGAAAAGTAGTTAGTGATGATTCGTCTTTCGTCATTCGTCATTCGTCTTTCGTGAGTTAAAAGTAAACTTATCTTAATACAATTTTCTTACCAGCTCCAACATCTCCTCTTCGGATGCAACTCTTGGATTATTCTTGTAATCAGGCAATACCATGCATTGTGTTGCCAGTTTCTCCAACTCATTCTCAGGAACCAGTATATGATGGCGAACGTGCTCACAGAGTATTTAAAGGGTATATAAAGGGACAGGTTTGCATGATAAATGCAAAGGGCAAGGTCAAGGTTACTTCTAACGGAAAACGAGTTAAAATCAAAAAACATAAAGATGGTAGTGTTGAATTTGCTACCATCGAGGGTGAAGTTTATGAATTAATTAGCCAATTGGGCAATTAGCCAATGGCAATATCTTATCTCGCTTTACAAGCTCCAACCTTCACGAAATTCTGGTTTCAGAATGGTGTTGGCAGCTTCAATATTGGGTACTGTCAAGCATTACACTTAGCGTAGATCCAGCAACAGCTTCCACATAATCAATATGAACAGCAATATAGGCGCAATGATTTTAATTGAAGCTTTCATCCGTTTATATTTAATTCTATTTGTCGAATGTAGCTCACATAACAAAAATAATCATCCTTGTGTGTGATAAAATTATTTCCTTTTGTCATGCTCGGTTCATGATACATTGATCTCGGTAACTTTTGCTAAATTGCAGGGCAATGGCTTCAGACAAAAACTTCCTCGACTTTATCGTAGATCAGATTGAAAATGCCGGTCTTATTTCTTACAGAATGATGTTTGGTGAGTATGTGGTATATTCAGATAGCAAAGTATTTGCTCTTGTGTGCGATAATAAGCTCTTTATCAAGCCTACTGAAGCTGGTCGAGCCTTCATCAAAGACCCTGTTGAAGCGCCCCCTTATCCGGGAGCCAGATTGAGCTTTCTTATTGAAGATAAATTAGAAGACAGAGATTGGATTAGCGAATTGGTAAGGATTACGGTGAAAGAACTTCCTGAACCGAAACCAAAAAGAAAACGAAAACAGAAGGCAAAGGGCAAAGACTGAAGACAAAAGTCTTAGAGTTATAATCGCAGACTGCAATTTCCGTAATTTCGTACGCTCCCCAATTTGTTTTAATTTTAGGGTAACCCAAAGCCCACAACAAATGAAAACCTCAGTCTGCCTCTTCCTAAATATCTGTCTTGCAACAATCCTGATTTCATGTAGTCCAAAATAGGCCAGCGAACCAACAGTCAACAGTTCTAAACGCTCAGTTTCGGATTCCTACCAGCCCTCATATTTTGCCAACGATGATCGTGTAGAACAAATCAAAAGAGCCTTAAGCGGTTGAAAGACAGGATCAAATGTAACTCGTAAAACCATCCCGTGATCGTTTGCGTACTGTGGTGGGAGAGCCTCATCCTGTCAGTTCTTACTGGCAGGACTGGCTACTCAATTGTGCTTTCCTTTTTATTTATTTGGTCTTGCAATTTCATCCAGTCATGCATCTTAATAAGCATTTCTGACATTTGATATCTGCCATTTGCAAATACTCCATAGTCGCCACCACCACCCATGGCTGATGAAAAACGTGTTGAGTTTGCATAAAATAACCACATTGATGTCCAGTCACGTTCTATGCCTTCATCAAAAATATTAGCTTTTTGCGGTAATCCTTGCGCATATCCTTTTGCCCAAGCTTGAGTAAGAATGTTTGTTCCTACTACAGTCATTGCATTAGTTTCTATTATTGTATTTTCAAGTTGTGCAAAATGACCTTCTACCCACGATGTACTATGACAAGCTTTGCAAATATTCTGCATTCTGTCATTTCTAATTGCCATTTCGTTCTCATCAATTAAGAATTCTTTAACAGGATCAGAATTTAATTCTGTTGCCAGTGGCAGCCCTGCAGAGTTCTTAATAATAGTTAAGTCGGCAGAAATAGGATGTGGATGAGCATAAGGTGCACCAAATATTCTCCATGCCAGACGGTCGTTAAATTTATGAGTGCGTTCTGCTATTACTGTATTGTTATGATCAACAATTAGGCTTGCATGACAAGTTGCACATGTGGGAGTAGTAAAATTTTCTCCAATCTCCCATGGCACAGCATCAAAATCGAATTTATCGCCAATAGAATTATAGATATTCCCATGCTTGCTGACCTCATAAACTTTGTATGCTGGAACATCTGGTCCTTTATGGCACTCAGCACATGTAGCTGGTTTACGAGCTGTCTCTATTGAAAAATCATGACGTGGGTGACAAGAGGTGCAAGAGCCTTTGCTTCCATCAGGATTTATTCTTCCTACTCCTTGATTAGGCCAGCCAATAAGTTTAGGAAAGGTAAGCTCACCAAAATCGGTTTCTTTGGTAATAGTGCCATCAACAATTACTTTAGTTCCGTGGCAATACAAACATGCATCTTTATCAGTTAAAGAATTATCATCGCTTAAGCTAAAACCTTCTTTTGTCATTCCATAATGTCCGGTTATAGTTTTCTTCAAATCTGTATAAACAGCATTATCCATTAGAATAGAGTAAGCTTGTGACATTATATTTTCGGCATATTCTTCAACCTCGGTTTTATGACACACAGCGCAATCGTTTGGGCTAACCACAATATTTATTATATATCCGTTGTGCTCAAATGAATCAGCATGCTTATCGGTGTTTAAGGAGTGACATTCATAACAACCAACCACTGTATTCATAAGTTTATTGTCAATAATTTCTGTTGAAATTCTTCTCGATAGTTTATCTATTGCTAATGCTTCTTTTGGCGATACGTGTGAATGTCTTCCATTTTCCCAAGCCTTCACCAATCCTGGATGTAATTCTGTATGACATCCTAAACACTCTTCTGTTTCGGGGCTTATTAATGGTTTATCTTCTTGCGCAAAACTCGCAAAGAGATATATTAGCAATAGACTTGTAAGTATTGAAGCTAAAATCAATTTCATAGTAATATTTTAATAAATTCTCAAATTAAGTTATATATTTCACTTTCTCAAATGAAGCAACCGGGTAGCTTACGCCCCCTAAGAACTGTACGTGCCAGTTTTCCGGCATACGGCTCAGGCACTTATAAGGTTTGCCCGGCGAAGGGAAACCCGGCTGTTAATATTCGTTTCCATTTCAATAAAAGTAGTATTTTGTTTACTTTCTTTAGCTAAATCCTCTCTCCATTTACGCCGTTGAAAAAAGTACTTGTCAAATTCCGGCAAGTATGGGTTGGCTTTGCTTTTAATCTTGACATGGTATCGAATCGGAACGTAGGCAATACGGAATAACCTGTAACATGTCTTCTGATTGCCCGAAGTTCTTACATCGGTAAAATGATTACGAGTAAAGTAACGCCAATAAATCCACCATCGGTTTTTATTCCCGTGCTGGTATTTAGCCCATCTTTATTATTTCTTCCGAAGAAGCAGTAATAATGAAGTCATCGGCATATCGGATGAAGTTAACTTTTTGGCCTTTCCATCTTGGGAACTGCTTTTTTAGGGCAGTCTCCATTCCGTCGAGTACCATGTTCATAATTGTAGGGGAAATAATTC
>JAYEFL010000103.1:0-3866 GCA_034658635.1 Bacteroidota bacterium | reverse complement strand
GTTTACCGCAATAAATGGTTATTTCTGTCACAATAAAAAAAAGCGACTGTACATGATGTGATAAGTTGTTGTTGGGCCGAAGATCAAAAGGCCAACCAGAAAAGCCACACTGCCAATAACAAAGGCAATCGGAAAGCCTGTCAAAACCAGCGTAAATACCCCTCCCAACATGAGGAAGGCAACAAGTTCAGCGCTTAATTCAAACAATTTCTTCCCCCTTTATAATAAAGTAGAGATCCCGGATAAATCTGGCGAGTCCTTGTAGAATTAGCAATAATAGTCCAATGGCAAAAACAGTTCGATATGGTGCTGCTGGTGGATACCAGAAACTATTGAACATGACTTCATTGATTTTCCACGCTTTGAGTGCCCAGGTGACAGCCAGCTTGAACATGACAATCATCAAGGGAAAAAACAAAAAGAGAGAACAAATCACATCGATAAAGGCGCGTTTCCGCCGCGATGCCCGAGAATAAAACAAATCCACCCTAGTATGTGAGTCGTGTAAATAGTTGTATGAAGCCCCAAGCATGTAAATAACTCCGCCCGCCATAATCATGGAATCATAAGACCAGATGGTCGGAGCGTTAAAAAAGTGTCGGGCAATGGCCTCATAAGAGCCAGCAAAAATCAGGAGAAGAACAGCCCATTTCCCCAATTGGCCAGATTTTTCACTTAACCAGTCAATAATCTTTAAGAATTTTTTCAATGTGGGCATGTTCTTCTCCTGTCACAAAAAAACTAATTACTTTGTTTGTAGGCCTCACCGAATGCTTTCATCGAGTTGTAAATTTCAGCAAATATCGGGCTTTCTTTCTGAGATTTTTCAGCATAAAACTTGTTAGCTTCGGCAGTCAGTGCGTCTTCAATATCCTGAGGCACTTTAAAGACTTCATTGCCGGCAGACTTGAACTTATCAACGGCTTTGATGCCTTCTGCTACTAAAAATTCATGCTGAGCCTGGGTATAGTGAGAAACAACGGCCTTAACAATTGCTTGCAAATCTTTTGGGAGTGCATTAAAGGCATCCTTATTGACAAAAATAACCTGTGGATCGCTTGGTGCTCGGGTTGGTGACAGGTAAACATAAGGGGCAACTTCATTGAAGTGCATGTTCCAGTTAGAAGCCAGGGTAGAATATTCAAATGCATCAATGGTTCCACGCTGCATTGCTTCATAAATCTGACCACCTGGAATGATGACAGTCGCAGCACCCATTCGCTTGAGAATATCACCACCATCACCCATGCAACGAGCTTTCAGGCCTTTAAGATCAGCAAGAGACTCAAGTTTAACCTTGGAATGAAAGAAAACCTCTGCTGGTAGTGGCGCAAGTGCTCCCGGGAAAGTCATGACATTGTAGTCACCCATCATCTTGTTCAAAAGATCGGCACCGCCGGCATAATCAAACCAGGTTCGCAAGGATTCACCAGGCAACCCACCTGGGCGGGAGCTGATTAAACCTGCTGCCGGCCATTTGTCAAGATTGTACATAGGTGCGGAATAACCCATCTGTAAAACACCCTGGTCGATAGCGTCGACCTCTTTATAGGCAGGAACAATAGATCCACCGACAAATGGTTTGACCGTCAAGCGACCTCCGGTTGCTTCGGTAATCGCATTACATAGTTTGTCATGATAGATCTGGGATGGATCTGATGCGGGGCCATGTCCTGAAGACTTCCAGACAATCTTGCCCTTAGCTGCAAAACTGCTGGTTGCCGAAACTAACATCAGTGCTGCGACTGCCAGCACAACAAACAAAATACCAAACTTGCTGCTACGAATACCCATCTTTGAACCTCCTTGTTAAGTGATGTGCCTGAAATGATCAAATTCAATCAAAATACTCAGGCACTGTGGATAGAACAGGTTATGCGACAATCAAAGAACTTCCGGTACGATTATGATAGTAACGCTCGTTTGAACCAGCTAGCTGATCCATGGCGATTTGTCCTGTGCAGTGCGAAACGCCGATGACCTTCAGAGTATCTTTCTTCAAATATTCCATGGACAAATCAAGACTTTCTTTATCAGACTCAACCAAATGGGTTCCACCTAATACCGCATAAATAGGCCGTTTGATCAGACTAGAGGCAGCATCAAGCATATTTTTCATGCCGGGGTGGGAGCACCCAAGTAACACGATCAATCCCTCCGGACTATCAACTGCCAATAAAACCTCATCATCAAATGGATCAGGTTGAAACACCCCATCTTTCTGAACTTTGAAGCGTGCGTTGATAACTTCATCAGCATGGATTCTTGGGAAACAGGTAACAACGTAAACACCCGGGACAAGTTCTGTGAGTTGTTGATTTACAAAACGATATGTGATCCCTTGATCGTTGAGGAATTTTTCATCAAAATTATTTCCCAGATATTCATAAGAATTATTTTTATAGCCATACTTCTCATCAAAAAAACCTTCTCCCAACACCAACTCAAAGTCAGTTGTTATTTGAGTCAGATGTCTCAGCCCTCCTGAATGGTCATAGTGCCCGTGACTCAAAACGACATACTCAAGTGAGGTCAGGTCGACTCTGAGCTGTTCGGCATTTTCAATAAAAGTGCCAGTCTGGCCAGTATCAAATAGGACTTTGTGCCCATCCTTTTCGATAAAGAATGAAATTCCATGCTCAGTCTTCAGGGCATGATGCTCGCCGGGACTATTTTCTATCAGAGTGGTTATCTTTGTTATCATATTCAACTCCTATCAGTTTGTTATCCTTGTTTTTTTATTTCTGTATTAATGTCATGCAGAGCATTGACCAGATGGCGGGTCATTGCATTTTCAGCCCCGGTTTTGTCACGCTTTTTAATAGCCTCAAGAATATCGTTGTGTTCGTGAACCGTTTTTTCAATCCGACCGGGAGTATAGAGACTTGATATCCATCCATTTGGCAGGGTTGTCGTCATTGACTTCATAAGGACATGCAGAGTTACATTTTTTGTTGCCCCTGCCAGGATTCGATGAAAACGACGATCACACTGAATAACCTCTTCAGTATTGTTCTCTTTGAAAAATTGAGAGAACTGGTGACAGGCTTCCTCCATCTTTTTAATATCACCAGCATCCGCATTTTCTGCCGCACGCCCCGCTGCTTTTGGCTCGATGATTAATCGAACTTCAAAATTGTCTTTGATTGATTGCTCGTTATTTTTCAACCAAGTTGAAAATGCTTTGAATTGCTGGCCGTCTAAATCAGAAATAAAGATCCCCTTCCCCTGCTTAACAGTGACCTGACCAGTTACCTCAAGGATTCTCAGAGCTTCGCGGATAGAAGAACGGCTGACTTGCAATTTTTTGGTGAGTTCATTTTCAGAATAAAATTTATCGGCAGGCTTAAAGCCATCAGCTACAATCATTTCTTTGATTGCAGCGATGACACTTTCAGATAGGCGAACTTTTTTAATCGGGGGCATATAATACCTCAAAATATATTGATTATTATATGATTCGTCAGACATCTACTCATCAGACAAGTAAGATAATCAGCATTTCACCTATCCCTGTCAACAAAATAATCGACGGAAATAATTATAATCAACTTATTGAAATATATTTGCAACAGTGTAAGAAGAGAACACTGAAAAAGTAACAGATTTTAAGATAGGAGTGAAAAATATCAATTTGATAACAGCTGATCACATACAGATTTACAAATTATCAATAAAATACTTATTTTGCTTGAAACTAATGACATTTTTTAGTTTAATGGTTTTTAACGTTTAATTACAAATAATCATATCTGTATTTAAATCGTGATTCACATATTATTTAGTCGATTGCCGAAAGGATAAACAGCAGATGCCCTTAACTGGCGAGCTTGAACACCTACCTATTGTTGATGTTATTCAGCTCA
>JAYEFL010000102.1:0-15277 GCA_034658635.1 Bacteroidota bacterium | reverse complement strand
CAGGATTAAAAAGTATTCCGACACTTGTTCTCATCCCTTAGTTTCCTCCTACGCCTTGTACAAGATTGGTTATGAACCCACCAAAAAATCTGATTGGCTGATTCTTTGGATTATCGTTGTTCTAATTCTTCTTACAATTAGCGGAGTTTGGTATGTTTTTCGAAGCAAACAACAATCAAAAATGAATCCCCTATCAGAACTATCTATCCAGGAACGAAAGATATTTGCTATGTTGAAAGAAGGAAAATCAAACAAAGAAATAGCAGATGCATGTGCTATCAGCATAAGTACGGTAAAGTCGCATGTGAATAACATTTATTCGAAGTTGGGAGTGGGGTCTCGAAAGGAGGTAATGGATATTGGCCCCGCATCAAGTGCGGGGTGACAACCATGGATCAAGTGTGGGGTGACAGCCCCGGATCAAGTGCGGGGTGTCAAAAGGCTGCGGGTCTGATGTGGTATATGTAGTGCCTGCCAACTGGGATTGGCTCTGTTGATGAGGTCTAGCTTCCACTGTCTTTTCCATTTCTTGAGCTTCTTTTCCCTCCCGATTGCCTTATCCACATATTTAAAAACCTCATAATAAACTAGTTTATGAACTTTGTAGCGCGTTGTATATCGTCCGGGATTAATTTGATTATGCTCCCAGACTCTACGTTCTAAATTATTTGTAATTCCTACGTACAATCTATCATGGCGAATATCCGTAAGTATGTACACAAAAAACTCATATTTTCTCATAGTCACATCGCATGTTGTAATAGTATAGATGCAATTGCCTAAGCAAAAAGGAAAAAAAACCTCCACTTTTTTCCATAACTTTATCGGCTATGAACCGAACTTATAAAGCTAAACAACGCTATTTCTCTGCAAAGTCAAGCTCCAGCGTTGAATTTCCGTACTGGTATACCCGGCGCTGGGAGGAACTGGAAGGCGAAATCCCTATTATCCGTCGTGCTGAAGCTCTGAAATCTGCATTCTCTCATCTGACGCCTGTGGTGTACCCGGGAGAATTGATTGGCATGAGTAAAGCCAATTTCCTGCGGGGGTCATTTCCAATGCCATGGTTATCTGAAGCCTATTTTATGGCTGCTGAAGATGACATGTACAAAGAGGCTCTTGAGGCCGGAAAGGTTAGTTCTGATACAGTTACTACGATGGGACAAGGAGGTGGTAATGTTACCCAAAGTGTAGGTAATGTGCTTTCTGTTGCCGGCAAGTTTGGTCTGCGCAAGGAAGAGATGCCCATGCTTATACAGATTGCCAAGAAGTGGCATAATAAATCTGTTGATGATGTAGGGCATAAGTATGAGCAAATGGTTCCCGGATATGACGTTAAGGAAGCCATCATGCGGGCGGTTATCTGTATGTTCGATTCAGGCTATACTCTGCCTCAGGGTCGCGAGGTTATGAATTATTATTATCCTCTGCAGTATGGAATCGACGGATTGATAAAATGGTGTGAAGAAGGAGTTGCAGAATCAGCCGGATATCCGGAAATGGACCGTCTGTATTTCTACAAATCGGTGCAGATAATGCTGGAGGGAATCCAGAACTGGATCTGGAATTATGCCAGGGAGGCATTGGAAATGGCTGGGTATGAAAAAAATGAGAAACAGCTAAACGAATTTCTTGAACTTGCCGAACGTCTTGCCTGGCTGGCATCCAAGCCTCCCAGAGATTTTAAAGATGCCCTGCAAATGACCTGGATTTTTCATATTGCCGTATTAAATGAAGATGCTATTTCAGGATTATCTCCCGGACGATTAGGACAGGTATTATATCCTTACTGGAAACGGGATATGGATCAGGGAAAAATCACCAATGAAGAAAGCCTCGAATGGCTTGAAGATATGCGGATGAAATACACCCAGATTGATTGTTTTGCATCAATGGGAGTGGTTGGTGGGGTATTATCAGGGAACACATTTAACAATCTTTCAATAGGTGGATTGGATAAGGATGGGATGAGCGCAAGCAATGAACTGGAGATGCTGATTCTTGAAGCAGGAATTCGTTGCGACACTCCTCAACCCACGCTGACTCTATTATACGATGAGAAACTACCTGAAGAATTTCTCCTTAAAGGAGTAGAATGCACTAAAACAGGATCGGGGTACCCGGCCTGGGTCAACAATCAGGTAGGAATAGATTTTCTTCTGAGCAATTTTGCCGCTGAAGGTATGCAGCTCGAAGAAGCCAGGGCCTGGGGCATAGGAGGTTGTCTTGAAACTTCAGCCTGCAGCTGGATGCCCCTGGAACTCGACGGACAAATCCATCTTATTCCGGGAGGGTCAGCCCCTGCCACCAGTGTAGGTGTGCATTTTATTTCGCTACCAAAAATTCTGGAAGCAGTTCTTTATGATGGTCTAGATAAACGTACAGGTGAAAGAGTTTATGAATCTCATGGCTACAAACTTGACAGCTATGAGAACCTTTGGGAGGCTTTCAAGAAATACTTTAGTCGTAGCGTTGAAGTGCTTACCCTGACAAACAATATTCAGCATGATGCCTGGAGAAAAATCACTCCATCGCTGGTCAATTCTATGCTTAAGCCAGATTGTATGACTACCGGGAAGGATATCGGACAACAGGGATCGCGCTACAATCGAACCTTTAATGTGGAAATTTGCGGAGGAGTTAATCTGGCTAATTCACTTGCGGCCATTAAAAAGAATGTTTTCGACGATAAAAACTTCACTCTCAAGGAATTATATGAAGCTTTAGATGCGAATTTCGGGTTTATCCCTGCCAAGGAAACCGGATCATATTCTCTCACCGATCAGGTAAGGGGAGAAAACTATAAGGACTGGCTTAAAATTCACAAATTGTGTCTGGATGCACCAAAATATGGTAATGATGATGCCTATGTAGATTCCATTTTCAAAGATTGGCAGGAATGGTTTGCCGAGATGTGCACAAACTACCGATCACTGTATGACAAACCATTATATGCCTGCCAGATTTCTGTTTCCACACATGCTCCCATGGGGGCTGTAACCATGGCTAGTCCTGATGGCAGACTCGAGGGCACCACCTTCACCGATGGATCTGTATCGGCTTATCCCGGAACAGATCGTAATGGTCCGTATGCTTTATTCAATTCTGCCACCTGTTACACTCATTCATTATCGCAGAATTCTCAGTTAAACATGAAAATTCACCCTTCAATTGTTGAAGGACGAGAAGGTTCCAGAAAATTTCTAGAGATGATCAGGGCTTATCTGAGAAAGGGTGCATTTCATGTTCAATTTAATATAGTGGATTCAAAAACACTGAGAAAAGCCCAGGAGAACCCTGATGAATATCGCGGACTCATGGTAAGGGTTGCCGGGTTCACACAATATTGGGTGGAGTTGGGTAAACAAATTCAGGATGAAGTAATTGCCCGTACAGAATATCAGAAGCTAAACTAAGCGGAAAACCAGCGATGAAAAAAACTCATATAGATTGTAAGCACTATCTGGCCATAGATGTATTTAAGGGAATCTGTAAGCGGGATAAAAATAATATCCTGGGAGATGATCTCTCTTGCGAGCATTTCTCTCAAATTCCAAAATGCGCTCATTGCAGCAATTATTTGCCAATAAATGAACAGCTTGGAAAGTGTAAAAATAACTACGATGCTTACGCCGACATGCCGGCCAAAACTTGCGCTGAATTTGCATGGAAAGAACGAGCAAATTAAAAGGGATAATCTTCGATATCCAAGGGCTATCAATTCATGACGGTCCGGGATGCCGAACGGCCATTTTTCTTAAAGGATGTCCGCTCAAATGCAGCTGGTGTTCAAATCCGGAGGGAATAGAGGGATATATCGAACCACTTTACTATGCCCATAAATGCATTTACGACGGAAACTGCGTCTCTGCTTGTCCGTTTGATGCCATCCAAATAATATCCGAAGAAAAACTCATCATAGACCGATCAAAATGTCAGGATTGTAGTGATCAGCCCTGTATTGATGTTTGTCTTACCGGTGCACTCCAAAAATCTGCAAACCCGTATACGCTTGACGAAGTATTCAAAATAATCAGAAGAGACCGTCAGTTTTGGGGTCAGGGTGGTGGCATCACCCTGTCAGGAGGAGAACCATTATACCAGTTTGATTTCACGTATGAACTGCTAAAGAGAGCCCACGATTCCTATATTCATACCGCTATTGAAACTTGCGGACAAGCAAGCTGGTCGCATTATGAAAAGGTACTACCCTACTTAGATTGGATATTCTTCGATCTCAAACAAATGGATCCCATCCTGCATCAGCAAGAAACCCAACATGATAATGCGCTGATTTTAGAAAATGCGAAGAAGATAGCAAAGCAATTTAAAGGCCGGATGGTATTCAGAACTCCAATAATTCCGGGATATAACGATTCAGATGAACACATTAACCAACTGGCAGAATTTATCAATCAAACCGGAAGAAGAGAAATCAACTTACTACCACTGCACCTATTGGGGAGAGAGAAATACAGGTTGCTGGGTTACAGTGACATCCCTATATCCTATAAAGAAATACCCAGTCAAGATCGGATGGAAGGAATTGCAACAATTCTCAAGAATCAAGGAATAACTGCCTATATAGGGAGTGAGACGGATTTTTGACGACGTCATTCGTTATTCGTCATTCGTCTTTCGGGGGGAGGGGAATTTTCAGTACTGCCCGGTCCCCGAATACCTCCTTCTTCTACACGCTTACCGAAAAGATCAACAGATCAGGGTGGCCAGATTAGTATGGCATGTAATATTCAACTAAGTTTATAGTCAAGAAATTTTACTTAAAACTTAAACTAATGAAGAATTACATCTATTTGTCAATTTTGCTTTTTGTCTTTTTAACAGCTTGTATGCAGAATGACAAGCAATCTGATATTATTATTGAGACAACAGGTTTTGCTGATAGCACATTGATCTACATTATGAATTTAGAAACCGAGACTTCTGATTCAGGATACATCATCAACAATAATCTTGTTTTTTCAGTTGAAACAGATGAACCAGCTCATTTTGTGATTAGACCAGTCATCAAGAGCAGAGAGAATATTGACTATAGATACTTTTGGAAAGAAAACAAGCTGTTGCATATTTGGGCAGAGAATGGCAAACTAATGAACGCCAGAGTTGAAGGCTCTGAGATTCAAAAACAAGTAGATGCTGTAGATGAGAGCAAAAACCATTTAAAAATCAGGCTTGATAGTCTTCAGAATGAATACAGGTCTTTGCCAAGAGAAGAAACAGAGAAAAGATTGGCCATACGTAATAAGGGAAAAGAGATAGAGCAAGCAATAACTGATGTAGATATCGATTATATTAAACACAATCCTGACGAGCTCTATAGTGTTATTTCCTTGAAGAATTTAATGAAATACACAATACCCAAAACACAAACCAAAGAACTTTATGAAGGTTTAAATCCTGAAATACAATCAACTAAATATGGAGTAACTGTCAAGAAATTCTTGGATCTAAGTACAGATTTTAAAATTGGAGACAAGGCAAAAGACTTTCAGTTACCAGACCTTGATGGCAATCTAGTTGGATTGAGCACATTTAAGGATAAGTACATCTTACTTGATTTTATGAGTTCAAATTGCGGGCCTTGTCGAATGGAAAATCCAAATCTGTTAAAGAACTACAGAGCATATCGTGACAGAGGATTTGAAATTATAAGTGTCTCACTTGACAAAAACAGAGATGATTGGGCAAATACTGTTGAAAAAGACAGTATGATATGGACTACAGTATCTGACCTTAAGGGTTTTGAGGGTGATATCCCAATGACATACAATGTTTACTTCATACCAACATATTACCTGATTGATCCAAATGGTGTTATTATTGATAAGATTATGGGTCGCGGACAATTAGATAAAAAGATCGAAGAATTATTTCAAGAATAGCAAGTACGGATACACCAGTTCTGAAACTTCTATAAATAATTTGTAAATTAAAATCAATTATAATAGTTGTTTGAAATTTTAATGAAATATGCAGGATAGAAAAATAATCTTCTCAATGGAAGGTGTCTCCAAAACCTTCCCCCCAAGCAAACAAGTTTTGAAAAACATCTGGCTTTCATTTTTTTATGGAGCTAAGATTGGTGTTATCGGATTAAATGGATCCGGGAAATCAAGCTTGCTTAAAATCATAGCCGGACTTGATCCTAATATCCAGGGGCAAGTCACCTTCGACAAAGAATACAAGATTGGGTATCTATCGCAGGAACCTGAATTGGACGAGACAAAAACCGTAAAAGAAGTGGTTCAGGAAGGTGTTCAGCATATAGTAGATGTGGTGAATGCTTATGAAGCCATTTCGGCTAAATTGGCTGAACCGATGGATGACGATAAGATGATGAAACTAATTGAGGATCAGGGTGAATTGTTGGAGAAAATGGACCAATTAGGAGCCTGGGATCTGGATCATACCCTGGAGGTAGCCATGGATTCTTTGAGATGTCCTCCTGATGATACACCTGTAAATATTCTTTCCGGAGGTGAGCGTCGCCGGGTAGCTTTGTGCCGACTTCTGCTGAGCAAGCCGGATATTCTTTTACTTGATGAGCCTACGAATCATTTGGATGCAGAAAGTGTTCACTGGCTGGAACAATTGCTGAAGAATTTCCCGGGAACAGTAATTTCTGTTACGCACGACCGGTATTTCCTGGATAATGTAGCTGGATGGATATTGGAGCTGGATAGAGGAGAAGGAATTCCATGGGAAGGCAATTACAGTAGTTGGCTTGAGCAGAAAACCAATCGCATGGCCAATGAGCAAAAGGCCGAATCAAAACGACAAAAAACATTAAAACGAGAGTTGGAGTGGAGTCGATTGGCACCCAAAGCCCGTCAGGCCAAAGGTAAGGCCCGTTTGAATGCTTATGAAGCCATGAGCAATGCTGAAATAAAAGAAAAAGAGGCCAATCTTGAACTCTTTATTCCACCCGGACCACGATTGGGAGATTCAGTAATTGACATTGAAAACCTCAGTAAGGGTTACGGTAAGCGTCAGCTCATCGACAACATGAACCTAAACATTCCAAAGAACGCAATAGTTGGAATTATTGGTCCGAATGGAGTTGGAAAAACCACTCTTTTCAGAATGTTAATGGGTGAAGAACAAGCAGATGCAGGGAGTATTAGCACCGGCAGCACCGTTAAACTGGCCTATGTTGATCAGTCGCACAAGGATCTGCTTCCCGAAAAAACTATTTACGAAGTCGTTAGCGGGGGTACAGAAACAATCAGGATTGGAAATACGGAGATGAACACCAGGGCCTATCTCAGCAAGTTCAATTTTGCCGGAGGTGATCAGCAAAAAAAGGTTGGTGTATTATCAGGTGGTGAAAGAAATCGTTTACACCTTGCCATCACACTCAAAGAAGGAGGCAATGTGCTGCTTTTGGATGAGCCCACCAATGATATTGACATCAACACGCTGAGGGCGCTTGAAGAAGCCATTGAGAACTTCGCGGGCTGTGTGCTTATTATCTCACACGACAGGTGGTTCATTGACCGTCTGGCCACTCATATCCTGGCTTTTGAAGATGAGGGGGAGATCAGGTTTTTTGAGGGGAATTTTCAGGCTTATGAGGCGAATAAGTTGGAGAGGCTTGGGGATATAACGCCGAAGAGACCTCGGTTTAAGGAGCTTCTTTGAACATCGTCTTTCGTCCCCGGATCAAGTCCGGGGCAGGCATTTCGTCTTTCGGGGGGAGGGAAGTTTTCAGTACTTACCGGTCCCTGAGCGGAACTTTGTCTCCGAATCCCCGAATCAAATTATTGCTATTTTTACTGAAAGATTATTAAGATTAATGATGATCAATAAGGAAATCAACGACTTTTACTCCGAGACTTCTGAACTGGATCGGTTGAAGTACGGACTTGGTCCCCTCGAGTTCGAGCGTAACAAAGAATTGATTAACCGTTATTTACCTGAGACTGGGGGAATAATCCTTGATATTGGCGGTGGACCCGGGGTTTATTCATCATGGTTAGCACAGCAGGGATTTGAGGTCCATCTTATTGATCCGGTTGAGAAGCATATTGAGCAAGCCAGGAAGAAATTCAGCAAGTTGAAAAATCCCTTTACATCCCATTTGGGTGAAGCCAGGAAGCTTAGTTTTCAAGATGATTTTGCAGACCTGATAATTTTTCATGGTCCGCTTTATCACCTTCAGGATAAAAAAGACCGGATAAAGGCACTCAAAGAAGCCAAACGGGTGATGAAAACAAACGGAATCATTCTGGCTTTTGCAATCTCTTACACAGCATCAACTTTAGTTGGTTTGATCCAGGGAGTTCTAACTCAGTCCGATTTCTATAAGATGAGTATGGCTGAGTTACAAACTGGCATTCATGAAGCCCCTGATAGCATGGCCGGGGTTTTGCCAAAGGGCTATTATCATCGTCCTGAAGAACTCAGATCAGAGATTGAAGAAGCCGGCTTTACTCATCTTGCAACACTACCGGTTGAAGGCTTAATTTGGTTGGATAAAAACTATTTCGATACCCGGTCTGATCAGGATAAAAAAGACAGGATGATGAAATTACTGCTACAGACTGAGAATGACCCTAATCTGCTGGCTTTTAGTCCACATATTTTAGCAATAGGAGAAAAATAATGAATCAAAAATTAGTCAAAATTAGACATCAATTACATCAGAACCCTGAATTAGCAAATAAAGAGATAAAAACCGCTGAAAGAGTTTCTGCATTTATGAGCAAACTGAAGCCTGATGAGCTTATAGATGTTTCAAAAACCGGCAAATTGTTTGTATTTGACAGTAAGAGAGAAGGTAAAACAAGCGTTTTTAGAGCCGATATGGATGCTTTACCCATAAGCGAAGAAAGCAATTTAGAATACATCTCCTTAAACAATGGAATTGCACATTCCTGCGGCCATGATGGGCATATGACTATCGTTTTGGGGCTGGCCGAAAAAATAGCGAATAACAGACCAAAAACAGGAAAAGTTGTTTTGTTATTTCAGCCTGCCGAAGAAAGTGAGCAAGGAGCAAGAGATGTTGTTAACAGTACAGAGTTTAAGACATTGAATCCGGATTATATCTTTGGATTGCACAATATCCCCAAAGCTCCGATGCATCAGATAATTGTCAAAAAAGGAAGTTTCGCAGCTGCCTCAAAAGGAATGACCATAAAGCTATTTGGGAAATCATCCCACGCAGCTGAACCAGAAAAAGGTATAAGTCCGGCCAGGGCCATTTCAAAGATTATTGCAGAATTAGATGAACTCAGAGATAATAAAGCCTTGTTTTCAGGTTTGGTTTTACTGACTATCATAAATATTAAGCTAGGCGAAATAGCCTTTGGAACCTCCCCCGGTTATGCTGAAATCAGAATAACATTACGAACATTCGAGAATGACGATATGCAACTCTTGACAGAGAAAACAGAGAGTATCATAAAAGGAATAGCAAGAGGAGAACAGTTAAAACCTGAGATAGCATACTCCGAGGTTTTTCCTGCGACAGTTAACAATGAAAATTGTTGTAGTTTTATCAAGAAGTCGGCAGTGTTAAATAAATGTGATATTAAAGAGATAGAAACACCGTTCAAATGGTCAGAAGATTTTGGGTATTATACAGAAAAGTACAATGCATGCTTTTTCGGCTTAGGTTCAGGCATTTATCAGCCTGCGTTACATAATCCCGATTATAACTTTCCTGATGAAATAATAGAAACAGGCGTAGACATGTTTTATGAAATATACAAATTAATAAACTCAGAAAATCAGAAAAATGCTACAAATTGAAAGAATTAATAACAACAGCGAATTTACCAGAGTTAGTCGAGAAGAATATGTAGATTTTTTATTTACATATCTTGATAAATTTGGAGATCCAAAAGAAGATATCAATAGTTGTTTAGACTATGCTTTTTCAGACAATGAAGCTAAAGGAGGCTTTGCTTTAGCAGCATTTTACGAAGACAAACTTGTTGGAACACTAATCATGAATAACACTGGAATGAGTGGTTATATTCCTGAAAATATTCTTGTTTATGTTGCCGTTGATGCTTCATACAGAGGGAAAGGCTTTGGTCGACAAATTGTAGAACGTTCTTTTAAGGAAGCTAAAGGAAACGTAAAATTACATGTAGAATACGATAACCCTGCAAAACGCTTATACGAAAGAATAGGCTTTGAGACGAAGTATGCAGAAATGAGATATAAAAACAAGTGATACCCAATGGCAGTTGCAAGACTACTGAAATCAATTATTATCGATAAGGAATTTGTAAAATAGTTCGGGGACGGAAGCGAAACTTGATCAAGTATCAATGATTATGGCAAGTACATCAAAAATCACCATAAAGTTAAATGATATAAAGCACAATGTAAATTTTTTAAAATCTCTTATTGGGGATTCAGTTAGACTTTCTGCTGTCATAAAAGGAAATGCATACGGACATGGAACATCTAATATGGTTAGGGCATTTGAGCTGGCGGGTATAAATCATTTCTCTGTTTACTCTTCGCCAGAGGCAAGAGTTGCTTTTGATACACAATCATCTGATCCTACTATTGTGATCATGGGCTTCATCTGCGAAAATGATTACAAATGGGTTATTAAAAATAACATAGAATTTTATGTCTCAAATTTAGATGTTTTAGAAAAAGCAGTACAATACTCAAAAGAGACTGGCAACAAAGCACTTCTCCATTTGGATATTGAAACCGGAATGAACAGAACCGGAATTGCTAATAAGGATTTTAAAAATGCGGTGTCAATTATTAATTCAAATTTAGATTATTTAGAAATAATAGGAATTACATCACATTTTGCAGGAGCTGAAAGCATTGCCAATCATACCAGAATTAAGAAACAATTCTCTGTTTATAAAAAAAGAGTGAAATATTTCGAGAACAACAATATCGTTCCCAAAATAAAACATATTGCAAGTTCTGCTGCAACAATTAATTACCCTGACACTCGTTTAGACCTGGTTCGTATTGGTATTCTTTTGTACGGTTATTGGCCAACAAGAGAGACCTTTATCAATTACATTCATAGGCGAAAAGAGAAGTCAGACCCTTTAAATAGATCTTTGAGATGGTGTTCAAGTGTTATAGCCATTAAGAATATCGATATTGGTGATTTTATTGGTTACGGTATGAGTTTTCAGGCACAACACAAAATGAAAATTATTATCGTACCAGTTGGTTATTCTGACGGTTATAGCCGTTCATTAAGTAATAATGGACACGTTTTAGTTAAAGGGATGAAAATCATTATTGTAGGTAGTGTAAATATGAATATGATTATTTGTGATATCACAAATATTGAAAATGTAAGAATTGGAGACGAAGTGGTACTGATTGGGAATCAAGGTGAAAGCGAAATATCTTTTTCCTCATTCGCAAACATGAACAATTTATTAAACTATGAAATTCTGGCACGTTTACCTCAAAACATTGACCGCAATCTAAAAGAGCTGTAAAACCCTTGCCGGGATAATAATATTTAAATATGATCAAATATCAACGCATTTATTCCTTATTGATCCTGGTGCTTTTTTGTTCTGTTCTTCAAGCTCAAAAGCCCAACATTCTTTTGATTGTTTCAGATGATCTTAATACCCGGATTGGCCCCTACATGGAAATTGACAAGCACACCCCCAATCTCGACAGGCTGGCTACTGAGGGAGTTAAATTCTCCAATACATATTGCCAGTATCCCTTATGCGGACCTTCAAGAGCGTCACTAATGAGTGGATTGTATCCTGAGACAAACGGGATATTGGGCAACTCACATGTAATTGGCAGTTACAGGAAGGTAACTCCTGCCTTAGCCGATCATCCTTCCCTGGCAGGCTTTTTCAAAGAAAACGGCTATTACTCAGCCCGGGTTTCTAAAATATATCACATGGGTGTACCTGGCGGGATTGAACGAGGAGACCCGGGTGGAGACGACCCTGATTCCTGGGATTATGCTTATAATGTTCTGGGACCGGAAACTTTGAGTCAGGGTGAACTCGAGCTTTTGTCGCCCGGAAACCTTCATTATGGTTCGAATTTCGCACGAATGATTCTTGCGAATGAACTTGAAGATACTCAGACAGATTATCTGGCAGCCAGTCAGGCCATCGCTATTCTGGAAAATCGTGCTGCAGAATTGGCTCAAGATGCAAGAAACAAGGTAAAAGCAAAACCAGAATCTCCCTTCTTTCTGGCTGTTGGCCTAGTCAGACCACATGTTCCCTTAATTGCTCCGGAAAATTGCTTTGAGCCTTATCCTGAGAATGAAGTAGAGCTCCCACAGGTAGTGGTTGCAGACAATGTACCTGCTCTTGCAATGAGAAGGCAAAATGACAAAATCTGGAAAATGAACGAGACTCAGAAACGTCAAACTATCGGGGCATATATGGCAAGTGTTCGGTTTATGGATCAGCAGGTAGGCAGGTTGCTGGATGCTCTTGACCGATTGGATCTCAGGGAGGAAACCATTGTCATTTTCATATCTGATCATGGATATAATTTAGGAGAGCATGATTGCTGGTCGAAGGTCAGTTTATGGGAAGGAAGTATACGGATCCCAATGATCATATCCTATCCGGGAGGTGAAATGAATTATGGAACAACTTATAGATCCATAACGGAATTAATTGATCTCTACCCCACCCTGACAGAACTCTGTGGTCTGTCTGCAGAACAACCTGAGATACTTCAGGGCAGGAGTCTGGCCCCTTACCTGATGGGCACAGCTGTAATCAAAGAAGAGTCGCTGGCCTATACTGTCACCAATGGAGGCCGAGCAGCATCGATAAGATCACAAAGGTGGAGGTATAACCGGTGGGGAGAGAATATTGAAGTCGGGAATGAAGAACTTTATGATCATCTCAATGATCCCGAAGAGCACATCAACCTGGCTCAGGATGCTAATAGTCAGCAGGTTTTGGATGAAATGAGAGAGAAGTTTGACTCAGCCAGAAAGAAAGCCTATCTATCCCTCATCCGCTCCAAAATATGAAATACGGCCGGACAATACTCTGAGTTAGGCAGATGTAAACGTGTATGCTTCAGGAATTCAAAATTGTCGGTATGCGGATATTCGCGACAGGCTCTTGGTCGGGCATCATATATTTCACATTTATTATCTGATTCCAGGAAAGGGCACGGAGAAGCATTTATCACCATATCCTGATCCTCATCAATCCGCACATATTGCTCTTTAAAATCAGCCGGTCTTGTGCCCAGGAATTTGGCTGCCCGTTTCACGTCCATCTCATTTACAATCGGGGGAATCCTCTTGCAGCAATTACCACAATCAAGGCAATCAATTTCCCTGAACACCTTTTCGTGCAGGTCATCAGCCAGGGCGTTTAGTTTTTTATCTTTCGACTTCGCCAGTTTAGTTACGAATTTTTTGTTGGCAGTATAATCCTCCTTTGTTCGGTTTTTCCAGATTTCTATCAGATCCATAAATGCAAAAGTAGCTAATAAAAATCTTGGCAGAGCGCAATTCAGTACAACATAAAAAGGAGAGTGCAAACGACACTCTCCTTCTCTGCTTTAATTGAGCTTATCTTAATTATTTGATTTCTTTCGTGGCCAGATAGAAATCAATTCTGTCAATTGAATCATCAGCTAAACGCTCATTCATTTCATCTAAGGTTTTTGGTGGAGGAACTATAACTTTTTCCCCTGGCTTCCAATCAAGAGGCATTGCAACTTTGTGTTCATCTGAGAATTGCAAGGCTTTCAGGGCTCTAAGAATTTCATCCATGTTTCGTCCAACATTAAGTGGATAATACATCAAGAGTCTGACTTTCCCTTCAGGATCAATAATAAATACGGCTCTTACTGCTGCTGTCTCGCTCTCGTTAGGTTGCAACATTCCGTACAATTTTGAGACCTTCATATCAAGATCGGCGATGATCGGGAAATCAAAAAACACACCTGTCTTTTCTTTAACATTATTGACCCAACCCAGGTGAGCATGAATACTGTCAATACTTAAACCTATACGCTGGGTATTTAAGGCATCAAACTCATCTTTTCGCAATGCAAAGCCGGTCATTTCTGTTGTACAAACAGGAGTGAAATCAGCAGGATGAGAAAATAGCACAGTCCATTTTCCTTTGATGTAATCAGAAAATTTGATTTTCCCGGTTGTTGTTACGGCTTCAAAATCTGGAGCAACATCTCCAATTCTTGGCATTGAATAAACTTGATTTTCTTGTGTTTCCATTTTAGTCTTCTTTAATTATTCGATTAATATTTGTTATTCTACTGCAAATTTACGGCGACTTTTCATATAGATCAAACTGATATTTTCTATCTTTACCATAGACAATATCTATATCATGAACTTACAACAATTAGAATACGTCATCGCTGTAGACAGATTTAAGAACTTCAGCCGGGCAGCTGCACATTGCTTTGTAACTCAGGCCACCTTGAGTGCAATGGTAAAAAAGCTGGAAATAGAATTAGAAGTAACAATTTTTGATCGAAAGAAATCACCGGTAATCACAACAGATTGTGGCACAGATATTATTGAAGAAGCAAAAAAGGCATTATATCATATAAATCTGATCCAAGACTACTCAAAAACCGTTCAGGATACGATTGATGGCCGCATACGTGTGGGAATTATTCCAACAATTGCCAATACTTTGTTGCCCATAATATTAAAGCCTCTATTACTCAAATTTCCGGATTTGATTATTGAGGTTCATGAGATTACCACAGATAATTTGCTAAAAGATTTAGAAACAGGCTCTCTTGACTTTGGAATTCTTGCAACACCGGTTGAATATGAACAAATTGAGGAAAACATCTTATATTATGAATCAATGATGGTTTATGGTGTGCATGATTTAAAGAGTCAGTATATTTTACCAGAGCAATTAAATGATAGCAAGATTTGGTTACTGGAAGAGGGTCATTGTTTTCGCAATCAGGCGATAAATATTTGTAATCTCGATAAAAAGGAGGATTTGCCTGACAACCTGATCTTCGAAGCCAATTCATTTGAAACCTTGCTAAATATAACTGATGAATTTGGTGGAATCACATTAATTCCTGAACTATTTTATCAATCAATGTCCTTAGGGCGAAAAAAGAGAACTCAAACCTTTCAAGTGCCATTGCCTGTAAGGGAGGTCAGCCTGGTTTACTACAGGCCATACGCAAAGTTACGAATCATCAACAGGCTCACAGAAGAGATCAAAGAATTGATGAAAGGCAAGCTGGTTTCAGAGAAATACCGTGCAAGAGATTTATCCATCATCGGAATTTGACGAAAAAT
>JAYEFL010000101.1:0-3879 GCA_034658635.1 Bacteroidota bacterium | reverse complement strand
GCACTCCACACCACGGGTTTTTGCCGAATAATGTCTTCTCCCATAAAGACAGGCAGCACGTTCTCACCATCTATTATCCGGTCTGCAGGAATAGGAATGCCCACGATTTCACAGATCGTTGGTAACAAATCTGTGCCATTGATCAGAAAGTGATTCACCTGTCCTTCAGGGGTTTGTCCGGGCCAACGAATAATCCCTGGTACCCGATGTCCGCCTTCATAAGTGAATCGCTTCATCCCTCTTAGCGGGCCAGGACTACCAAAACATTTATCACGTATTGGATCATCCCATTGCCCTTTGGATTCCATGAAATTTACCGGGTACTCTGGTCCATTATCACTGGTAAATATTACCATTGTATTGTCAGTAAGTCCCTGAGTCTCGAGGGCTTCCATTAAGCGCCCGAATGCTGCATCGATCTGAGAAACAGTGCCATAATAATATTTTTTGTTTGGTTCAATATCCTTGTTCTCCGGTCGGGGCACATATCCATATCCAACTTTATCCTCCAACTGCTCAACTTTTTCATTATCATAAGCATCAGCATAATAATCTGGTGGGTTTATCGGAGTATGTGGACCGTGAGTACAAATCTCCATAAAAAACGGCGACTCTTTATCAGTTCTGTTCTTCAGCCAATCAACAGCTTCTTTGACAATCAGGTTGCAATACCAATCATGAAGCTCTCCCACCGGTTCACCATTGCGGTAAAATTTACCCGGACTCTCAGGTCCGTCGAAAGCATTTACCACTGTGGCAAACCAATAATCGAAACCATGACTGCCCGGATCAGGCTGATTGGCTTTCGGGCGATCAAAATGAGTGAGGTGCCATTTTCCTGCAAAAAAAGTACTATATCCATCATCACGGAGTAGAGATGGCAATGTTATTTCACTTGCTTGTAAATGGGCTCCACCTCCAAGTATATAATAAAATCCCAGGCGGTACGGATGCCTGCCAGTCAGTAGTGAGGCACGCGATGGTGAACAAACTGTTCCTGCCGCATGAAAATCTGTAAAAAGCACTCCCTGGGATGCCAACTGGTCGATATTGGGGGTTTGTATTATTTGATTTCCGTAGCAGCCCAGGTCTCCATATCCCAGGTCGTCGGTTAGGAAGATTAATATGTTTGGTGAGTTTGTTTGTTGGGTGCAGGAAGTTAGGAAGGAAATAGAAATTAGAAAATAGAAGAAAAGGCTAAGTATTTGATACTTTTTCATGTTGTTAAATTTACGATAAAATTGTGTAGTTTAACTTAAGAAAAGCAGGTGAGTTTCCCCACCTGCTTCGCTTGCATTTACTCCAGAGAAATTAATTTTTCCCTTCAACCTAATTACTGTTATGAGACAGTCTAATCTTAATAATACTTAAATCTCTTATCTTAATAAACCCCCGTACGAGTGTCCCACCACATTTGTGTTCCATAAAAGATATCACTCTCAACAACATCAGTCGGGAAGTTTGTGTTAAGTGACTTTTCTTCATCGGCATATGCCATTCTGAATGGTGGTCTGTTATGGCTTAGTGCATAATTTTCTGACACTCCAGTCATCAATGGTACATCAGTTCTTCTTGCCTCAGACCATGCTTCTACGCTTTGCTTGAAAAGTGAGATCCACTTCTGAGTTCTGATCTTCTCCAGATTAGACACTGAACCTACTCCCCAGGCAACACCCGGTTCTGCCAGGAAAGCACTAACTGAAGCAGCATCGATCCCATTTTCTTCCATTGATTTCATGATACCCATCTCATAGGCTTCTTTTGCATTACCGCTGGCAATTCCTCTTTCATAAATCTCTGCCTTATTGAAATAAACCTCTGCGCAATTCATGAATGGTGAGAAACCTTTTGGATCGTTTCCGAAGCGGTCGCCAATATGTGATACATTGTTACCATTGTTAAGGGTGTCTCTTGTTTGACCATCATAAAAACGATATCCATTGTACTCGCCATATTTATTCAGATCAACATAGACAGGTAGTCTTGGGTCGTTATTTGCTTTGAGTCTGGAAACCATCTCATGATTGGTTCTGTACTGATCTGTTTTGTTTCCATCCGCTGCTCCCATTCTCTCATACCAGATTTCCTGATCAGGAGTGATACCCGGATACCAGAAATAGGCGTTATCACTTTGATCTGTTAGCAAAGGCTTATTCAATACCTCTGAAATAACAGTGCTGGCGCCAGCTTCATCAACAGATGACATCCTCAGAGCAATTCTCAGACGCGTTGAATTAGCAAATTTAATCCACTTGTCAATATCACCTCCAAAAATCCAGTCTCCTACACCTAAGTCTCCGCCACCAGGGGCAAACATTTCAGAGGCAGTTTTTAGTTCGGAAAGGACTTGAGCGTACACATCCTTTTGCTTATCATATTTGGGATAAATGATATCTTCTTCCAGCCTGAATGCTTCGGAATAAGGAATATCTCCCCACAGATCGGTCGTTTGATGTGCTGCATAGGCTTTCAATGTGAGTGCTGCAGCATATAAATTGGTATTATCCTCTTCCTC
Source organism: Bacteroidota bacterium (assembly GCA_034658635.1). Lineage (GTDB taxonomy): Bacteria > Bacteroidota > Bacteroidia > Bacteroidales > UBA12481 > JABHCC01. The sequence goes on along the minus strand of JAYEFL010000101.1, from coordinate 1,364 downwards.
AGCCAGTCTCATAGCATCAACACAATAAGTCATAGCTACATACATACTGCGCCATTGGCTATTATTGATATCTACGCGATATTCATAATCACCAGTTCCAATTGCTGCTGTGTGTCCGGCCCAGGATCCAGCATAATAAACATCAAGACGCTCACCAAAAAGAGTATAAGTAATTGACATCATTCCTCTCAGGAACACGTTAGTAGCAGGTACAACGGTTGCGGCGTTGGGGTTCACATTCATCTCATCAAAGTCCTTTGTACAAGACCCAATGACCAGTAGCAAAGCTGCCAGGGATAGTAATTTTATTTTCTTAATTGTTTTCATTTTTCTTCTTTTTTACGATTAAAAGCTAACCCTTAGTTTGAACCCGTAACTTCTTAAAGTAGGGATCTGGAAATTCTCAAATCCAACACCATTATCTCCACCGCCCATGCCAACTTCAGGGTCGATTCCTAATTCTTTGGTACTTTGGTCACGGTAAAGAATAGCCAGGTTCCTGCCAACAAAAGACAAGTTAGCGGCATATAGCCAGCTGATTCCGCTTACATCAAAGTCATATCCGAAAACCAGTTCACGAAGTTTTACAAATGAACCATCAAGAATGGAATATTCATGATTGTTCCACATCCATGATCCAGCGTAGTATTGCTGGGCAGAAACACGTACATCATTAACACTTCCGTCTTCCTTTACAGCGTCCACAATCAAGCCTTCTTCACGAACATTATCCAGAGTTGAACCTTCGTATGATCCAGTGAAAGGAGCATGCCATGCGGTAACACTAAAGAAGTCGCCACCCATTCGTACATCGATAAGGCAGCTCAAGTTAAAACTACCATATGAGAAACTGTTTCTCAATCCACCTGTCCAATCAGGAGTAACATTGCCCAGATTGACTCCAACATTTGTAGTTAGTGGTAATCCGGCGTCGTTCACAACCATTTTTCCATTATCATCTTTCACATATGGTAGTCCCCAAAGTACTCCCCACTCTTCACCAGGGATACCGAGAGTTTTACATCCACCAAATCCACCAGAAATCTGATAAGATTCAAGATCACCATATAATTCGTTTACAGTACTCTTGTTTTTTGCCCAGTTCAATGTAGCATCCCATTTTAATCCATCGGAACTATCCAGAACTTTCACATTCATCATTATCTCAACACCTTTGTTTTCAATCTCACCGGCGTTGAGTAACATTGATCTGTACCCTGTAGCGGAGGATGTTGCCACAGAAAGAATCTGGTTAACAGTAGTTTGATCGTAATATGTCAAATCGAGAGCCAAACGACCTTGCCACAATCTGAAACCAGAGATAACTTCTTCATTTGAAATTGGAGCTGATATCAGATTGTGGC
>JAYEFL010000100.1:0-3899 GCA_034658635.1 Bacteroidota bacterium | reverse complement strand
GAAATTTTAAAATGCTTTGATCAGGGAAATGAATTGCTGGGCGGGCGATACCAATCAGATATAGTTTCAGTTCACGATCCCGATGAGTACTTGCATGCAGCATCTGATCCATCCAACAGGGCACAGCGTTTTCAGGAGATACTGGAATCATACCGTGCACTCTTCGATCTGAAGAAGCAGGGTAAAGTAAAAGCCGTTGGAATTGGATCAAAAGACTGGATAATCATTCGTGAATTGTATGAGCATGTTCCTTTTGATTGGGTGATGATCGCTGCTAGTTATACCGTATTTAGTCATCCGGAAGAGCTGGTGCAGTTCATGGATAAACTTAAAGAGGACAATGTTGGAATAATAAATTCGGCCGTTTTTCATGGAGGATTTCTAAGTGGAGGCGAAAAATTTGATTATCAGTATATAGATCCTGATTCCTCAAAGGGAAAGATCATCTATCCGTGGAGAAAGGCATTCAATTCTATTTGTCAGCAACACGGCCTTAGTCCTGCAGATGTCTGTCTCCATTTTGGACTATCTCACCCGGCCATTGTAAGTCTGGCGCTAAATACAAGCAAGTCCGAGAAGATGAACAGGAATGTTGAGATATTAAATAATTCAATACCGGCATCCTTCTGGAATGCATTGAAGAATAATTTATTAATGAAAACAAATTTTGAGAAAAAGTAGAATGGAAAAAATACTCCTCCTTGCAGTTATAAGTTTGCTGGTTTCATGCATAAACAGACCGGAACAAAAAGTATACGAAGCTACTTGGGAAATGGGGCCTGGGTTTGGGGAGGTAAAGAATACGGACAATTATGGCGCACGGGATATGATATATCCTGATCGTGACAATAGACCGGCATGCCGTTTGCAAAATAATGGACAAACTCATCCATCTTCTTGAATCCAACCTGATAATTTACCATCTATATATCATCAGGAGGTCTGAAACTTATCTTAATACTGATAACCAATTCCTTATACTTGTACTAAAGCCTCAAGCCTCAAGCCTCAAGCCTTAAGTCTGGAGCCCGAACGACTTAATATATTGCCCTTACCAACTCCAACATCTCTTCTTTGGTGGCAACTCTTGGATTTCCTTTATAATCAGGTAATACCATGCATTGTTCAGCCAGTTTCTCCAGCTCATTCTCAGGGATATTTACATCTCTTAGAGTTTTGTTTAATCCGATTTTTTCAAGAAATTTCGTGATTTCAATTGGTGATTGTGCTGCTGCATCTTCATCAGAGATTTTGTTCAATTTTGGATTAAAGATACGTGCCAGTTGAGCAAATTTATCTACCTCATATGATTGGGTGAACTCTGCAAAGGCAGGGTATATGATAGCCAATCCTTCTCCATGAGCTACGTGCGGATACATGCCTCCAATCGCCATCCCCATACCGTGAGGCAAGGTAACGCCTGCATTCGCAATACATAGCCCGGCAAGGACGTCGGCCCAGGCCATCTTCTCACGAAGTCTGATAGTTTCCAGATTATTGACCAGTCTGGGCAGGTTTTCCACTACCAGTCCGATGGCTTGCATGGCCATCATGTTAACGTATGCACTATTTGCCGGATGAATCAGGCTTTCAAAGGCGTGGCAAAAAACATCAAAACCGGTACATGCAGTTACAAATTTGGGGACGCTGACCATCAGTTCAGGATCAACTATGCAAACCTGTGGATAAAGGATATTGTTGTATAGGGCAGATTTATCTCTTAGCTCCGGATTCGTGATTACTGCTACCTGAGTTACCTGAGATCCGGTTCCTGAGGTTGTAGAAACTGCGATAACTGGCAATAGTTTCTCAGGATCGGGCTGATTCTTGTAAAACAGATAATCCCAACTGGATCCCGGATGGGTAGCTTCAACAGAAATCGCCTTCGCAGAATCCATACTTGATCCACCCCCCAAACCAATCACAAGTTCAACACCAGCTTCACGGGCCATTTTTGCTCCTTCACTAATCGAGGCCACAGTAGGATTAGGTACAACACCATCAAAATGAACAAGTTCTAATCCCTCGTCGGAAAGCAGCTTTTTAACCCGGTCATATTGAGCCTCCAAGGCTGGAACCGAAGCTGGCGTAGTCACCAAAAGTGCTTTTTTCCCAAATGCCTTGGCAATTTCTGGCAGTTCTTCAATTTTCCCTTTCCCGAAGATTATTTTTGTTGTTTGATGGAATGTAAATGGTTTCATTTTTTTTTCGTCTTTTGTTTTTCGTCATTCGTAAAAGTACTTAACTTAATACTCATAACTTGTTCCATATACTTGTACTCAAGCCTCAAGCCTCAAGCCTCAAGCCTCAAGCCTCAAGCCTCAAGCCTCAAGCCTTGCAAGCTCAATAATCCGGCGTTCCCCCTTCTCTCGAACAAACCCAACCAGCAACAGCAGTTGCTTCTTGATGTATTATCTTCATCGGTTTTCCCTCAAGCAGCCCGGCCAAAAGCACCCCCGTAAAAGCATCACCAGCCCCAACTGTATCAGCAATCTTCACTTTTGGGGCATGCATTTCTGAGTAGGTATCTCTTGTGACCAGCCAACTTCCCTTCGCCCCCATCGTGTATGCTACAAGTTTCAGGGAATAGGTGTCAATAAGAGTATGTAGCTGTTCTTTTATTGTTCCAGTGATATTAAGATAGCCTGACAGGATTGGTAGCTCTTCATCATTGATCTTGAGAATATTGCACAGGGATAGAGAATCGGATAATAGTTCGACAGAATGGTGATTCTGTCTCAGGTTAACGTCGAAGACTCTCAGACTATCAGGTTTCATGCTCTTTAGAAAGCTCTGGATTGTTTTCTGTGATACTGAATTCCTTTGACTTAAACTTCCAAAGGCTGCGGCATCAATCGATTTTGCCAGCTCTTCTAACTGATCGTTCCATTGAATTTCATCCCAGGCTACATCCGGATGGATGGTGAAATCGGGAATTCCCTGATTTAGATTAACCGAGACAGTACCAGTAGGACGATCATTGCAAATCTGTATATAATCTGTTGTAATCTCTTTCTCCTGTACCTGTTCAAGAATTTCCGAGCCTAACTTGTCGTTCCCAATCGCACTAACTACTGCTGATTTTATTCCAGCTGCTTGACAATGATAGGCAACATTCATTGGTGATCCGCCTAGTTTCCGGCCGTCTGGCAAAATATCCCATAATAGTTCGCCAATGCCTACCATCCGGTATTTAGATATACGCTCAGTCATTTACATCTATCATTACTTTCATTACCCGATCGCCTTTGTCATCGATATACTTGTACGCATCGTTGTATTTTTCAAATTTGAAGTGCTGGCTGATTAAAGATTGAGTAAGAATCTTACTCGTTGCAATAAGCTTGGCTGCTTCTTCATAATCCTCATGTCTGTACATCATTGAGCCAAATACATTTAGCTCATGCTCACCCAGATAGAACATGTTAATTGTTGGATTCTTTGCATAAACTCCCAGGATAATAACTTCGCCACCTTTTTCCACGTTTTGGATTAAAACATCAAGAGAGTCTTGTACTCCGGCAGCCTCAAATCCGGTTTGGAATCCTTCTGATCCCAATATTCTGACTATTCCATCTTCGAAAGTTTCCTTTGAGACATTGATAGTATTCTTGATATTGCATTCACGGGCTTTCTCCAGTCTGAACTCGCTGACATCCGTTATAATAACTGTTTTTGCTCCTCTTGTTTTGGCGAATTGGGCCACCAGGTTTCCGATAGTTCCGGCACCTGAGATTACTACGTTTTTTCCATTTAGATCTGATGCCCTGCGTGTGGAATGCGCTCCAACAGCAGCCGGTTCAACCATTGCTCCTTGTTCAAAGCTCATTGAATCATCCAATATTACAACACGGTCTTCAGGAACGATAAAGAGATCCTGTGCAACGCCTGGAGCCTGA
>JAYEFL010000099.1:0-15429 GCA_034658635.1 Bacteroidota bacterium | reverse complement strand
CTTCTTTGAGGAATTTACCAAAATGGACTACCGGGGAAATATGAGTTCCATGCTTATAAAAACCAAAGAGGGACGTACGCTTAACATTCAGCACGATGCTACTTCCCCTTCTCCGCACAACCTGGTTCACGGAGTATACGGAACAAAAGGATCTGTACTTTACGATCCGGCACCTCCAAAAATCAGCACAGGTAATCACCGATGGGCAGACAAGAAAACTTATGATCAACTGATGGAGAAGTACAAACCCGGATTGCTCCTCAAATTCGAAGATTTCAGAAAAGGACTGGGTGCCAACCTCCAGAGTGGACATGGAGGATCAGACCTGATCAACGTATGGCATATCATTGATTGTTTACGTTCAGGTTTACCGCTCGATCAAGATGTTTATGATGCAGCTGCCTTCAGTTCAGTGCTTGAACTTTCAGAATGGTCAGTGCGTAATAATTCCAATTCTATTAAAGTACCTGATTTTACTGCCGGAGCCTGGAAAACAAACAAGCCTAACATGGATATCAATTTGGAAAATGGTTGTGGCGATACGAGAATTTTAATGTGAGAACTTAGCACAATTGAAAGATAGAAATAATGATTAAACCTACCAGTTTAAGCGTTTGGATATTACTTATAATCTTGGTTATAAGCCCTGTAAGAACTAAGGCCCAATCAATATCAGAATGGTCTGAGCCCTTTGGCGATGGGCTATGGTCCTGAAGGTTAAATATAAACAATTCATATTGTTCCATTATAGCCTGTAAAAAAATTTTTTATGACTAACAAAGATCAACCATTATTATTTTTAAATATCATTCTGCTTACTATTACTTTTCTAGCCACATTATACAAGGCTGACGCCCAGGTAGTTGACGCACAAAGATCAGGATTCACCTGGATCTCAACCGAAGACGTGAGCGATAAGTCCTATGGCGCAGGCTATACTTTTTACAGTGCAGCCTGGCCCATATTCAAAAATTATCCCGGACCACAAAAGTTTCAAATGGGATTAGGAAGTTGCTGGCTCACCACTCAGCGAACCGGTAGCGAACCTGATCAGTTTTATACCACTATTGAAGGGGGCCTGGGCTGGTGGGGCGATACACGCTTCGGTACCGAAATACCGAAGTTTATTATGGGAGGCGTTTCGCTCAATTTTCACGCCTGGGCTAACGGACCAGGTGCAGGAAAAACCGGGATGCTGCCCAACGGACAAAGAGATTGGAGTTCGCCCGGAGGGAAATATGGTGTAGCTCAGTTATCCAATAGATTACTGTGGGCACCTGATGGATTGAACCTGGCCCAAAGCCTAAACGGGGAAATGCTTGGATATGGGTATACCCCCTTGCCGCTTACTGAGCCCTTGCTACAAACTAATGGGCAAGACATCCAAACCGGAAATCAATGCTGGACATTGTTCCTGAATTCTACCAATTTTAAAGGCCCAGCCACCTTCTTCTTACCCACATTCTGGACTGAACCCGTATTGACTAATCCTACTTTAGAAGGTTTGTTTTTAGACTCAAGACCTTCAGAACCCAATATCGGATTTGGCATAGAGCATGCTCATTCTCCTGCATTAATTTCTGCCGATGACGACGGATACCGTTATTCTAAAATAGAACGATTGCAATTCCCGGTAAGTGAGGAGGATAACTCTATAGTTCTGCATAAGGTTTCAGTTTATTCTCAAAATGCACTTTGGAACGATCTGATATCCTGGTTCAACGGGGGCGCTGTTATCCTACCTGAAGCTTTTCAGTCAGGAGCGTATGATGTTCCGTTTGTTAATAACGGCGGATCAATGGCTGCTGAAATTTCCCGATCAGGAATGGAACATTCAATCGATCTGAATTATATAGATAATGTGCAGTTCAATTCAAATACAATGGGTTTTGAGTTTGATTTAGATGCTGTGTTTGAAAAGGATAACAACTTATTATTACCGGAGTATTTCAAACTTGATCGGGATGATTTATGGCATCCGGTTTCTGAAGAAACTGTTCCTTCATCTACCAACCTGGTCAACTCGGCAGTACCTTCATCTCCGAGAACTGAAATTGCCTATCTAACGCCCTTGGATCCTGATTGTCAGTGGCAAGACCCAGAAGGCCCCTGGAATAAACCCGGACCAACAGCCGGGCCATTCAAAGCCGAATTAGGTGATGGTTCTACCGTGACTTATTATTGGTATCGCTTCATTGATCAGCCGGCAATTATCCAGACAAACCTGCCGGATAATATTCTGACAGCCATGCAAAGCAGAGTGGAACTGATTCATGCAAACTGGAATCATAGCGACGAATATATGGCAGATCCAGAAATTGGAAATCTTGCTACAATAGACCCAAAAACCATAGTGCAAGCCCCTGCCGGATTAGAAACCGGATATGTTCCAATAGTAACCAAACAAGAAAAATCCCAAAGTAAAGTCCGTGTTTTTGTATTAGCAGGCCAGTCGAATATGGAAGGCTATGGTATTATTGAAGATCATGAAAATGATCCGGGCAGTTTGATTGATGTCATTCAAAACGATGTGGATGGTAATTGGACAGAAATTGGTGAGGTAGGCAATTGGAACTCGTTAGAAGGAGCTTCATTGTATTTTGCCAGACATGAAGATACGATTAGAACAAACGTAACCGTGGGACAGGGGGCTTATCCGAATTTAATCGGAGCAGAGCTTATGTTTGCTCACAAAGTTGATGAATATTATGACGATCCGGTATTAATCATCAAAACTGCATGGGGAGGTAAGAATCTTGCAGTTGATTTCCGTCCGCCCTCTGCCGGAGGCGAAACAGGAGAGTCTTACAAATCGATGATTCAAATAGTTCAGGACGTAACGAAGAACATAGAAACTGAATTCCCGGATATGGGTGTGACTGATTTCGAAATTTCAGGATTTGCCTGGTTTCAGGGTTGGAATGACGGTGCATCTGATAGTTATTTAAATGAGTATGAAAGCAATCTGTATCATTTAGTCAATGGTGTAAGAAATGATTTAGGGAATCCTGATCTTCCGGTAGTGATAGCCAGTTCCGGTCATGGAGGATTTGAACTGAGTACTGATCTTTGGGTCCAAAATATGCAGAATATAGTTTCTGTGGCCCAGGAAAATGTGGGATGTAATGATTCTCTTTTTGGTGGCAGAGTAGGGTTCGTAAATACAAAGCAATACTATTTGGATTTGGAGGAATCACCCCAGGATGCTATCCACCATTTCAACCATAATGCACTTACTTATTTGAACATTGGAAAAGCCATGGGTCATGAAATGATCGAGGCAGTAAATGACATGGCCTTTTGTTATGAAGATTGTGGTCATAAGATTTCACCGGGTATCGTATCAATTGGAAACAGAGTTTGGAATGATTATAACAGAGACGGGATAAATAACCCAAATGAACCCGGTATTCCAGGAGTATTTTTAGTTCTCTGGGGTGATTCAGATGGTGATGAGATTCCAGACTGGCGAGGATTCAAAGGAGTGCAAGTAACTGATGACGAAGGATATTACAGATTCTCCGGTTTGGAGCCGGGAAATTATCTGGTCTTTGTGTGGAGTCTGCATAATTGGGCGCCTGGTGAATCATTACACGGGTTCAAGTCTACCGCTGCTTATGTGGCCAATGCCAATAATGATGTGGATCTGGATAATAATGGTTCTGGATCTCCTAATACGGATATTAAATCAGGTATTGTCACACTCACAGATGGGGGAGAACCCTTAGATGATGGTGACCCCTTTAGTTGTTATTTTGATTACGATGCCAGTGGAAATAATACAGTTGATTTTGGTTTCTATAATCCGGAAATAATGGGAATTGAAAATACACTTGCAAATGAAAATTCAATTCAAATGTTTCCAAATCCTGTTCGAAATGAGTTGACGATAGAGGCAAATTTGAGTTTATTTCAGATAGAAGTATTTAATTCTTTTGGGCGAATTATTAGAACAATACATCCAACTGAATCTGCATATACAATCGACACTTCAACATTACCAAAAGGTCTCTATTTTATAAAGGTTTCAGACAAGACAAATAGTCTGCTTAAAGTTCACAAAATAGTAAAACAATAAAGTAGAAAATGTCATGTCATTAATTACCTATCTATGGTTAAGTGTTCTTTGCGTGTAAATTATCACACAATATACACTTATAGAGTGATTAGATGAAAAATATTCTCTATATTTGTATTTAGTTAAGGGTGAATAATGTGATATTTATCACATGTTCAGTATTTAAATTGTGATTACTATGGAGGTGATTAGAAATATTGAGCATAAACTGATTGAGTGGAAAGAGTCTGCTCACCGAAAACCATTAATTCTCCGCGGAGCTCGGCAAGTCGGTAAAACTTTTTCGTTAAAGAGATTTGGAGAGAAGAATTTTGAACAGACGGCATATTTCAATTTTGATGAGCAAGTTGATCTAAAGCAATTTTTTAGAGACACTAAAGATGTGCATCGAATTCTGAAGAATTTATCATTGGTTTTCGGTCGGCAAATAATGCCACAAAGTACACTTGTCGTTTTCGATGAAATTCAGGAATGTAACGAGGCATTGGGAACATTAAAGTATTTTTATGAAAATGCTCCAGAATATGCAGTAGTATCTGCCGGTTCTTTGCTAGGAGTTGCTATGGCAAAAGGGCGAACTTTTCCTGTTGGTAAAATCGATTTTTTAAATATTTATCCGATTACTTTTTCCGAATTTTTGTTTTCTTCTGCTCCTCAGCTTTTCGACTACCTTGAAAATAAACAATCTACCGAGCCTATTCCAGATATTTTTTATAGTCAACTTCTTGAAGAGTTCAAAAGCTATTTTATAACTGGAGGAATGCCTGAAGCTATTGTGGCTTATTTAGAAGATTCGGATATTGAAAGAGTGCAGAAAACCTTGAAAAATGTGTTAGATGCCTATTCTCTGGATTTTTCAAAACATATTGAAAAGTCGGACATATTGAAAGTTGGTTATGTTTGGAATTCCATACCGTCACAATTATCCAGAGAGAATAAAAAGTTTTTGTATCAAACTGTAAAAAATGGGGCACGTGCACGCGAATATGAGAATGCGATAGAGTGGCTTGACAGAGCTGGTTTAGTGCAAAAAATTCACAGAGCCTCTGCTGCAAAACTACCGCTCTCTGCATACAAAGATTTATCTTCATTCAAAATGTATATGCTGGACACCGGTCTTTTAAGGCGGCATGCGTTATTATCACCTCTGGCAATTACGGAGGGAAATCGATTATTTACTGAGTTTAAAGGAGCTTTAAGCGAAAACTATATATTGCAAAGCCTAATTCAACAATTTGAGGGTAAGCCAGCCTATTGGACTTCAGGAAATAAAGCTGAAATAGATTTTCTCATTCAATATAATAATGACCTAATTCCTGTTGAGGTGAAATCAGGTGAAAGTGTCAGGGGAAGAAGTCTTTCTGTTTATAGCGGATTATATCATCCTAAATTGCGTATCCGTTTCTCTATGAGGAATTTGAAATATGATAGTGGATTATTAAACCTTCCCCTGTTTTTGGCAGATTATACTCAAAGATTCATAAATCAGATGTTTCACTAATTTTTAACAAAAGGATATCATTCATTTATTACTCATGAATCTGCTTTAAAGGGTGGAATCACAATGGAGATCCCTCTGTTTTACTAGAGATTGCTAAATTTACCGAACAATTTGTCATGGCACGATTTTTCGGCTGAATAAAACAACAAAAAGGTATGAGTATGAAGTTAGCGTTAATAGTACTGTTCGGAGTCGGGTTAAGCTTTTCAGGAAGTTCGCAGAAATACAGTGATGGCCGCCCTGAAGCAAATTTGCCTCTATCGATTCCGACAAACGAGCTCAAAAATTCTTTGAATTCTTACAATGTAGTATGGCAAAGTCCATCACTCAATTCCCTGGGATCTATGCCGGCCGGTAATGGCGATATCGGGATCAATCTTTGGGTGGAAGGCAACGGTGATTTATTGTTCTATATTTCAAAAACCGATGCCTGGAGCGAAAATGCCCGTTTGTTGAAAATTGGGAAAGTCAGACTATCTCTATCCCCAAATCCTTTCAAGACAGGGATGCCCTTCTTACAGGAATTAGTGCTACAGGATGGAGTAATCCATATTGATGCCGGAGAGAACAAAGAGAAGGTTGTCATTGATATCTGGATCGATGCCAATCATCCCGTTATCGAGCTGGATATCAATAGTCAGCAAGCTATTGAAGCACAAATTAGCACTGAACCATGGCGGACAGAAACCAGAACGATCACAGACACAAAAGAAATACATTCTGCTTACGGTTTGAAATCAGCTCTTGTGAGCAAAGACAGTATTGTTGAGACTGACCAGAACGAGGTGATCTGGGTACACAGAAACGAGAGATCTGTTTGGAGTTCCAATATGGAATTGCAGGGCTTGGAAGAGTATATGTCAAAGAGTGAAGACCCTTTGCTCCACAGAACTTTTGGAGCGCTGATTCACTCTGATCACTTGCAGAAAGTATCAGCAAACAAACTGAAAAATAGAAATCCAGTCAGAAAGATATCAGCATCTCTTGTTGTGCATACTGCTCAGACTGAAACACTGCATGACTGGATTGGGGAGATTCGAACGATAGCTATATCTGTAGATTCAGAATCCAAAGATATGAGGAGGCTTCAGCATGAGAAGTGGTGGCAGTCCTTCTGGGATAGAAGCTATATCCATGTTTCTACACAGGTAGAAAGTGAGAAAGAAAAGGTGTTCAATGTCTCCAGAGGCTATACCCTTCAACGCTATATGAATGCTTGCTCAGGACGGGGAAATTCACCCATCAAATTTAACGGATCAATTTTTACTGTGGATACAAAAGATCTTCAGGGTAAGTACACTGGTTTTGACGCCGATTACCGTCGGTGGGGAGGCCCGTATTGGTGGCAAAATACCCGACTGCCATATTGGTCGATGCTCGGAGCTGGTGATTTTGATTTGATGCCGCCCTTATTCAAGATGTATAAAGACGCTCTGGAGGTGAGAAAATTCGCAACCCAAAAGTACTATGGTCATGACGGGGCTTTCTATCCTGAGACCATGCGCCATTGGGGTACTTTTGTTGAGGCCAACTATGGAGAAGACCGTTCAGAGCTTCCATTAGGGATGACTCAAAACAGATACATTCGATACTATTGGCAAGGTGGTTTGGAGTTATCTCTGATGATGCTTGATTATTACTCCTTTACTCAAGATCGAGCTCTGCTTGCAGAGACAATTCTGCCTGTGGTTAAGGAGGTTCTCAATTTTTTCGATCAACATTGGGGTCGTGATGAAAATGGGAAGATTCTATTCGATCCGGCCATGGCGCTTGAGACTTACAATACAGCGGTGAATCCTTTGCCTGAGATTGTTGGGATAAATAAGGTTTGTTCAGAATTATTGGATTTGCCTACTGACGTATTTACCAAGGCTGAAATTCATCAGTTTTCCCGACTCATTCAGGAATTACCAGAAATTCCAATGCAGGAAATAAATGGGGAACCGGTATTGGCCCCTGCTTACGAATACAGTGGCAAACAAAACATCGAGAATCCTGAGTTATATGCCATCTTTCCTTATCGGACTTATGGATTGGGTAAGGATAATCTTGAGCTGGCACGCAGAACTTTTGAGAACAGATTGATCAAGCAAACTGGAGGATGGCAACAGAATGCCATTAAGGCTGCCCTTCTTGGATTAACTGAAGAAGCGGCAAAGTTGACCGCTCAAAATTTTAACACTAGTAACCCCCAATTTCGTTTTCCAGTTATGTGGGGCCCGAATTATGACTGGATTCCCGATCAGGATCATGGATCTGTAGCAATGATTGCATTACAGAGAATGCTATTACAGTACGAAAGAGATGAAATTTATCTTTTACCGGCGTGGCCTAAGAATTGGGATGTTGAGTTTAAATTGAAAGCTCCTAAAAATACGACCATAGAGGGAAGCTTGAAAAATAGTGAAATGACTCGCATGAAAGTTACTCCGCTTGATAGAGAAAAAGATGTGATTCTTAATATGCCTCGAAGGCAGTACTGAGAACTCCAAACATGGATAATCTGCCTCCTGTAAGCCTGTGTATCATATTCACTGTATGCCTCCAAGGGCAACGGTAATGGCTTCTCCGTTGACACCACTGGATTCTTCGGATGCCAGGAAGGCAATCACCTCGGCCACTTCTTCGGGTGTCACCACTCGACCTGCCGGGTAAAGCGCAGCTCTTTCCGTCCACACCTCGTCAGGGCTCATGCCACGCCTTTCGGCTTCAACTTCGGCTGAAAGCTCAGCCATTGGTGTTCGCACCCAGCCGGGTAGCACCGCATTGGAAGTCACGCCATACGGTCCCGCATCCTGAGCAACCGAGCGCATCAGTCCCAAAAGACCATGTTTTGAACTAGTGTAAGCACTACCAGCGTATTCTGCTACTTGTCCGGCCGTAGAACTCGTGAACACCAGCCGGCCGTAACCATGTTTAATCATGCCCATGACAACTGCCTGCGACAGCAAATAAGGACCATCCAGATTGATACGCATTGTTTCACGCCAAACCTCAGGCTCCTGCTCCCAGATCACCCGTTCATGAGCTGAACCAATGCCGTGATTGCAGATCAAAATTTCAACTGTTCCCAGGCGATCCTGCGTTTCTTTCACAGCATGTGCACAACCATTCGCTGTACCCAGATCCGCAACAACATAATCCAGACCCAGTGTCTGCAATTCATTCTCGCTGCGAGCAACGGCCATCACCCGTGCACCACGCGATGCTAACATATGAGCCGCAACTCGTCCGATTCCACGTCCTGCTCCTGTTACCAATGCTATTCGTCCTTCTACTCCTGACATAATATGTCCTTTTAGATAATTGTACTTCCTAATACAAGTTTAAGTGATTTATCCGAAAAATGAAAAAATGGCTAAAAAGTATATTTCGAGCAGTTAATCTTATTACAATCCCGTCTTCCATAAGATTCCTGAAAATCTGTATATTTAAAGGATGTTTATAAAAAGAATACTCAGCACCAACGAAATGCCCTGGATTTTAATTCCAGGCCTGTAAAACGCTCCATCCTTTTTGTGTTTCTTAATCATTAGTTTTTCAACAATTTAAATTCTTATTATGAGCAATGTTATAGTTTTAGGTGCCGGAATGGTAGGTAGCGCCATGGCAATTGATCTGGCTAAAAGCCATAGTGTGACACTTACAGATCTAAGTCAGGATGTTTTAGACAAGGTAAAGAAAAAGTGTGGTGACTTATCAACCCAACGATTAGATGCAACAAACAAAAAGCAGCTGCAAGCGATTATTACTAAGCACGATCTGGTCATTAATGCAGTGCCGGGTTTTTTGGGCTTCGAAACATTGAAATCCATTATTGAAGCAGGAATGAATGTAATAGATATCGCATTTTTTCCTGAAAACTCATTGGAGCTGGATGCTTTGGCAAAAGAACATAATGTTACCGCTATAGTAGATTGTGGTGTGGCACCGGGAATGGACAATGTTATTCTGGGTTACTACAATGAAATAATGAAGCTGACAGATTTTGAATGTTTGGTTGGTGGATTACCCAAGATTAAGAAATGGCCATTCTGCTATAAAGCACCTTTTTCACCCATCGATGTAATTGAAGAATATATACGTCCGGCCAGGTATGTAGAGAATGGGAACGAAATAGTTAGAGAGCCCTTAACTGATTGTGATTATGTGGAGTTTGATAAGGTTGGAACATTAGAATCATTTAACTCTGATGGCTTAAGATCAATAATTCACACAATGCCTCATATTCCTAATATGAAGGAAAAAACCCTTCGTTATCCCGGACATGTGGAGTATGTAAAAGTGTTAAAAGAAAGCGGATTCTTTGGTACAGAAAAAATTGAAGTGAATGGAAACATGGTTTCTCCATTAGATTTCACTAGTAAGATTCTGTTCAATGAGTGGAAATTAGGGGAAACAGAAGAAGAAATAACTGTAATAAGAGTTACTCTGAAAGGAGAAAATTCCAGGGGTCAGATAGAGGAAGTAGTTTATTCTATGCATGACGAATATTGTAAGGATACCAACACATCATCAATGGCACGAACAACAGGTTATACTGCCACAGCAGCAGCAAATATGTTCTTGGAAGGCTTGTTTGATGAAAAAGGCATTTTCCCACCAGAACTGGTTGGCAAACATAAAGTATGTTTCGACTATTTTTTGAAATATTTAGAAGAAAGAAATATTCATTACGTAAAGAGCTCGAGAAAAAGATGATGCCCTGATGGATTCTCAGTTTATAATGGTGAAGTCAGACCATAATATTCACATTTCCCATGGTGGAATCATTGGCCAGGTTCATCCATTCCTCAGGATCATCTGTTTGCTGATATAGTTCCTCTTCCTGGCCATTGTAATTGATGTAATGCCAGTCTTGATATCTAACAGAATAGTGATTTGCTCCATTCATTAATGCGGTCCGCGATGGATTACAGGAATGCTGTTTTTTTCATAGCTGCCTAATTTCAATTTTCACCTCCCGAGTACTCTTTATAGGCACATAAACAATCAAATCAGTCCCATCAAGTTCATGTTTCAGACCAAGCCGGGCTTTCTTCATCTCCTCCCCATCAACAAAAACCAGGGGAAGCTCCCCATTCCAATTTTTTACATAAAAAGCAGGATTATAAACAGGATTATCCTTACTCCCCTTAAGACTTAGCCTTAAGCCATAATTTCTATTTTCTAATCCCTTCTCAATAACGTAACAGCGCTCACTCAAGTCATACCCGTGACTTACGAAACCTTTACTAACCCCAACTGATGGTGCGAAAGCCCAAGACCGCCCAAACTCAATAATCTCATCCAGATCCATCTCATTCATCCCATACAATCCATTCCAAAACATACGATCTCCTTCTGTATGGATCACCGGATCTGAGATAGGAAAGGATGATGCATGCGAAGGCCGATCGCTGGTACGGGTAGTGCGTCCATCGCAACGAGCCTGACCCACCGGAAAGTGATTGCATCCGGCTGCAACATCATAAGCCGAAAGCCGACCATCACGAAGGTTCATCTTATTACCAGGTTCAAAGCAGATAAAAGGTTTATTTTCAGATTTAAACTGATACTGTTGAATAGTAAAATCTTTTGTGTCGCCCCAATTGAGTGGTTTTGGATTCTCTACAAATGTTTGTTTCCCTGTATTTCCATCGTAATCAGCCACCAAAGCGTTTTCTATTTCAAGCAGGTCTGATACTTTTTGTCCAGGACTAAGCAATGCCAAAGTCTCTTGAAACTGCCGGGGATAGCCAAGGCTACCAGTCTTCCAGGAAACCTTACGAATAGCAGTCCCATCAGGATATATGTAATAATATTCATCAATCCAACACTCCCATCCGGTTTTAGGATCAATCCGCCAGGTACTCAAGTAAGCACTTGTTGGAGCATACCTCCAATGCACAACAACACGTGCATCTGTATTCTCAATTATCCGTACATGAGAGTATCGGCAATGCCTGTCCTGCATATGCTCAAAACATCCTTCGGTGTCGTTATCTCCTGTACCCCAGGCTTCTACGCTCTGATCGCTCATCCAGTTATTGTTCTCTGATACCCAGGATGCTCCATATCGGATACCCCTCCAGAAAATAAGCTTAATGGGTGATGCCTCAAAACAAACCACGATGTCAGGATCCTTATCAACCGGCCACAAATCGTCCCATCCAGGATAGTACTTGAGCTTGGTGTAAAAAGCCCCAAAACGCCCGGGATGATTTTCAATAGTAGGAAGTTTTCGAGGCGCAATATCAGGAGTGCCCGGAGAAACAGATTTATATTTAGCTTCAACCTGATCTGAGGATAAAGCTGTATCGTAGATTTTTATCTCATCCAGAATCCCATCAAGTCCGAAATATTGCTCAATAGTACCCCAGGTGCGGTGAATGTCAGATGGCTTTGCTGCCGCAGTAATCATTCCGATTTGATATCCATTTTTAGGAAATCGGATGGATTCGTGTATTTCAGTTGTTGCAATCAATTCACCGTTGATATACAATTTAAGATCTTTATTTGCAGTGTAAACGCCTACAATGTGCATCCAGGTTCGAAGCGGAAGGGCGTCATTTGCACTTGAGCAGGCCATCCATTGTTCTCCAATGGCCACTTCAAGTGAAGCCTGACCCAGAGGACCAATCTGAAGTCTGTAACCTTGATTTTCATTAGAAACTGTGGAAATTACCGGACACCAATTCCATGGATAATTGCCCAAAGAAACCCAGGCTTCAATAGTAATTTCATTTCCACGAATCAATCTGTTATTACCTTGGGTTTTCAGGCAGCTTGTAAAACCATCCAGACGGATACCATTTCCAACAACACCGTCAGCCACATGAAAGTTTCCTTCAAGAGTATCGGCTATTCCTGATACTACTTCCACACTGGCCCCATTAGTTATTTTGTTGAAATTCCAATAGGCCTGCGGGGACTGAGCGTTAAGATTACAATTCCATGCAATCAGAACAGTAATCAGCATAAGGGATGTCTTTATCATAATTATTTTCGAATTATTTATACCTTTATTAAATACAACTTTATATCCAATAAATATACTGCTAAATGCTGCAAAAAGGAAGCGAATAAACTATTATGGAACAGCAGACACAAATACTGATTGTAATGGCTATCTACATGGCCTTTATCGTCTTTCTGGGTTTTTATCAAGGACGGAAAGTGAAAACCGGAAGTGATTTTTCCATTGCCAACCGCAAGCTACCCGGATGGGTTGCAGCATTGTCAGAGAGAGCAACAGGAGAATCATCATGGGCTTTGCTCGGACTGCCAGGTGCTGCATATGCAACCGGCTTACTTGAAATATGGACTGCATTAGGCTGCGTTCTTGGTATTTTGTTTGCCTGGATAGTACTTGCCTGGCGACTAAGGGATGAAGCCGACAAATACAAGGCTGAAACGTTTACAGACTACATTGCCAAACGACACGGTGAAATGGGTAAATGGCTCAGGATAGTAGGAAGTTTTACTATTGTTTTTTTCTTCTTTTTTTATGTTGGAGCCCAGTTTATTGGTGGCGGAAAAACTCTTGAGAATCTTTTTGGTATCAAGAAAATATACGGAATGCTTATCGTAGTGGGGCTCGTTGTTCCCTATACAATTTATGGAGGATTCAGAAGCGTAACCTACACAGATGTAGTACAGGCAATTGTCATGATTGTTGCGCTAATAGCTGCTCCTATTGCTGGTATTATTTATCTCGCAAACTTGCCTGAAGGTTCAGTTTTTGCGCACAATATCTCGGATGCTTTACAGAATGCCGGTGATTCTTATTCTACTTTAACCGGAGGAGCTGTATTGAAAGCAGGAACACCATTATCTTCTGCTTTGAATAATATTTTTCCGAATATGCAGGGAATAGTGAGCGGACTGGGTACCGGAATTTTAATTGCGGGTGCATTTTCATGGTTTTTTGGTTATTTGGGCGGACAACCACAGTTAACAATGCGTTTTATGGCTATTTGCGATGCTCGTCAGGCTAAAATTGCTCGAAATATTGGAGTAACATGGACAATTATTGCTTATACCGGAGCACTGATGATTGGCTGGATTGGTATCGCGCTATTTGGTCCGGATGGATTAAAAGATCAGGAAACAGTAATGCCTGAGGTGCTAACTACAATTTTTCATCCGATAATAGCCGGAGTACTTATTACGGGAGTGCTTGCTGCTATAATATCCACAGCTAACTCACTGCTAATTCTGTCTGCAACTGAATTATCTGAGAATATTGTCAAGCCTTTAAGAGGTCGGGAGACTGATTCAAAAACTTCACTCTTGTATTCCAGAATAATTACTGCTGTTCTTGCAGCTATCGCACTGATAATGGCCTATTTTTCTTCGGGCAATCTGATTTATACCATCGTTGGATATGTCTGGGCCGGAATAGGCTCAACATTTTCAGTAGTAATACTACTTACATTATTCTGGAAACGCTTTCACGGTATTCCTGCGCTGCTAACCATAGTTTCAGGTTTACTCTTTACCATAATCTGGATAAGCACCGGTATGGACAAGATTATTACCTCCCGTTTGCTAACATTTATTGTAGCATTGTTCGTTGCTGTTCTATCAACTTATTTGTTTAAGAAACGAGAAGTAGTATAATAATTTTGAAGTGTAATATCATATATGCCATTCAATGCACAAACTGCCCCTAAATGAAAATGATAATCCAATTTTGGTGTTCTATCGTTATAAATCACTCATAAAATGAAGCAAATTATTTTACCCATCCTTATTGGATTATTATTGATACTCATACTCATCCCAAATTCTGCAAATGCACAAATCCAGGTTCCCTTCACAAATGATCAGCAATTCTCAGTAGAGAGTCTGAAATTAAATCCTTTCATAGACCCGGATGAATCAGTTACTCAAATGAGAGAATTATGGTGGGAATTTTTTGCTTTTGAGATAGGCTACGTTGGTGGTGCTTTATGTACTTCAGTTTTAGCATATGCAAGCTATGCATCTATGTGGACTGGCAGTCCATGGTTTATACCTCTGGCAATGAGCACTGTGGCAAGTGCATTGGAGACTCATTTACTTGCGGGTTACCTTTTACATCGGGTAGGAAGCAGATATCATACTGATCGAAAGCTAAGTACAGCAATTATTGCATCCTTGTTAGGCACCGTAATTGCCAGTGGAAGTAATTTACTACTTCATTATGCCGATTTTTTCGGTGGTGATGATGAAATGCTTGCTATAGCAAATTGGCTGATTATCCCAAATCTAACAGCTGTTATCTTCTATAACACACTTGCCAGATCTGGTAAAAAGAGCTCAGGAATGGCTCTGATGAATTCAATCAATGGAAACTTAAGCCCGGGGATCCCAACCCTATCCATATCTCCAAATCCATTTATCCCAGGAACCTACAACACACAACTAAGACTACTAAGCATAAAGTTCTGATATCTTACTCCCCTCCCTGACCAAGGAGGGGCAGGGGGAGGATACGTCTCGAAGGCAACAAACCAGATAATTTCTAACCCAAACAAGCTAATTATTAGGAATTCTAATTATCTTGGTTCGGCTGTCTTTATTCATCCAAACCCTTGAATATGAAAAAAGTAATTCTGCCTTTACTTTTGCTTTCCTGCCTTATTGCCCTTTTGCCTTCCTGCAAGGAGTCTCCCCCAAACGTAATCCTGATCATGACCGACGACCAAGGCTACGGAGACATCGGGGTTCACGGAAGTCCGTACGTAAAAACCCCGGCAATGGACAAGCTTCATGACCAAAGTGTGTGCCTGGTTAACTTCCATGTCGACCCATGCTGCGCTCCCACAAGATCAGCTCTGCTTACAGGTCAGTATTCATCGCGAACTGGTGTCTGGCATACAAT
>JAYEFL010000098.1:0-42232 GCA_034658635.1 Bacteroidota bacterium | reverse complement strand
GGGGGTCTACCATTATAGTAACGATTAACCTTGGTTTTGCAAAATTTTGTGCAGTTGCAGGAATTGCAAAAAGATATAGAAGCGACAGAGAGATAAATACCTGAAGGGAGAATTTACTCATACCTGTATTTTATACATTAAATCGAATGTGAAGAATATCACCATCAGTAACGATATACTTTTTACCCTCAATATACAATTTTCCGGCATCCCTGCAGGCTGATTCAGATCCTAGTTCGATGAAGTCATGATATTTCATGACTTCAGCCCGTATAAATCCTCTTTGCAGATCGCTGTGGATTACACCCGCAGCTTCAGGCGCAGTCATTCCTTTGCGTATAGTCCAGGCTTTAATCTCTTTTGGTCCGGCTGTAAAAAAAGTCTGGAGATTCAACATGCTGTAGGCTGAACGAATAAGTTTATTTACACCAGGCTCTTCCAATCCCAGATCTGCCAGAAAGCTCTGGCGGTCTTCTTCATCTTCCAGCTCCGTTATTTCTGATTCAATCTTGCCTGCAATCAACAGAATATCCTCCTTAGAATCAGCCAAAGATGCCTTGAAATGATCAACATATTCATTACCCTTAACTGCTGATGCATCATCAACATTACATACGAACAATACCGGTTTAATGGTTAGAAGCGACAGCTCATTGATAAACTGAAAATCTTCGGGTTTCAAATCCAGTGTACGTAGATTATTGAGCTCCTCGAGGTGGCTTTTGCATTTTGCAAGAACTTCAAGTGCTATTTTTGCCTGTTTATCTCCTGTCTTGGCAGACTTCTCCCATTTTTGAATCCTCTTGTCAATAGATTCCAAATCAGTAATCTGCAGTTCAAAATCAATAATTTCTTTATCGCGTACCGGATCAATGCTTACGTCAATGTGTACCAGGTTTTCATCATCAAAGCATCGTACCACATGGATCAGAGCATCGCAATTCCGGATATCCGCCAAGAAGCTATTGCCAACTCCTTCACCATGGCTTGACCCTTTTGCTAATCCCGGGATGTCAATTATTTCCATACTTGTGGGCACAATCTTTACAGAATTAATAAAGGAGTCTATTTTATGCAGCCTTTCATCCGGCACTTTAATTTGTCCGAGATTGGATTTGTTCGTGCTAAAAGCAAAACTGCTGGTTTCTACTTTATTATCCGATATGCAGTTGAATATAGTTGTTTTACCAATATTTGTGATGCCAATAATTCCACATTGAAGTCCCATAATGTCAATATATTTTGAAAATGCAAAGGTAGAAAATCCATAATAAAGCCTTATTTTCGCGGGTACTTTTCTACCCCTAAAACGTATATTATTATGAACAAACAGGTTATTGACAAGGCAGCTGACAATATTCGCCTTTTATCAGCAGCAATGGTTGAAAAGGCAAAATCCGGGCATCCTGGTGGAGCCATGGGAGGAGCCGACTTTATTAATGTTTTATTTTCGGAGTTTCTCATTTACGATCCTGATGACATGAACTGGGCATTTCGGGACAGGTTTTTTCTGGATCCGGGACATATGTCTCCTATGCTTTATGCTGCTTTAACTCTTCGGGGGCACTTTTCCATCGAAGACATAAAAGAGTTTCGTCAGTGGGGTAGTTCTACTCCTGGTCATCCTGAAGTTGACTTCGACAGAGGTATAGAAAATACAAGCGGTCCGCTTGGTCAGGGGCATACTATGGCTATTGGTGCTGCTATTGCTGAGCGGGTAATTGCTGATCGGTTTGGAGACTGGAGTGAACATAAAATTTACACATTTATTTCAGATGGAGGAATCCAGGAAGAGATTAGTCAGGGAGCAGGCAGAATAGCTGGTCATCTTGGTTTGAGCAATCTGGTGATGTTTTATGACTCCAATAACATTCAACTGTCAACAGATACAGATGCGGTTACTACAGAGGATACAGCTGCCAAATATAAAGCATGGGGATGGCAAGTGTATTCTATTGATGGTAATGACCAGGATCAGATTCGTAAAGCTCTGGTTGAGGCGATTAGCGAAACAGAGAAGCCGGTATTAATTATCGGTGAAACCATAATGGGTAAGGGCTGTGTCGTTGCTGATGGTAAGTCTTTCGAAGGACAAAGTTCTACTCATGGGCAGCCGATTTCGAAAGCGGGAGCTTCTTATGAGCAAACAGTTGCCAATCTGGGTGGAGATCCTGAGAATCCTTTTGTTATTTATCCTGAAGTAGCTGAGTATTATGAGAAAGTAAAACTGGCCAAAAAAGAAAAGGCAGCAGAACGAAAAGCTAAAGAGCTAGCATGGAAATCTGAAAACTCTTTTGAGTCTGAGCGCCTGGATCAGTGGCTTACTGGAAAACTTCCTGATCTTGATTGGGAGAGTATTTCTCAAAAAAGTAATATTGCATCACGGGCTGCATCAGGTGCTGTTCTGGAGTATCTGGCCGAAAATCTGGATAACCTGATTGTTATGTCGGCAGATCTGGCAAATTCTGATAAAACTGACTCCTTTTTGAAGATGACCAGTGCTTTTACACATAAAAATTTCTCTGGCGCCTTTATGCATGTTGGTGTGTCTGAACTAACTATGGCCGCAATTGCCAATGGAATCGCTGTACATGGTGGATTGATCCCGGCATGTGGAACCTTCTTTGTTTTTTCTGATTATATGAAGCCAGCAGTTCGCCTTGCCGGGCTTATGGAATTGCAGGTTATTTATATATGGACTCATGATGCTTTCAGAGTAGGAGAGGATGGTCCGACCCATCAGCCCGTTGAGCATGAGGCACAGATACGATTAATGGAACAGCTGAAGAATCATTCCGGGGCTCCTTCTGTTATTGTTTTTCGACCGGCAGATGCAATGGAAACTACGGTGGCCTGGAAACTGGCTGTTGAAAACCGGAAATCGCCAACTGCTTTGTTATTATCCCGTCAGAATATTGCAGATTTACCGCTTTCAAAGGAAGGGAATGCTTATAACCAGGCCCTACAGACTGAGCTTGGGGCTTATGTTGTAAAGGACGTTGACGGACGTGCTGATATCACAATGATTGGAAACGGTTCTGAAGTTGCTACCTTATCAGCAGGTGCACAATTACTGGAAGACAGAAAGGGCTTAAAAGTAAGAGTAGTTTCAGCTCCATCGGAAGGATTATTCAGACTGCAGGATATTGAATATCAGAATAAGGTTATTCCTGCTGATATTCCCGTGTTCGGATTAACTGCAGGTTTACCTTCTTCTCTGGCCGGGTTAGCAGGGTCGAATTCTTTGATCGCCGGACTTGATCATTTTGGTTATTCTGCTCCTGCGGATGTTTTGGATGAGAAATTTGGTTATACAGCTGAGTCTGTGTATGATAAGGTGGTGAATTGGCTGGAAAACCAGATGGATTAAACCTTAGCACTTTCAAACTGTCTAAATAGGGTCATCAGGAAATATTTATGACTGACCAGGAGATAATTGAACTGTATAAGCAGAAGGGCCAGGAAGAAAAGGCCTTCACTGAGCTATTGCAGCTTTATCAGGAGAGGCTTTACTGGCATATCCGCCGAATGGTAAGCAGTCATGATGATGCAGATGATGTTCTTCAAAATACTTTTTTAAAGGTTTGGAAGGCTTTGCCAAACTTCAGGGCTGACAGCGGTTTGTTTACCTGGATTTACAGGATTGCAACCAATGAAGCTCTTAGCTTTCTGAACCAAAGGAAAAAGCAACTTGCTCTGAGAATGGATGATCCTGATCAGGTTGCTATTAACCGACTGGAAGGAGATGAGTATTTTGATGGAGACGCCGTTCAGAAGAAACTTTATGCAGTTGTTGAAACTCTGCCTGTGAAGCAAAAAATGGTTTTTCAGATGAAATACTTTGAGGAGATGAAATACCAGGAAATATCAGATATTCTGGATACTTCAGTTGGAGCTCTTAAGGCATCATATCATCATGCAGTGAAAAAGATTGAACAGGCATTTGTTGAAGATTAAACCAAATGAGTGATATTTAGTCTAAATGAAAGAAGACAAGGAGAATAAATAATGAAAGATTCAATTAATTGGCAAGAAAAGACTAAAAGCAATCCGTTCAAAGTTCCACAGGGATACTTTGAAAGCTTTGAGGAGAGAATGATGGCCAGAATTGCTGCCGAGGCAAAACCAGTGCAAAAGAGAATTCTGCCTATGCCCGTGATTCGTTGGATAACAGGTGTTGCTGCTGTTTTTCTTATTGGATTTATTGGTGTTCAGCAGTTTTATCTGAAACCTCAACAGCTAGTGATGAATCAGGAGGCGATGTATAACGTGATTGCATATTATGCTCAGGATATGGATGATGCTTCATTTTCTGCTATGATGGTAGATAATGAGCTTCTTTCTGTAGATGATTCTCAGAAAAATGAAATTGACCTTATGGAATGGATGGATGTAGATGAAATGGCTATTATTGATGCCATGATTAATGCGGCATATTAAATAATGATATTATGAACAGACGATTGATTATAACCTGGGTTCTCATACTTGCACCCATCATATTGATGGCTCAGCGCCAAGGAAGACGGTTTGATGTATACTTCGAAAAATATAAGTCAGAAAGAGTCGCTTACCTGACTCAGAAATTAGATCTGGAAGTGGTGGAGGCTGAAAAATTCTGGCCATTATACAATGAATACCAGAATAAACGCGAAACCTTGATGAAAGAAGGTCGGCCACAGTGGGGAAGAGCAAGTATGGATAGTCTATCTGATATTCAGATGAAGGAAATGATGGATGCCAAAATTCAGAATGATCTTAAAATGGCCAAATTAGCAGTAGAGTATCATGAAAAATTCCAGGCTATTCTGCCAATTAAAAAAGTTTTTATTCTACATCATGCCGAACAGAGTTTTATGGGGCACATGATTCAAAGACTGAGAGAATCGGGCGAGTTTGGTATGAGACCTGAGAGAAGGAAAAGCTCTGCCGGGAAGAAATAAGGATCTGGCCACGATTATTAATCATGGCCAGACCGAAACCCTTTTCAGGCCAGGGATCCAACAACAAGTTCTACTTCTTTAACAATTTCCCCTGATTTAACCAATTCCTTCATTCTGGTATGATCCGGATATAATGGTCGGTCAATATCCAGGAAATCAACATATTTTCGTATGATTTCATGGGCACGGGTTACTCCAACCCCAAATTTGTACTCAGACTTTCTGAAATCTAAAGCCTGAGCAGCTGCCATGAATTCGATACCCAGAATCCCATAAGCATTATCAAGAATTTGAAAATTCTTAATCGCCGTATTCATTCCCATCGAAACAAAATCTTCCTGGTCAGCTGCTGCTGGAATTGACTGAATCGAAGCCGGTGCCGACAGGATTCTCTGCTCAACAATCTGCATATCAGCAGTGTACTGGCTTAGCATAAGTCCAGAGAACATGCCTGCTCCTTTGCTTAGGAATGCAGGCAATCCAACACTCAGGGCAGGATTGTTTAATCTATTCATTCTTCTTTCAGACATAACACTAACCATGGTGATCGCAGCACCAGCTATATCCATAGGCAATGAAACAGGTGTCCCCTGGAAGTTTGCTCCTGAAAGAACTAAATCTTTTTCCGGAAAGAAAATCGGATTATCACCCACTCCGTTTAATTCAATCTCGACCTGAGAACGAGCCCATTTGAGAGTGTCATGAGCCGATCCGATAACCTGAGGAGTGGATCTCATAGAGTAAGCATCCTGAACCTTACACTTAACGCGCCCATCTTTTAAATCTCCACCTGTGACACATTTGTTGATTGCTTCTGCACTTCTGACAGCTCCGGAGAAACCTCTGGCCTCATGAAGCAAACTCGTGTATGGTTTCATGTTAGCCTTCAGAGCTTCCAGTGACATGGATGCAGCAACCTCTGCCTGACGTAACCAATTATCGGCATCAACCAGCCATAATGCACTCATGCCTGTAAGAAAATTAGATCCATTAATTGTTGCCAGACCATCCCTTGCCTGGAGTCCGGGAATTTCAATTCCGGCCTTGTTCAAAGCTTCTTTACCAGGCAATAATTCACCCTCAAAATATGCCTCTCCTTCACCCATCATTAGCAGAGCAATCTGCGACATCGGGGCCAGGTCTCCACTGGCCCCAACTGAACCTTTCTGACAAACGAAAGGGGTTACACCCTTATTAAGCATGTCAACGAGGGTTTGTGTTATTTCTATCCGGCAAGCTGAATTGCCATGTGAGTGAACATTAATCCGACCCAGCATAGCAGCTCTTACAAAATCGATTGGAGCAGGATCTCCAATTCCTGCTGAGTGATTGTAAATAAGGTACTTTTGAAATTCATTTACCTGGTCGTCACTTAAAATTACTTCTGAGAATTCGCCAATTCCGGTATTGATCCCATACATAATTTCACCTGCATCAAGTTTTTTCTCAAGCATCAACCGACAAGTTTTAATTTTCTCAATTGATTCTTGGCTTATTTCTACTTTGCGGCCATTTCGAGCTACTTCATGAACATCATAAATTGAAAGATTTGATCCTGTTAGAATTAGTGGATTCATATTATTTATCTTTAAAGAGTTAATGGAAAATATGGGGAAAATATGGGGAAATGATTAGGAAAACAAAGGCTCTAACAGGATAAAAAGAGCCCGGTTCGGTTAATTTGAATCATATAATCAAGAATCCACTTCATACTGTCTGGACTTGCTTCAAAGGTAGAAAACTAAATGAATCAGGCAAATGATTTTTTATTGTGTTTGACTAAGAAGGTGTTTGGTAATCTGTTGGATGGGTATACTTTCCTGGCTTCCTTCTTTCATGTTTTTGACAGTAAGTAAACCAGAACTGAGCTCATCTTCACCAGCCAATATCACAAAGGGAATCAAGTTGCTGTTTGCGTAGCTCATTTGCTTCTTTATTTTGCTCGAATCGGGATACACTTCAGTTGAAATACCTGCTTCGCGCAGAGTAGAAGCAATAGGAAGGCAGGAGGCGATTTCTTTCTCTCCAAAATTAATTAAAAGAACCTGAGTGGATAAAAGGGTTTTTTCAGGAAAAGAATCCAGTTGCTCAAGAATGTCGTAAATCCTGTCTGCACCAAATGAGATACCGACTCCTGACACATCGGGCAATCCAAATATTCCGGTTAAATCATCATAACGTCCTCCGCCGCAAATTGAACCCATTGCCACATCTATAGCCTTAACTTCAATGATAGCGCCGGTATAATAATTCAGCCCTCTGGCAAGGGTGAGATCTAAATCAAGCATATCATCCAATCCCAGGGAAGTACAATGTGATAAAACAGTTCGCATTTCTTCAATGCCCTTCAATCCTGTAGCTGAGTCTGTAAGTACATCAGACAATTGATCCAGCTTAGAAAGATTGTCTCCTGTGAGATGTAAGATTGGTTGCAGTTTGTTTACAGCATCAGCAGGCAGACCTTTGGATATCAATTCATCGTTAACCTTTTCCAAACCAATTTTGTCCAGTTTGTCGATAGCTACTGTAATGTCAATTATTTTATCAGCCTGACCAATAGTTTCAGCAATGCCTGCCAGAATCTTACGATTATTGAGTTTGGTAACAAATCTGATGTTAAGTATATCGAATACTTCCCTGATAATCTGGATTAATTCAACTTCATTCAGGAGGGAAGTGCTTCCAATAACATCTGCATCACACTGGTAAAATTCTCTGTAGCGTCCTTTTTGTGGTCTGTCAGCTCTCCAAACAGGTTGTATTTGGTATCTTTTAAACGGAAATACTGTTTCGTGTCGGTGCTGAACGATATATCTGGCAAATGGAACCGTCAGATCATAGCGCAAGGCTTTTTCGGAAATCTGCGGAGTCATTCTTTTTGAAATCTTTAAGGATGGATTTTCTTTTTGATTTAGAAGGTTGAGGAAATCATCCATCCCAATTTTGGAAGCAAAGTCTCCGGAGTTCAGAATTTTAAAGATGAGTTTATCCCCCTCTTCTCCATATTTACCCATAAGGGTGGTCAGATTCTCCATTGCAGGAGTCTCTATACCCTGATATCCATGATTTTTAAATACCCCTTTTATGCTTTCGAAAATGAAGTTTCGTCGCATTAATTGTACCGGACCAAAATCCCGTGTACCTTTTGGAATGGAAGGTTTCTGTGCCATTTAGCGCTTAATGAAATTGCGCCCCAAAGGTAATCAAATAATCTGAGAGCCTTGTTCCCATTTGGTCTTGGGGATTATGCCTGCCATTGGTTTTTAGAAACCGCTTGACATTCCCAGTTCCTGAAAGATGAGAGGCAGCTTGTCCAAATTGAAACTTGCCAATATAGCCGTAAGGATTGTAATTATTCCAATTATTTGATTGGGAAATATAATGGGTGCTTCTCGTTGTACCTTCTGATAAAAAAGAACATCAGATCTTTTTGCTTTCTCTTTCTGAGACTTGAAAATTCATCAAATAGTTCAGGATCCTCCATCAGAATCACCTTGACTTCATCTCTTCCGTAATCTAATACCTGTCCGGTTTCAAAGTTGACAATATACTGCCTCATTTCTTTTGATCGGGTGGGTCTGTTGTACGGACGATTATAGTATGAATTGTAGTAGTAACTTGAAT
The DNA here is from genome assembly GCA_034658635.1 of Bacteroidota bacterium. Taxonomy (GTDB): domain Bacteria; phylum Bacteroidota; class Bacteroidia; order Bacteroidales; family UBA12481; genus JABHCC01. The sequence continues at coordinate 33,665 of JAYEFL010000098.1, read as the reverse complement.
AATCTGAGTAATATGGATCGTTATATGATTCGTAAACCGTTATATCAGAAATAAAGTGGCCGATACGCCCCACAATGGGAATACGATTGAATTCACCATTGTAATTTATGTATAGCTTGCCATCCTGGGCAAATCCCCAAATATTATCTGTACTGATCTCATTCTTTGATCCGAATGAATCAAAATATGTTATCGCCTTTTCCTCAACCAGGTTTTTGAAGAAGTTCATGTCATAAGGATCTGTATTGGAATAAATTCGTGATGCAGGAATTGCTGCATTATTCTTTACCTGATTAAAATGTAGAAATATGCCATCCTTAAACCTGAAGTCAGGTGTGTATTTGACCCGGATTATTGAATCTGATTGACCTGATAAGTTCAGTGATAACACTGAAAATACTAGTAAAAATATTGATACTCGCATTAATTCAAATTTAGAATTTTTAACTTTCTGGTCAAACCTTTTTATGTACTTTAGCTAACAATCCCATGATTATCCCTTACAAAATATATGCCGGCGGTAAATTTGTTGAAAGCGACACCTTGGTTGATGTATTGAATCCATCAGACAATCAGGTTTTTGCAAAAGTTTATATAGCATCTCCTGAGCTTCTTGAAAAGGCCATAGTGTCAGGTTTGGAAGCAGAGAAGGTAATGCGTGAGTTGCCGGTTTATGTCAGATCTTCTGTATTGAATCAATTAGCAAACGGCCTTAAGAAGTTTCGGAGTGAGTTTGCTGGCTTAATTGCTATGGAATCAGGAAAACCGTTGAAATATGCCTTGGGTGAGGTTGATCGGGCTGTTCAAACATACCAGATAGCTGCAGAAGAATGCAAGAGAATTTCCGGGGAATACCTGAGATTGGATTGGACCCCTGCAGGAGAAGGAAGGGAAGCCTGGATAAGGAGGTTTCCTGTGGGACTGGTAGCCGGGATTTCACCATTTAACTTTCCTCTCAACCTTACTGCCCATAAAATTGCTCCGGCCATTGCTGCCGGTAATCCCATTATTCTGAAGCCGGCAAGTAAAACTTCAGTTTCAATTTTAAGATTTGCAGAGTTGATTGACCAAACTGAGCTACCTAAGGGCGCAGTTTCAATTTTACCACTCTCACGAGACTTGGGTGATCAGCTGGTAACTGATGAACGCATTAAACTTTTAAGCTTCACCGGCAGTCCTGCAGTGGGTTGGGCCATGAAAGCAAGATCAGGAAAGAAAAAAGTGTTATTGGAATTAGGAGGTAATGCTGGTGTTTACGTAGGTAAAACAGCAGAAATTTCACATGCAGTTAGTCGCTGCGTAATGGGTGGATTTGCTTTTTCTGGTCAGGTTTGTATTCATGTTCAGAGAATCTATGTGGAGAAATCTGTTTTTGATCACTTTGTCTCAGTTTTTATTGAACAGACAATGGGGTTGAAGCACGGAAACTCAACAGATCTGGAAACTGATATCTCAGTCATGATTGATGAAGACAATGCCAAGCGTGTTGAGGAATGGGTAAATGATGCGATAACACAAGGTGCTAAGCTGCTTTGTGGAGGAGTTCGGTCTGGCAACTATTATCCGCCTACAGTTCTCACCAATACCAAAAATGAAATGAAGGTATGTGCTTTGGAGATTTTTGGTCCGGTTGTTTCTATTGAGCCGGTCGGTGATTTACCTTCAGCAATCGCTTTTATTAATGAAACCCGATTTGGGCTGCAGGCAGGTGTCTTTTCCAATGAGATCAAAGAGATGAACTTGGCTTTCAATGATCTGGAAGTTGGAGGAGTAATAATAAATGATGTTCCCACATTCAGAGTAGATCATATGCCATATGGGGGAGTAAAAGACTCTGGATTGGGAAGGGAAGGAGTCAAATATGCGATCGAAGAAATGACAGAGCCCAGGCTGTTAGTAAAGCCGATATAAAAACTAAAATTTCATGAAAAAATCTATTTTACTTTTCGTCTTTTCCGTTCTGATTCAGAGCATTACAGCGCAGAATTCTAAACCTGCCTTGGATTACACTGTGTATGACCAATGGAAATCACTATCGCCTGCTATGATCTCAGGAAATGGAGAATTTGTCTCATTTGAAATTAATCCTTCAGTTGGGGATGGGTATTTGCATTTCCTCAGACTGAATTCTGGTCAGAAGATCATTTTTCCTCGTGGCGACGGGGCTGTTTTTTCACCGAACAACGACTTCATGGCCTTTAAAATTAAAATTTTTGCTGATACCCTCAGACAGGCCAAACTTGATAAAGTGAAGAAAGAAAAGATGCCAAAAGATAGCCTGGCTATATATCTTCCAAAGCTTAATAAAACAGTAATGTGGGCTAATCTGAAGTCCTTTAAAGTGCCTGCTGAAGGGCAGTCAGTAATAGCTTTTATGCTGGAAGAGGAGAAGGAGGAGAAGGAGGAGGAAAAGGAGGAAAAAGTCGAAGAGCTTGAAAAAGCCGAGAAGGCCGAGAAGGGTGAGGAGCTTGAAAAGGTTGAAAAGAAAAAGTCAAAGAAGAAAAAGTCAAAGAAGAAGGAGTATAAGGGCTCACGATTAGATATCCTATATCCTGTTCGTGATGATACTTCGTCTTTTGAAAATGTTACTGATTATCAGTTTGGCCGAAAAGGTAACATGTTGGTTGTGACAAGTATTGAGGAGGATTCAGTGAATACTTCCAGAATCCATGTAATGGATACAGAATCCAGAGAAGTAACGATGATTTGGGACAAGCAAGGGGTGACCAAAAAAGTTTCAGGGGATGAATTATTTACCAAATTGGCTTTTATTCATTCTGAGGATACTACAAAAGTAAAGGTGTACAGTCTTTATTATTGGGATAGTAAGATGAAGATGGCGAGCTTGTTAGCAGATTCTTTAACAGAAGGAATGCCTGAGGGCTTTGTTGTTTCTGAGAACGGGAGTCTTCGGTTTTCAGAAGATGGAAAAATGCTGTTTGTTGGAACTTCTGAAAAGCCTGTCATTGAAGAGGAGCAAGAAGACAGTTTACTGTCTGATGAGAAAGTACACATAGATATTTGGCACTGGCAAGATCCGGTTCTCCAATCCATGCAGTTAAAGCGGGTAAGCCGTGAGGAAAAGAAAACTTTTCAGGCTCTTATTAATTTGAAAAAGCAAAAATTCATTCAATTAGGGGAGGAAGGATTTCTTGAGTCATTCAGAACAGTTAATCTTGGTAATTCTTTGCATGCTCTGGCACTAGATGAGAACCCTTATGAGTTGTCAAATGAGGTTAATTTCAGATCGGTTAAGGATGTATATCTGACCAATTTGCTTACAGGTGAGGATGAATTGATATTTGAATCTGTCGAGTTTTCTCCTGCTATCTCACCCTTTGGTAAATATCTGTACTGGTGGGAGCCAGAAGACAGTAATTATTATGTCTACCATATAAAAAACAGAGAAATTTTGAATCTGACTGAAGGCCTGGATGTGAGTTTTGCAATTGATAATAATGATTATCCTGATGATACCAGAAGCTATGGATCAATGGGATGGACAGAAGATGATGACTCATGGTATATATATGATAAATATGATATTTGGAGATTTGATCCACTTGGAAAGCAGCCTGCAATGAATGTAAGCGGGCAAACTGGCCGCAAAAATAATATCCGGCTCAGGTATTCAAGGTTAGACAGGGATGAGAAATTCTTAAATGAGAACAGTCTCTATTTTTTTCAGGCATTTAATTATGAAACTAAAGAATCGGGGTATTATCGAATGACATTATCTGCAGGTCAACTGGAAAAGGTAATAATGGGTGATTATCGATATGGGAGATTGAATAAGTCGAAGGATGCTGGCACATTAATCTGGACTCGCAGCACTGTTCATGATTATCCCGATCTATATACAAGTGATATGGATTTCAAGGGTTCCAAGAAAATCTCTGAGACTAATCCCCAACAGGAAGATTATAACTGGCTCACATGTGAGTTGGTTGAATGGTTTGATTACGATGGAGTGAGGCACCAAGGCTTGCTATACAAACCAGAAGACTTTGATCCAAATAAGAAGTATCCAATGATGGTTTATTTCTACCGTCTTCATTCTGATGGATTGCATCGATATATTACTCCTAAGGCCAGTTCTAGTACGATTAATGCAGCATTTTATGCCTCTAATGGATATCTTGTTTTTATGCCGGATGTTTATTTTAAAATTGGACAACCCGGGCGATCTGCATTCAATTCCATTGTTAGTGGCGTAATGTCACTAGGGAAAGAATTTTCTTGTATTGACATGGAACACATTGGATTACAGGGCCAGAGTTGGGGTGGGTATCAGGCTGCCTATATTATTACTCAGACCGATTTGTTCGCGGCAGCATCTCCAGGTGCACCCGTCAGCAATATGACATCAGCTTATGGGGGTATAAGAATTGCCAGCGGTATGTGTCGTCAGGTTCAGTATGAAAAAGGACAGAGCAGGATTGGCGGAACTCTTTGGGAGAAGCCAGTTGAGTATTATGAAAACAGTCCGCTTTTTTACGCCCCACAATGCAATACCCCATGCTTAATCAGACATAATGACAACGATGGTGCTGTTCCATTTGCCCAAGGGGTGGAGTTTTTTGTGGCACTGCGTCGATTGGGTAAGCCAGCATGGTTGTTGAACTATAATAATGGTCCGCACAACCTTACTAAGAAACTCTCGAATCGAAAGGATTTGAGTGTTAGGATGAAACAGTTTTTTGATCACTATCTTAAGGGTGAATCAGCACCTGAATGGCTTAGTGATGGGGTTAAAGCTGTTGATAAGAAGCAAAGTGAAACTTTTTATTTGCAGTATACCAAATAAAATATGTGCAATCTGCCTTCCCAATATGTAATTGGTGTGTGGATTGACAGGGTGATGTCAAATTTCGATAGTGCCGGTTTCGTATGATTTGAAGATTCTGGATAAATCAGCAAGAAGCTCACTGAATGAATTAAAAACTTTCTCAGTATCCTTAGAAACCTTGCGCTTCTTTAGCCGCATCAGGATTAATCCGTAAAGGGCAGTAAGACAAACTTCCATATCAGAAATTCTCTCTTTATTTCCCATTTTCAGACGCAGCTCACTAATATCTCTCACGGTGGTCATGTATTTTTTTTGATATTCAGATTGGTGAGAACTATCTATTAATCTGAAATGAAAATCATTGAGTTCTTCGATGAGGCTGTCGAGGTAATGAAGGTGTCCATGGTTTCTGATTCCTTCAGTGAGCATTGACTCTGCCAGACCTGTGTACCATGACGAAATCTCCATCCTCTCTTCTTTGGAAACATCATATTGACTTATCAGCTCTTTATTAATTATTTCAATATCGAAATTATATGCTCTGATAAGATCTTCAATTTGCCACATATACAATATATACTCGGCAATATTATTTTTTCTTTTCTCTCTGGATATATACATGGGATGTCAGATTATTTACGGAGTTTTTCTATGTCTCTTCTTTCTTTCTTTGTTGGTCGGCCGCTACCACGTTCTCTTTTAAAGAATGCCGACTCCTGCATCTGTTTAAGTTTGTCAAGTTCTGATTGTGGAGTAATGTTTTCTACATGCTTTGCCGCCAAACTGGCAGACACTCTTTTTGCGATTATTCCCTTAACTTTATAACTATAGACTGCAGGTGGGCGTTTCACTAAAACTACTTCATCAAGATGAATAATCCTTGATGGTTTAACGCTAATCCCATCAATAAAGACTTTTGCGCTTCTACAATGATCACTTGCCAGACTCCGGGTCTTGAAAATCCTCACGGCCCACAGCCACTTGTCAATGCGTATTCCCTCACTCACTTCTCTTCAACCTCAAGTTTAAACCCTGTACCGTGAACATTTATTATGCTTACTGAAGGATCTTCCTTCAGATATCCGCGCAGCTTTGCTATGTAAACATCCATGCTTCTTCCCATGAAATAGTCATCTGCTCCCCATATTGTAGTTAAGGCTGTTTCTCTTCTCACTAGCAGGTTTCTGTTTTGACACAATAATCTAAGAACCTGAGCCTCTTTCTTAGTTAACCTTTTTTCAATGACTTTGTGCTTAAGTATCTGGTTAGCAAAATCGAAATGATATTGACCAATATGATACACTTCTTCCTTTGTCAGATTATCCGGGGTAGATGTTCTTCTAAGGATATTTTCTAATCTTAACTTAAGTTCTTCTGTGCTGAATGGCTTGGTTATATAATCATCTGCACCTAGTTTGAGTCCTTTAATTCGATCCTCTTCCTGTGCTTTTGCTGTTAAAAAGACAAATGGCACCTTGAGATTTATTTTACGAATATCTCTGGCTAGTGAGAAGCCATCTTGCATCGGCATCATCACATCCAGAATGCAGAGGTCAAATGTTTGGTTTTGGAATGCCTGAAGGCCTGATGTTCCATCCTTCTGGAGGTTTACCTGGAAGCCTTCCATCTGAAGGTAATCCTTTAGCATAAATCCCAGATTATCATCGTCTTCTACCAAGAGTAAGTTTGCTTTGTATTTGTTCATATTAAGAGATCCTTTTGGATCATTAAGGTAATGGAAAAACTATGGTAAAGCAAGAGCCCTTACCAGGCTCACTTTTTAATGAAATCTTTCCTCCCTGAGCCTCAACCATAGTTTTTACATAGTTAAGTCCCAGTCCGAATCCCTTAACATTATGAATGTCACCAGTAGGAACCCGATAGAATTTTTCAAAGATTTGTTTTTGAGCTTCGATTGATATACCAATCCCCCTGTCCTGAAAATCTATTATTATACTATTATTCTCAGTTTTTGTTCTGATTTCAATTTCAGGTGAGCCCTTAGAATACTTCTGTGCATTATCAATAAGGTTATGTACAATATTGGTGAAGTGCATAGGGTCAACCGGAATAATTGAGTGCTTTGCTTCAAAAAAGTATTCAATCTCAGCTCCTTCATGGCAATCAATCAGGCAAACATGATCAACAGCTCCTTTGATAAGGAGGTGTATGTCAGATTGTTCAGGGTGTACTGTTAGGTCGTCTCTATTTCTTACGGCTACTTGTAATACCCTTTCCACCTGTGATTTCATCCTCAGATTTTCCTGATAAATAATCTTAGCGTATTGGTCAATCTTTTGCTCACTTTTTTTGGTTTCGTTTCTCATGAGTACTTCTGATGCTAAAGAAATGTTAGCGAGGGGTGTTTTAAACTCATGAGTCATATTATTGATGAAATCATTCCTGATCTCACCAATCTTCTTTTGCCTGATTATGGTAAGAACAATATAGGCAAAGCTCAAAACAACAATTAATAGGAACAATGCTGATGCGATTAGCCATGTTATTGTTTCAGTTAGAATGAATCCATGCTTAGACCCAAAAGCTACTTCGAGGTGATGGCTTTCTTTATGCTGAAGGCAAGACAGGCTTATTCGGTGTTTGCTCATCCTTTTCTGGTTCCCGGGAATACTTCCTTTTGAATAGAGAATTTTTCCGTTACTGCATTTGACTACTGAGAATTTGTAATCCAAATCCAGACCGTGATAATCAAAATGAACAAGCAGGAGAGAGTCAATGGTTTCAGGAAGAAGATTAATGAAAATGCTGTCATCCAGACTGCATGTTGCCAGACATCCACCTGTTGTGGCTTCAGAATCTTCCTGATATATTTGCACGTATTCATCTAATGCGCCCTGTAGAGCTATTGTTACCCTGTTGTCAAACTGTTGATCAGCCAGCTTGATAGCATTGTTTATCCAGAAAACTTGTGTTGTAATAAGTCCCATTAAGGACAGTGCCGTAAAAATTATCAGCAGGCGGATGGATGACTTGTTAAGAACTAGTTTTGACATGATACAAAAGTAAGGTAACAGTGAATCATATTACGCGCATTAACAGATCTTTAACAATTTGATTGTCAGATGTCAGACGGCGGTTTATTGTTATTATACAAATTCATGGTTCTTTGAATACCAATAGTGCCAAATGAGCGAATTGCATCATTAACAACTTGCAATCTTTCAGGAAGCAGCTTTTTTTCTTCAGTATTCCATTCGCTCAATACGTAATCAACTTGTTGCCCCTGGTTGAAGGAATTCCCTATTCCAAACCTTAATCTGGCATAGTCATTACGTCCGAGTGTTTCATTAATGCTTTTCAATCCATTATGACCTCCATCAGCTCCTTTGCCTTTGATTCGAAGGTGACCAAACGGCAGAGCCAGATCATCAACCAGCACCAGAATATTCTCAATTGGGACCTTTGTTTTTTGGATCCAATAGTTAACAGCTTTTCCACTGAGGTTCATATAAGTGGTAGGTTTGATCAGGATGAAGTAGCGTGATTTGTATTTGTATTCGGCTACACTGGCAAGACGATTTGGCGTAAAAACAACATTGGACGCCTCAGCGAGAGCGTCCAATATTGTAAAGCCTATGTTGTGCCGGGTTTTCTGGTATTCCGGCCCAATGTTACCAAGTCCGAAAATGAGATACTTCAAAAAGAGATTCTTTATTAATTTTCTTATTCTGCAGATCCTGTTTTTTCATCACCAGTACCTTCTCCTTCTCCTTCTCCTTCGCCTTCTTCTCCTTCTTCGCCTTCTTCTCCTTCAAGATCTTCCTCTTCATCGATAACCATACCCTTAGCAACCCTGGTGAGTTTAACAGATACTACAACTGCTCCGGCAGGATCAAGTAACTCAAGATTGTCAAATTTCAATTCACGCACCTTAAGTGATTGTCCTAAACTAATATCGCTAACATCAATAGTCAGCACATCAGGAAGGTCTTTAGGTAAGGCTTTAGCTTTTAGCCTGCGCATCTCAATTTTTAATTTACCACCAGCCTTAACGCCTTCAGAAAAACCTGTTGTTTCAACCGGAATTGCAACAGTCGTAGGGTGTCCTGAGAAAATTTCCAAAAAGTCTAAATGCAATATAGCATCACTGGTTGGGTGGAATTGTAAGTCTTGCAGTAAGGCCAGATGTTTAGTCCCGTCCAACTCTAAATTAACAATATACACATGTGGTGTATAAACCAGATTTCTGAAATCGTTAATAGGAGCAGTAAAATGAACTGTTTTTTCACCACCGTAGATAACACAAGGAATCAAACCCTGTCTTCTAATTTTTTTTGTGGCCTTTTTTCCAAGATCTTCACGAATAGATCCTTTTAAATCAAATGTTTTCATTTCTTTTCTTTTGTGTTACTCAGAACCTGTAAAAGCATGGCCGGTCAGACTATAGAGGTCCCCCATTACACTTTGTTGTTATACCGGCAAAATTTAAGGCTGCAAATATAAGGAATTAAAACAAGAAACTGCTGCTTATCGACTGGTTATTATATGCCTTGTAAATCACATCGGCAAACATTTCAGCCACAGAGATGACTTTTATTTTGTCTGATGACTGTTTTAGTGGAATTGAATCAGTGACAAGCACTTCGGCAAGTGCACAATTTTCGATTCGTTCGTATGCTGGTCCTGATAAGATTGGATGAGTAGCAATGCATCTTACAGATTTGGCTCCGTTTTCCATTATCAAATCTGCTGCCATGGTAACAGTTCCAGCCGTGTCAATCATATCATCAATAATAACGACATTTTTGTTTTTCACATCACCAATTACTGCCATTTCTCCAATATGGTTGGGTCCTTTACGTGATTTGTGACAAACGACCATGGGTTTATCAAGAAATTTCGCATAAGAATTTGCTCTTTTGGTTCCACCTGTATCTGGTGAAGCAATAACCAAGTCTTGCAATTTAAGCGAGCGTAAATAATTAACAAAAACTCTTGAGGCGTACAGATGATCAACAGGCACATCAAAGAATCCCTGAATTTGATCTGCGTGCAGATCCATTGTAATAATACGGTCTACACCTGCTGTTGCCAATAGGGTGGAAACCAGCTTGGCCGCAATGGAAACACGTGGTCGGTCTTTTCTGTCTTGCCGGGCGAAACCAAAGTATGGAATAACAGCAACGACCTTGTATGCAGAAGCGCGCTTGGCAGCATCGATCATAAAAAGTAATTCCAGTAAGTTTTCAGCAGGTGCAAATGTTGATTGTATAATAAAAACATGAGTTCCCCTTACAGTTTCTTCATAGCATGGTTGAAATTCTCCGTCTGCAAATGATTGAATACTGATGTTTCCAAGTTTCGTTCCGTAGCTATTGGCAATTTTTTCAGAAAGATAAGCGGTTGAAGAACCTGAAAATAACTTGATTGAGCTATTATTTGGCATAAGGAAAGAGTGTTATAAAAGACAAGTCAATTTGCAGCAAAGTTAGTAAAATACCGGGCAAGATTACTTAAAATTCCTTATTGGTTTTTTCAATGAACCCCAAGATCTCCTTTTTTCCAGTTCCGGTTCTGGCCGAAGAAATATGATAGTCAGGAGTATCTTCCCAAGTTTCCAGCATCTTAGCTTTGAAAGCTGAAATGTTCATTTGGGTTTTATTTGGAGATATTTTATCTGTTTTGGTAAAAACTAAATTAAAAGGGATACCATATTCGCCAAGCATTTCAGTAAATTCAAGGTCGATTTTTTGAGGCTCAATTCGTGAATCAATCAAAACAAAAAGACACATGAGATTTTCACGATTCCTGATATAGTTCATAATGAAAAGCATCCACTTTTCTCTATGGGATTTGCCAATTTTTGCATAACCATACCCGGGTAGGTCTACCAGGTACCAGGATTCATTAATCAGGAAGTGGTTTATTAACTGTGTCTTTCCTGGCTTTCCAGATATTTTGGCAAGTGCCTTGCGGCCAGTTATCATGTTGATAAGTGAAGATTTTCCTACGTTCGACCGCCCAATGAATGCATATTCCGGTTTATCCGGTTTTGGACATTTGCCTGGGTCAGTATTACTCATTAGGAACTCAGATGTGTTGATTTTCATGCTATTATTTTGCCAGATGATTTATTCTGAAGGCATTGATTTGATGTATACTTCCAGGAGTTCTGTTGCCTCCAAAGGGATAATCCTGAAATTCTTCAAACTGGCTGGGATTAATACGGTTTCTCCCATTTTGCAGTCCACTATTTCATTTTCATTATACTCTATCTTGCATGCTCCATTTAGACATATGTATATAATAAACGAATCCAGATTGGAGTAATCTTTTTCTATCATCTGGTTAACTGAAAAGTAATTGCTGGTGAAGTATCTGCAATCAACCATGAGCTTACTTTGGTTCTGTTCTTTGAGATATGTGGTGCGATAATCTGAATGATACTTGTAGTCAATGGCTTCAATAGCCAAGTCAGTATGCAGGTCACGCGGCTCCCCATCTTTGTCCATTCGGTTCCAATCGAAAATTCTGTATGTGATATCACTCGTTTGCTGAATCTCTGCAAATAATATCCCAGCCCCTGTTGCATGAATACGTCCGGCTGGAATAAAAAAGCAATCACCTGCCTGAGCTGATTCACGATTTAAAACTGTTTCGAGGGTATTTGCATCCATATGATCCAGAAGGGCTTCTTTGTTCATGTCACGATTAAATCCGGTAAATATCTCTGACCCCTCATCTGCTTGTATGACATACCACATCTCGGTTTTGCCGTAAGCATTATGACGTTTGGCAGCAAGCTCATCATTAGGATGAACCTGAATAGATAATACCTCGTTGGCATCAATTAGCTTAATCAGAAGCGGGAATTCTTTTCCAAATTTCTCATAAACAGAATCACCCATCAGATCACCCATATAAATTTCAGCCAATTCCTGAATGTTGTTGCCTGATAGAAATCCATTTGCAACTATTGACAGGGAATCTGCAATCCCTGATAATTCCCAACTTTCGCCTGTTTTTTCAGGAACCTCGTGTTTGTGCAGGATGTTTGATAATTTGTTGCCACCCCAAAGGCGGTATTTGTATTGTGGAATAAACTTTAATGGGTATAACATAATGTTTGAGATTTAATTTTCAGTATCATAATCAAGCACTACCTTTTGGCAGCACCATTGCTCATTTTGTTTAACTGCATAGAGATGTGCCGGGTGTGACTGGTAATCCTTCAGGTCATCCAGATTATCAAAACTACTGTCAATAATTACATCAAAGGAAGCCTGACTTTGAACAATATCAGGCATGACTGTATATTTTCTTATTTGCGGAATTTCTCCAACAAGACTTCTGAAGTTTATTAATACATCATCAATAGCCTGATTTCTTTCTTCATTTGAAGAAAATTCTTTTATTTTGAAGAGTACAATGTGTCGTATCATTTTACAAATATACGATTCACTATATAAACCCTAAAAGCATAACCATGTTAGTTGTTGGAATAGCAGGTGGAACAGGCTCCGGAAAGACTACTGTAGTCAGGAAAATAATTAGTCATTTCAAGGATGAGGAGATAACCCTTCTTCCGCAAGATTCATATTATAAGGATAATTCTCATTTAAAGCTTGAAGAGCGTCAGAAACTAAACTTTGACCATCCTGATTCAATAGAATGGTCTTTGTTGGTGGAGCATATTAATGAACTTAGCAATGGGATGGTAATTCAACAGCCCATATATTCCTATTTGACATGTGTGCGATCTGATGAAACTATTCCTGTCAATCCCAGGCACGTGATCATTCTTGAGGGGATTCTTGTTTTAACAAGCCCTGAGTTGAGGGATTTGATGGATATTAAGGTGTATGTTGATGCTGATTCTGACGATAGACTCAGCAGAGTAATTACCAGAGATACCATTGAGAGAGGCAGGTCAGTTAATGTCGTGCTGGATCGCTATGCAACAACTGTTAAACCTATGCATTTGGAGTTTATTGAACCCTCCAAGAGATATGCTGATGTGATTATTCCTCAGGGAGGAGAAAACAAAGTTGGCATACGGGTGTTAGTGAGTCTGATAAAACAGCATTTGGCAGAAAGATTGTAATGGGAAGCTCCAATTTGTATTTTACAAAACATGGATCAGGTCACCCCTTGATAATATTGCACGGATTGTATGGATCAGGCAGTAATTGGCTCAGTATTGCCAAAAAGTTAGCCGGTATATGTGAAGTGTATTTGGTCGATCAGCGAAATCATGGTCGTTCACCACATCATAATGAGCATAATTACAGGGTCTTAATGGATGACCTCCTTGAGTTTATGGATGATCAGGATCTTTCAAAGGCTATGCTTTTAGGACACTCGATGGGAGGTAAAACCGCAATGTTTATGGCTACTTATCATCCTGAACGTGTCAGTCGTCTGATCGTTGCAGACATGAGTCCCCTGTCGTATATCCAGAACGGAGAAAGAGCGGATCATTTTGCCGGACATGAATACATTATGAACTCTCTGAGGGCTTTGGATTTATCTGAGCTTATGAACTTACGTGAGCTGGATGAAAAACTGGAAATAGTGTTTCCCGACCGCAGGTTGAGGCAGTTTCTGATGAAAAATCTGGCAAAATCTGAATCTGGCAAATATTTTTGGCGACTGAATCTTGGTGCCTTACAGAGAAATCTTGATTCTCTGGCTGATGGTTTAGATCCAAAGGGCTTTCCTGATGGGGGATTCAGGCAATACCCAGTACTTTTTATAAAAGGAGAAAACTCTCATTATATTGGAGAGAGAGATCAAAAAGCGATTAAAAGTCTATTTCCGGGTTCCAATTTGGTAAGCATCAATAACGCAGGGCATTGGTTGCATGCCGAACAGCCTGAAGTTTTTGTCAGGATCGTCAGGAAGTTTCTCCTCGATTATTAACAACTGTCTTCAGAATTACACTTGAATCACCTGATCTTCTTTGAGTAGAGCTTCTCCTTTCCATCTTAAAAAGAGCTGCGCAATTGCCAAAACATCTTTTTCACAATATGTCACTATCCTGGGAAGATCTTTATCCTCATAGAAAACACCGGCTACTTCACTTCCGTTAATGTCATCTTTTGGTGTGGGAATATCGAATAATTGAGTGAGCAGATCCAGAGATGTGTAATGCTTATAATCTCCAAATTTCCATAGCTCCATGGTATCAAGGAACTTAATCTCCCATGGTTTTTTGCCTGCAATGTCAAGGATGGAGGGTAAACGAATTCCATGTATTAGCATTCTTCTGGCAATAAAGGGAAAGTCGAATCCCTTACCGTTGTGTGCGCAAAGATTCTTGTCTCCTTCAGCAGCAAACTTTCTTAGCATTGAGGCGAATTCCGTCAGCAAGTGTTTTTCGTTTTCACCAGCATAAGATTTCATCCTGAAAATCACTTGTTCACCTTTCAATGCAAGCATCCCAACTGAGATGCAAATTATTCTACCAAATTCAGCATAAATCCCTGCTTTTGAGTAAACAGACTCAGCTTCTTCATCCGTATCCCGAAGGTTTTTAGATTTCTTTTCCCAAAGCTTCTTGAAGTTTTCAGGGACTTCCTCCCAGTTAGGATACTGAGGAACTGTTTCAATGTCCAGGAACAGGACAGAGTCATTACGTTGATTTTCTAACATAATCTTTTATACATCATTACGGTGTTATGCAATCCAAAATATAAAGCATCGGAAATTAGAGCATGTCCAATACTAACTTCCAATAATCCCGGTATATTATTCGTAAAATACTTCAAATTCTCCAAACTCAAATCATGTCCGGCATTTAAATCAAGTCCTGCTTCCTGAGCAACTTCAGCTGCTACGATAAATGGGGTAATCGCTTTTTCCCTTCCACTATGGTAGTTTTCAGCATACGGCTCAGTGTATAATTCAACTCGATTGGCACCGGTTTCAGCGGCATGACGGATATTCTCCTGGTTGGTGTCGATGAAAATGGAAGTTCTGATGCCTGCTTCCTTAAATCTGTCAATTACTCCCTTAAGAAACTTTTTATTTGCTATTGTATCCCAACCAGCATTGGAGGTGAGAGCCCCGGGAGGGTCGGGAACCAGTGTTACCTGTTCTGGTAGTGTTTTGATTACCAGCTCTATAAACGTTTCAGTTGGGTAGCCTTCAATATTAAATTCTGTATGAACAACCTGACGTAAATCAATTACATCCTGATATCGGATATGTCGTTCATCCGGACGAGGGTGGACTGTAATGCCTTCTGCACCAAAGTCCTGGCAATCAATAGCTGCTTTGACAATATCCGGAATGTTACCCCCTCTGGCATTTCTGAGTGTGGCAATTTTATTTATATTTACGCTTAAACGGGTCATTTTTTCTCCTTTCATTCGTTTACCTTTACAAAGTTAGAGATATTTATTGAGGTAATATATGTTAGCTAAGGAACTCATATCTGATACTATTCCCGCTGTTAAAACTTCTGATAGTGGGGCGCAGGTGCTGAATTGGATGGACCATTTCAGGATTTCGCATATGCCTATTGTGAATAATTCTGATTTTCTTGGATTGATTTCTGATAAGGATATCTACTCTATGGATAACCCTGATGAGGCTATCGGAAACCATCCTCTATCATTATTCAGTCCTTTCGTCAGTGCCAACAAACATCTTTATGAGGTGATTGAATTAGCTAATCGCCTCAAATTGACTGTTATCCCTGTGTTAGATGGTGATAAGGAATTTCTTGGGGTTATTACTCTTTTCGACTTGCGTGATAGATTTGCACATTTAATTTCGGCTGATCAGCCCGGGGCTATTTTGGTTTTCAGCATGACGATGCATGACTATTCCCTGGCTGAAATTGCCCGGATTGTGGAGGAAAACAATGTTCGGATCCTTAATGCCAATGTAGTTACTATCCCTGATACTACCCAGGTGGAAGTGACCATTAAAACCAACAAAACTGATGTGAACAGTATTATACGTTCATTTGAGCGATATGATTACAATATCAGGGCAAAATTTATGGATGATGAGGAGTTAGATGATATGTACCGGAGTAAATATGAAGAATTTATGCGATATCTAAATACCTGATATGTCAAGAAATCTTGAACCTCATACCTCTTGTGTGTTGCTTTTTGGCAGATCCTTCGGGGAAGCCTTCAGACTGCATTTTCGTTTGTTGCTATCTAGATTGGCAACTCACGGAACACGAATATATTTTTTTGAGCCCTTTTATGAATATGTTGATGGATGGATTGACGAGAAGATAGAAATAACCGGTACCTTTTCTTCACCGGCAGATATACCTGCAGATGCGGATGTGATGCTAAGTATAGGAGGGGATGGGACTTTTTTGGAGGCTGTTAGTTATGTGCGGGATACTGGGATACCGGTAGCTGGAATTAATTCTGGCAGGCTGGGGTTTTTGGCTGATATTGCTCAGGAGGAGATTTCCAAAGCACTGGATTCTATTTTGCATGGATTGTATAAGGTGGAAGAACGAACCTTGTTAGAATTGAAATCTGATCAGAATCTGTTTGGGGAGTTTAGTTTCGCTTTAAATGAAATTACTGTTCACAAGCGGGATGATTCGTCAATGATAAAAATTCATGCCTACCTTAATGATCAGTTTCTGAATACTTATTGGGCAGATGGATTAATTATTTCAACTCCAACCGGATCAACCGCTTATTCACTTAGTGTTGGCGGACCAATAGTGCTTCCGGGAATTCGGGATTTTATTGTGGCTCCTATAGCTCCACATAATCTAACTGTACGGCCTCTTGTTTTTCCGGATGATATGGAATTGAAGCTGCGTATGGAAGGCCGAAGTGGTAAGATTCTAGTTTCTCTTGACTCGCGTTCTGTTGTTGTGGAAGCAGGATTGGAATTGAGAATTTCCCGGGCTCCTTTTAAGGTTTTGACAATAAGACTCAATGATCATAGTTTTTACAATACACTTCGCTCCAAGTTGATGTGGGGAGTCGACCGGAGAAACTAAGATTTTTAAACAGCAAATTATACTATATTTGCGCTTTATAAGTTATTGTAAGTGAATCACTGATTCGATTAACTTACACAAGCATAGCGGATGAAGAGATTTTTGCTGATTCTGGGATTTTTAGGATTTTTTGGATTTGTTTCTGCGCAGGAGAGTTCAGATTACGGATTGTTTCTGGGGATGAGCCAGGAGCACTTACAGACTATAATCCCCATTCCTGAAGCTGGCTCAGTTATGCCGGCAATGGGGGCTTTCTATCGATACAACCTCAATCCCAGACATGGTTTGCGTGGTGGAGTCATTTATGGGATATCTCCGGGAGGAGGATTATCTACTCTGGATTTGCACGCTTTGTTTGAGTTTAATTTTTTACCACTGAATCCTACCCGTGAAAAGCCAAAAGTCAGTACCTTTGTCGCGGCCGGATTAGGATTATACCAGATTGAACCTGTTATTGCATTCAATGTTGGCGTAAAGTACCGAATAACTGAGCGCATGGGTTTGAGTTTGGAATGGAATTTGCGACGCAAAGTTACCGGAGCAATACCTGATGCGGAGACATATATTTTACCAAGTAACTGGTATTCTCATGTTGGAGTAACAGCCAGCTACAATATTATTAAAACCTGTAAAACCTGTCCGTTTTACGAATCGAACAGGAAAAAGAACCGATGAGTCTGAAGGAAAAACTGAATCCCGATAAGCTTCCAAAGCATGTAGCCATTATTATGGATGGCAATGGTCGTTGGGCACGCAAGAAAGGTGTTGCACGAATTTTTGGACATAAAAGCGGAGTAACCCCTGTGACAGATGTGGTTGAAGCATCCGGGGAGTTGGGTATTCAATATCTCACCCTGTATGCTTTTTCTACTGAAAACTGGCGAAGGCCAATGGAGGAGGTTAATGCTTTGATGGGATTGCTGGTATCCACCGTTAAAAATGAAGCGGCCAGACTGGTTAAAAATAATGTACGCTTTTTAACAATCGGAGATTTAAGCATGCTGCCTGAAAACATACGTAAAGAAATTGATCATTTAACTGAGAAAACCAAGAATAACACAGGCCTGAGTCTCGTTTTGGCATTGTCTTACAGTTCTCGATGGGAGATCGTTAAGGCTGTCAGAACTATTATTGATGATGCAATTGCCGGCAAGATTAAACCCGAAGATCTTACACAAGAAAGTTTTAGCAACTATCTGGAGACAAATAATATCCCTGATCCTGAGCTGCTGATAAGAACCAGTGGTGAGCAACGGATCAGCAATTTTCTCCTTTATCAAATAGCATACGCGGAATTGTACTTTACTCCTAAGCTGTGGCCGGATTTTAGAAAAGAAGATTATTATGCTGCTTTGCTTGATTACCAATGTCGCGAGAGACGCTTTGGCAAAACAAGCGAGCAACTTTAAAAGCAAAACATGGTATGAAGAGAAAGATTTTTACTGTCTTCCTGTTAAGCCTGATTATTGGATCTGTTTGGGCTCAGACCGAGATTGTTAAACCTGATAAGGTTATTAGCTACTCAGGTTCTAATGAATATGAAATAGGTGGCATAACCGTCTCTGGAGTTAAGTACCTGTCTAAGAATGTCTTGGCGCAGGTGTCCGGACTGGCAGTTGGGGATGTCATTGAAGTGCCTGGCACAAAGATCACCGAAGCTATGGAAAAGCTTTGGGAGCAGGGTTTGTTTTCTGATGTGCAGATTTCATCCACCAGGATTGTGGATGACAAGATTTTTATTGACATCTACCTTCAGGAACAGCCCAGGCTTTCGAGATTCTCATTTTCAGGGGTGAATAAGACTGAGGCAGAAGATTTGCGTGAGAAGGTTAACCTTATTCGTGGTAGCCAGGTAACTTCTAATTTACTTAGCAGGACAAAAAGGATTACTATAGATCATTTTGTCGACAAAGGTTACCTGAATACTGAAGTTTCCATTACCCAGAGAGAGGATACGGTTATGGCCAATTCTTCTGTTCTGGATATAATGGTTGCCAAAAGTGAGAAAGTCAAAATTC
Source organism: Bacteroidota bacterium (assembly GCA_034658635.1). Lineage (GTDB taxonomy): Bacteria > Bacteroidota > Bacteroidia > Bacteroidales > UBA12481 > JABHCC01. The sequence goes on along the minus strand of JAYEFL010000098.1, from coordinate 14,905 downwards.
GTGAAATCATTTTTGATGGAGCTGAGGTTATCCCACATAAGAAGCTGCATCGGGCAATGAAGGAAACCAAGCAGAAAACATGGTATAATGTTTTTAAAACCTCCAAATATATCAGCAAAAATGTTGAAGATGACCTTGATAATATTCTGATTGAATATAATGAACTTGGATACAGAGATGCACGAATTCTTGGAGACTCACTGTACAAAAACGATGATGGTACAGTTGGTCTTATTGTTAAGATTGAAGAAGGAAAGCAGTATTTCTTCAGAAATATTGAATGGGTTGGAAATACCAAGTATTCTGCAGGATTTCTGAATGAAAGGTTGAAAATAGAAAAAGGAAATGTATTTGATCAAAGTCTTTTGGATAATCGCTTATCCAATGATCCGGATGCAGTAAACAATTACTATCTGGATTTTGGCTATCTGTTTTACCAGTCAACCCCGGTTGAAGTAAATGTAGAGGGTGATTCTATAGACATTGAGATTCGTATTTATGAAGGACCTCAGGCCAGGATCAATAAAATTACTATTGTGGGTAATGATCGTACGAATGAGCATGTTATTCGGCGAGAGATTCGATCAAAGCCAGGTGATCTGTTCAATCGTTCTGATATTATGAGATCAGTTAGAGAGTTGTCGCAACTAGGTTTCTTTGATGCTGAACAAATTAATCCCATTCCTACTCCAAACCAGGAGGACGGAACTGTAGATATTGAGTACAGACTGGTTGAGCGAGCTAATGACCAGATTGAGATTTCCGGGGGATGGGGTGCTGGAATGGTAATTGGAACCCTTGGGGTCAGATTTGGGAACTTCTCAGCCCGGAACCTCTTTAATAAGGATGCCTGGCGTCCCTTACCCTCAGGTGATGGTCAGAATCTTAGCCTGAGAGCGCAATCAAACGGTAAATACTATCAGGCCTATAGCGCTTCTTTTGTAGAGCCATGGCTGGGAGGGAAAAAAGCTAACTCTTTGTCAGTTTCTTTGTATCATACGGTACAAACAAATGGCAGACAGGCTGAAGACCCTAATCGTCAGGCTATGGAAATAACCGGAGCCTCCGTTGGATTGGGCCGGCGCCTTTCATGGCCAGATGACTTTTTTACCCTGTTCAACCAATTGTCTTTTCAGCGCTACAAGCTTGACGAATGGTCTTATTTCGTTATTAAAAATGGGGTAAGTAATAACTTCAGTTTAACAAATACGTTTGGCAGGAATTCCACAGACCAGATTATCTATCCAAGGAGGGGGTCAAACTTCTCTATGAATCTGCAAATCACTCCTCCATACTCTTTGATCAATGGCAAGGACTACAGTACAATGTCTGAGGAAGATAGATTTAGATGGATAGAATATCATAAGTGGACATTCAAGGCAAGTTGGTATACCAAGCTTTGGACTGTAGGAGAGGATAAAGATTTTGTATTGGCTACTAAGGCCGAGTTTGGCTATTTAGGATATTATAATGAGCATGCCCGTTCTCCCTTTGAAGGCTTTGAAGTGGGTGGTGATGGTATGATGGGGTATAGTTATTATGGCAGAGATGTTATTTCAATGAGAGGATATGGAAACGGTTCAATAACACCTGCCAAAGGAGCTAATCTATACGATAAATTCACGATGGAGTTGCGTTTTCCCATTTCACTGAATCCTAATGCTACCTTGTTTGCCCTTGCTTTCCTGGAAGCAGGTAACGCGTGGTATGAGTTTAAGGATTTTAACCCCTTTAATATGGTGCGATCTGCTGGTTTGGGTGTCAGGATCTTCCTTCCTATGTTTGGTATGATGGGTGTTGATTGGGGATATGGTTTTGATGAATTGCCCAACAGTCCTGGTAAGAATGGAAGTCAGTTCCATTTTGTACTTGGACCACAGTTATAATGTAACATGGTATAATTATTGTGAAGCTTTTGAGAATTAAAAACATTGGGATTATGAAAAAAATATTTTTGACCATGATTATTACCCTGATGGGTGTTAGTATGGGTTTTAGTCAGAAATTTGCCTTTGTGGATACCGAGTACATTCTGGGTCGTATTCCGGCATACGAAGCAGCTCAGAAGCAGCTTGATAAATTCTCAGCTGATTGGCAAAAGGAAATTGAGACGGGCATGGCAGAAGTTGAGAAAATGTATAAGAACTACCAGGCCGAGCGAGTTTTACTAACTGAAGACATGAGAACCAAGCGTGAGGATGAGATTATCAATCGTGAAAAAGCTGTCAAAGGCTTGCAGAAAAGCTACTTTGCTCCTGAAGGTCAGCTTTATAAGAAACGTCAGGAATTGGTTAAACCAATTCAGGATCAGGTTTTTAATGCAATCAAAGAATTAGCTACTGAAGGGAATTATGATGTGATTTTTGATACCGCTTCAGGTGCTACTATGCTCTTTACAAATCCACGATATGATAAGAGTGACGCCGTTTTAGAAAAGATGGGAATTAGCAATTAATGCTTATATTTGCCAGCCTTTAATTTAAGTAGCACATAACAAGTTAGTTCTGATCTAACAAAAAAAAGAAATAGAATGAAGAAAATGGTTTTAGCGCTGGTCTTTACCGTTCTGCTTTCCGCAGGATCAGCTTTGAATGGAGTTGCACAGCAAAAGATTGGATATATTAATTCAGATGAATTAATTATGTCTATGCCTGAGCGCGACAGTGCGATGAATACACTTGAGCAGAAACGTCAGGATTTCCTGAGACAATCTGAAGAGCTTCAGGTTGAATTTAACAAGAAGTACGAAGATTACCTGATGAAACAGGATTCACTTTCTCCTCTAATTCGTTCAACAAAAGAGAATGAATTGGGCGACTTGAGAGATCGGATTGAGACTTTCAATGCTGCTGCTGACCAGGAGCTTCAGCGCTATCAGCAAGAAGTATTTCAGCCCATTATTGAGCGTGCTCAACTTGCAATAAAGGAAGTTGCTACTGAGCAGGGGTTTACTTATATCTTGGATATTAGTCGGGGTAGCGTGATTTACTTTCCTGAAGAAGGGTCTGAGAATATTATGTCTGCCGTAAGAAAAAAACTCGGCTTAGAATAGGCTGAATTTGTAATATGTAAAATCCTTGTCGTACCTTTCGGCAAGGATTTTTTTATGGATAAAAATAGCCCCATCGGTGTTTTTGATTCAGGAGTAGGCGGACTGAGTGTTGTTCGTCAATTGCTTACTGAGCTGCCTCATGAGTCATTGATTTATTATGCTGATAGTGAGAGAGCTCCATACGGAAACAAGAAAAAGGAGGAGGTGATAGGGTTCTCACAGAATATTTCTGAATTCCTTCATGATAATGGTGCAAAACTAATTGTTGTGGCATGTAATACGGCAACTGGCATCGCAATAAGTCATCTCAGAAATACTTTTTCCATACCCTTTGTTGGTATGGAGCCTGCAATAAAGCCTGCAGCTCTAGCTTCGAAAACTGGAAAGATTGGGGTTTTGGCTACGGCCAATACCTTCGAAGCAGAGCACTTTAACAGAACCAAGGTGCAATATGCTAACGATGTTGAAGTTGTTATGGCTATAGGTGAAGGATTGGTTGAGTTAATTGAGTTGGGTCAGGCTTCTTCTGGTGAAGCCAATAATCTTCTCAAAAAATATTTGATGCCTATGGCGGATGAGGGAATAGATCAATTGGTTCTGGGATGCACTCATTATCCTTTCTTGCTCCCCTTAATTCAAGAAATCATTTCACCTGAAATACAAATTCATGATCCGGCACCTGCTGTAGCTAAACAGGTGAGGCGGGTTTTAGAGGTGGAAGATGGGTTGAATTCAGGTGCCGTTGAGCCACATCAAACATATTACTCTGGTGGTGACAGGGCTGTTCTGGATCGAATGGTTCGGGAAATTGGTTAGGCAGACACAGGGCGACGCAGGGCAGACATAGGGCAGACACATTGGGCAGACGTAGGGCAGACACATTGGTCTGCCCCTACTTATGCCTTTTGCCTTATTGCCTGTTAACGATACCATCCTGCGTAGAATAGATAGTTGTTGGCTATCTTATCTATCATTTCACGCGTTTGTTCAGGGTCAATGTCCTTAACTTTAGTGGCCGGTACTCCGGCATAAATACTGTTTGGTTCAACAATAGTAGAATCCTTTATCAGGGCTCCTGCTGCAATAATTGAGTTTTCTCCAATTTCTGCGTGATCTAAGATAATTGCTCCGATACCTACTAATACGCGATTGTGTATTTTGGCCCCATGAATTACAGCATTGTGTCCGATGGAAACTGAATCTCCAATTTCTATAGTTGACTTTTTATATAAAGTATGGAGAACTGCTCCATCCTGAATATTGACCATATTTCCAATTTTGATCCAATTGACATCGCCTCTGATCACCGTATTAAACCAAATGCTGCAATCATCTCCAATCTCAACATCACCAACAATAGTTGCATTTTCTGCCAGATAGCAGTTTTTCCCAATTTTTGGAGTCCAACCCCGAACAGTTTTTATCAGTGCCATGTTGTAAAAATGTCTTGTCTGAGGCAAAGGTAATCGCTTATTTTTAACTCTTTTTCCATTTAGAATACTTCCAAATTAGATAGATATGTTGATATGTTCAGCTATTGTGCTGATAATGATGTAATTAGGCTGGTGTTAATTTTTAAAAAAAATAACAAACTTGCTTGTTTTGATTTCAGAAATCTATATAATTTTGTTTTGTAGAAGTGTATTGTTTACTGAGGGCTATAAACGGCTGATAAAAGTATCGTTTGTAGCCCATGCTTTTGAGCTGAGATTTTTTTTACCAAAAAATATAGAGCCATAAAATTATGAGCAAACAGGCAAAGGTCATTGAAATAGAAGAAGTGGCCATCCGTTTTTCAGGAGATTCTGGTGACGGGATGCAATTAACTGGAACATTATTTTCCGATACCTCTGCGTTATTTGGAAATGATGTTTCCACATTTCCGGATTATCCGGCTGAGATTAGGGCCCCTCAGGGAACTGTAGGAGGTGTATCCGGATTTCAGGTACATTTTGGACACACACAAATCAATACTCCCGGTGATTATTGCGATGTGTTAGTAGCTATGAATCCGGCTGCTTTAAAGGCTAATTTTCATTGGACTAAGCCTGATGGAATAATTATTTTTGATACTGATTCCTTTGATGAGAAGAATATCAAAAAAGCGGGTTATCAAGAGGATCCTTTTGCTGAAGAGCAAATTGGAGCTATTCAATTAATTGGTGCACCGATTTCCAGTATGACAAAGGAAACTCTTTCAGGATCGGGAATGGATCAAAAGTCTGTTCTCAGAAGCAAAAATATGTTTGCTCTTGGAATTGTTAGCTGGCTATTTGATCGTCCGCTGGATCATGCAATAACTTTCTTTCAGGGCAAGTTTGCAAAGAAGCCTGCTTTAATTGAAGTCAATACCAAGGTTTTGCATGCCGGGTACAATTATGCTGAAAACATTCAGGCCTTAACAGTGTCATATAAGGTGAGACCTGCAGATATTGAACCGGGATTCTATCGTAGTGTTAATGGAAATCAGACAACTGCCTGGGGACTGATATCAGCAGCAGAAAAAGCCGGCTTACCTCTTTTTCTGGGATCTTATCCTATTACTCCGGCTACCGGAGTTTTGGAAGAGCTTGCAATCAGAAAAGACCTCGGGGTTAAAACCTTTCAGGCCGAGGATGAGATTGCTGGTATTTGTACAGCTATTGGCGCCAGTTTTACTGGGAACCTGGGTGTTACTTCCACCTCAGGGCCTGGTCTTGCTCTGAAAAGTGAAGCAATCGGATTGGCTGTAATGGCTGAACTTCCGCTGGTTGTTGTGAATGTACAAAGGGGCGGACCTTCAACAGGTCTTCCTACAAAAACTGAGCAGGCTGATTTAATGCAGGCTTTATATGGTAGAAATGGTGAAAGTCCTGTTGTGGTAATAGCCGCTTCTACTCCTTCAAATTGTTTTGATTACGCCTTTGAATCTGCGCGAATTGCTTTGGAGCGAATGACTCCGGTAATCTTACTAACAGATGGATTCCTGGCTAATGGTACGGAGCCATGGAGAATCCCGGATCTGACGGAGTATCCAAAGATCAATCCTCCTATCGCCAAGGCAAATGAAGAGGATTGGCTTCCATATGCAAGAAATGCTGAAACTCTTGCACGCGAATGGGCTGCTCCTGGTACTCCCGGTTTGGAACACCGTGTGGGTGGTCTGGAGAAAATGGATGGTACAGGAACTGTTTCTTATGTGCCTGAAAATCACGATGTGATGGTAAAGAAACGTGAGGAAAAGGTGAACCGTGTTGCAGACCTGATCCCTGACATGGAAATTATTGGAGATGAGGATGCTGATTTACTCGTGATTAGTTGGGGAGGTACCTTTGGCCATTTGGTAACAGCAACTTCTGAAATTCGTCGTGAGGGTCACAAAGTAGCTCTGGCTCATTTCAATTATATTAAGCCATTTCCAAAAAACACAGGTGAACTTCTTGGGAAATACAAGAAGCACCTTGTATGTGAATTAAATCTTGGGCAGTTTGCTAATTACCTGAGAATGTGTTTTCCTGAGAATAACTTTAAGCAATACAATAAAATACAGGGTTTACCTTTCATTATTCAAGAACTGAAAGATGCTATCCTTAAAAACCTGGAGGAGAAATAATTATGAATATTAAAGAATTAACTCCGGCTGATTTTAAAAGCGATCAGATGGTTCGTTGGTGTGCGGGCTGTGGCGATTTCGCAATATTAAATTCTATACAAAAGGCACTTCCTCAATTGGGAATCAAGCATGAAGATTTTGCCTTCATTTCTGGTATTGGGTGTTCATCTCGTTTCCCATATTATATGAACACTTATGGGTTTCATGGTATTCATGGCAGGGCTGCCGCAATTGCCAGTGGAGTAAAGGTGGCTAACCCCAATTTGAGTGTTTGGGTTATTACCGGAGATGGAGATTCTTTGGCAATTGGCGGAAATCATTTTATTCATGTAGTTAGAAGAAACATCGATATTAATCTGGTGTTATTCAATAATATGATTTATGGATTAACCAAGGGTCAATATTCTCCTACAACCAAGCCGGGAACTATAACCAAAACCTCTCCTATGGGAACAATCGAAAGACCTTTCCGCCCGGGAGCCCTTGCTATTGGAGCAAGAGGTGAATTCTTTGCCAGATCAATTGATGTTATGGCTAAGCTGTCAACCGAAATCTTCCTAAAGGCAGCCGCTCATAAGGGGACATCCGTTGTTGAGGTACTGCAGAATTGTGTGATTTTTGCTGATGGTGTTTGGTCTGAGATTACAAATCGTGAATATCGGGATGATCGTGTTATCTTATTGGAACATGGAAAACCGATGATTTACGGAAAAAACAAGGATAAAGGCCTGATGCTGCAGAATAATGAAATGATAACTGTTGAGATTGGGAAAGATGGGATTTCTGAAGATGATCTTCTGGTACATGATGCACATAATAGCCTTACAGGTTTACATGTAATGCTGACCAATATGGAATATCCTAAGTTCCCTGTTGCTTTGGGAGTTATTAGGGATTACCAACAGCGGTATACTTATGATCAGGAACTGGAAATGCAAATTGAGGAAGCAAAGTCGAAAACAAAACATAAATCTATGCAGGACGTGCTCTTGTCAGGGGCTATTTGGGAAGTTAAATAATATCACACAATACCATCATTTTCGCTAACTTCGTGAAGTTTCATATAATCACATATGGAAAATAGGAAACCTAGTTTAGCAGATATTGAACTCCTTTTAGCGGAGCATACTGAGCGTGTCAAGGAGTTGATGACAATCAACCGAACTGCTGCAATTATTGCGGAAGCTAAACCGGTTGAGGATACTTTACGTCAAATTGCTCTGCTTATTCCAAGGGGTTGGCAGTACCCTCAGAATACTTGTGCAAGGATAATCTTCCAAGATCATGAGTACCATAGTTTGCGGTTCCGTCAAACTGAATGGTTTCAGCGCCAGGAGTTTGTTACTATGGATGGTAAGTCGGGACTGGTGGAAGTGTATTATACCCACCTGTTCCCTGAGCTTGATGAAGGTCCCTTTCTTACAGAGGAACGTAATCTGATCAATAATATTTCCAGTCTGGTCACTGGTTATTTGAACTCTGCTTTGGGTAGTGTTTCAGTAACAGAGCCTGTGCCGGAGCAGGAGTATCGTTATAAAAAGATCGTTTATAATGAATCTTTTAAGGATAGTCGGCAGCTATTACAGAAATTTCTCAATAAGCAGACTGCCGATAAAAGTATTTTCCATGATTTGATGAAGTATAAGGTAAGTGAGATCTTACTTGTTGCAACCTTATATGACACCTATATACTGGAAAATGAGGACCGGTTCTTTGAACAGGCTATGGGGGAGATTTATCACCTTAGTTTATCTTCTCTTCCCAGAATTACTGGGGTTACTTCACCTCAGGCTGCAATGCAGATTCTGAAGGAGAGAGAGTTTGATTTTATTGTTTTGATGGTTGGGGTAGATACCAGGGCTCCCATTCGTCTGAGTGAGCGAATAAAGCGCAGGTATCCCGACATGAAGATATTTTTGCTCCTGAATAATAATAGCAAGATCGGTTTGTTTGAATCAGGAAATCAAACTCTTCCTTCAATTGATCAGGTGTTTATCTGGAATGGAGATTCGAAAATCTTCTTCGCGATGGTTAAGCTTCTAGAAGACCGGATAAATGTTGAGAATGATACCAGCGTTGGCCTGGTTAGGGTAATCCTCTTAGTAGAAGATTCTGCCAGGTATTATTCCAGGTATTTACCTATGCTATATACCCTTGTGTTTGAGCAAACTCAGGAATTGATTGCCGAGGCCAAAACTAATGAACTTGACAAAATTTCAAGAATGCGGGCCAGAACAAAAGTTGTTCTGGCTACTAATTATGAGGAGGCGATTTCATATTTCCAAAAATATCAAGACTATCTTGCTTGTGTTATTTCAGATGTCAAATTTACGCGGACCGGTGTAATTGATGAAACTGCTGGAATCAGTTTTCTGAAGTATGTTCAATCTCACAGAGCTGATCTGCCCGTCATACTACAGTCGTCTGATTCTGTTTATGAAAAGAGTGCCGTTGAATTGAAGGCTACCTTTATGAACAAGAACTCAGATACCCTGTTGCAGGATCTGAAGACTTTTATTACCTATTCTCTGGGTTACGGCCACTTTATTTACCGTAACCATGCCGGGATGAAGATTGCGGTAGCTAAGTCAATGAAAGACTTTGAGAAGCAATTGCGATCAATACCTGAGGAGTCAATTTTATACCATGCCTTAAAAAATCACTTTTCCCTATGGCTTATGGCCAGAGGGGAAATACAACTTGCTAAGATTATTAATCCGATTAGTGCCTCGGATTTCGACTCCCCAAAAGAGTTGAGGGAATATATTCTTAATGTCATCGAAAACTATCGTATTGATAAGGATAAGGGTAAGGTGGTGAACTTTGATGAATCTGCAATTTTGGATTGGCGGAATATTGTGAGCTTTGGAACTGGTTCGCTGGGAGGAAAGGGCAGAGGTTTGGCTTTTATTAATACTATTCTGAATAATCTTGATTTCAGTGAGATAGTTCCGGAAATGCTTATTAAAACTCCGCGAACTGTAATAATTGGAACTGATGAGTTTGAAATCTTTATGGAGAGAAATATTCTCCAAAGCAAGGTATTAACAGAAACTGATTATCGGAAGGTAAGAGAAATATTCATGGCAAGTGAGCTCTCTTTTGAATTGAAGAAGAAACTCAAGACTTTTATTCGCCTTATCAATAAGCCTTTAGCCATTCGTTCTTCCAGTATTTTTGAAGACTCGCTTCTCCATCCCTTCGCGGGAATTTTCGAGACATATATTCTGCCAAATTCAGATCCGGATTTTAATGTCCGATTCAAACAAATTCAGGAAGCTGTCAAGATGGTATATGCCTCCATTTTTTCAACTGAAGCCAGAACATATTTTGAGGCAGTTAATTATAAAATTGAGGAGGAAAAAATGGCAGTTGTTATCCAGGAATTGGTGGGTAATCATTATGGCAACTATTTTTATCCCCATATCAGCGGTACTGCCCAATCTTATAATTACTATCCTGTTGCACATATGGAGCCTGAAGATGGTTTGGCTGTAATAGCTCTTGGTTTGGGCAGGTATGTCGTTGAAGGTGAACAAGCCTGGCGATTCTCTCCCAAATACCCAACTCTTCAGAATGCTACTGATAAGGACCAGTTTAAGACTTCACAGGTAAAGTTTTATGCTGCAAACCTGGCACAGAGTAATATTAATTTCCTTGAGGGGGAGGATGAGGGAATCATTGAATTAGAAATTTCTGTCGCTGAAAAGCATGGTACTTTGAAGCACCTTGCATCTGTTTATGATCCGGATAATGACAGGATCTCTCCGGGATTGGACACTTACGGACCAAGAATTTTAAATTTTGCAGATATCCTTCAATATGATTATGCCCCTTTGGCGAAAGCAATTGAAGTGCTGCTTGATGTTATCCACGAAGCTATTGGTACTCCGGTTGAGATTGAATATGCGGTTGATCTGGATAAGGATTCCCAATTCAGAAGTTCTTTCTATTTGCTTCAGATTAAGCCTATGGTAGGAAATGGAGAGAGTAATCAGGTGAGTATTGAGGAAGTGGATCACGCTTCAGCTATCTTATATGCAGAAAAGAGTTTGGGTAATGGAATTATTGAGGGGATTAGGGATGTTATTTTTGTTGATCCTGAACGATTTGATAAACTGAAAACAGAAGAGATTGCCAGGGAGATTACCCAAATGAATTCAAGACTAATGGCAGAGGGACGGAGCTATATTTTGATCGGCCCTGGCCGCTGGGGTACGCAAGATCGTTTCATTGGTATCCCTGTTAAATGGCCGCATATTTCCAATGCTAAGGTTATTGTTGAAACTGATTTAGAGGATTTTCCCCTGGATGCCTCACTCGGAAGCCACTTCTTTCATAATGTAACCTCTATGAATGTTGGATATTTTTCTGTTCATGGTGTGGGCAAGAGTTTTGTAAATTATGACTTACTTATGCATGAGGAATTAATAGAGAAAACATCATTCTTCAATCATATTCGATTTAAAGAGCCACTTTCTATCATTATGGACGGAAAGAAGCGCCAGGCACTAATATGCAGGAAGGGCAATAACTGATATGGAAAATATACTCCAGCAATTCTTACCATCTGAACGTATTGAGTTTAATGAAGCTGAGTTTAGCAGCCTCATGCAGAAGCGTATTTATAAGGTGTTGATTATCTGCAGTAATTATGATTTTTTTATGCTGGAAGAGGATGGGAGAATCGATGAGCAGATTTTTAATGAATATGTATCCTTAAATCTTAGGTATCCTCCGGTGTTTATCCAGGCCAATAATGGGAATGATGCCATGGATATCCTAATGAGGGAGAATATTGATCTGATAATTACTATGCTGAGTGTTGGTGACGTGGATGCATTTGAATTGTCAAAAAGAATAAGGCAAAGTTATGCACAGGTTCCAATTGTTGTACTGACCCACTTCAGCAAGGAAGTATCAGTCAAGCTTGAAAAGGAGGATCTTAGTGCTATTGATTATGTGTTTTCATGGCTGGGACAAGCGGATCTTTTATTGGCCATTATCAAACTGATTGAGGACCGGATGAATCTTCAGTATGATGTGGATGAAGTTGGTGTTCAATGTATTTTGCTGGTTGAGGACTCGATCAGGTATTATTCAGCTTACTTGCCTAATATGTATAAGATTGTTTTTAAACAATCGAAAGCTTTTATGCGGGAGGGGCTTAATGAGCACAAGCAGATGCTCAGAATGAGGGGCAGGCCCAAAATACTTCTGGCAACAAATTATAATCAGGCTGTTGAATTATATGATAAATATCGTGAGAATCTCCTTGGTATTATTTCTGACATATCATTTAAGCGTGATGGAATAAAAGATACTGAAGCAGGGATAAAATTCTGTAAGTTTGTTAGAAGTAAGGATCCTTTGATGCCCTTCTTGCTACAGTCATCGGAGCTGACTAACCAGGCAAAAGCTCAGAATTTGCGCGCATCCTTTGTCCATAAGTATTCAAAAACTCTGGAAATAGAGGTGCGTAATTTCATGGTTAGGTATATGGCCTTTGGGGACTTTATCTTCAGGGATCCGATCTCACAAGAAGAGATAGGCAGAGCATCAAGCCTCAGGGAGTTACAACATGCAATAAAAAAGATTCCTGAATCCTCTCTAACATATCACTTTAATAATAATGATATTTCAAAATGGTTGAATGCCAGGGCATTCCCTCAAATCGCATCATATTTAAAGTATAAAACAATTGAGGATTTTGATGGCTTTGAGGCAGCCCGTAGTTTTATTCACCGCTTGATTGCCAGTTATCAAATGATGAAATCCAGAGGTGTGATTGCAAAATTTTATAAAGATCGCTTCGATGAATATGTATTGTTTTCCAGGATTGGTGAGGGATCCTTGGGAGGTAAAGCAAGGGGCCTGGCCTTTATTAATTCGTTTATTAAGAGAAATAACCTGATGAATCGATGGGATGGGGTTCTGGTAACAATTCCCCGAACTGTGGTTTTATCGACTGAGATATTTGAGGAGTTCATGGATTTGAACAATCTGTGGCGAGTTGCAACTTCAAAGCTCAATGATGAGCAAATCTTACAATTATTCGTAAATGCAACTGTGCCGCTTCGAATTTTTGATGATCTTGAATCCTTTATTCGTGTAATCAAAGGACCTATCGCTGTCAGAAGCTCAAGCTTGCTTGAAGATTCACATTATCAGCCGTTTGCAGGTATTTACAGCACCTTTATGGTACCCAAGACGGATTCTGATCGAAAGCGTATGATAACTATGCTAACCGGAGCCATAAAATCTGTTTATGCATCTGTTTATTTTAAATCCTCTAAAGCATACATGGCAGCGACACACAATCTGATTGATGCAGAGAGGATGGCAATCATATTGCAGGAAGTTTGTGGCACTCGGTATGGTAATCGCTTCTACCCAACAATTTCAGGAGTGGCCAGATCAGTGAATTTTTATCCAATAGGTCAGGAGAAATCGGAAGACGGCATTGCGAGGATTGCTTTTGGATTAGGAAGAATGATTGTGGAGGGTGGGACAGGGCTGCGCTTTTCTCCTAAATACCCAAAAAAAATTTTACAATTATCAACCCCAGCCAGTACCCTGCGAGAAACCCAGAGAGAATTTTATTCTCTGGATTTGTTCAACAATAGTTTTCATCCCTCTACTGATGATGGGGTTAATATTCTCAAAATGAGGATTCGTGAGGTGGAGAAAGATGGATCTCTCCGATTCGTTGCTTCTTCTTATGATATGGACTATAATACTATTCGTGATTCATATAAACATCCTGGAAGAAAAGTACTCACTTTTAATCCTGTTCTGAAGTATGGATCCTTTCCTTTAGCAGAAATTCTTTTCGAGCTTCTCAAAACTGGTGAAAGGGAGATGAATAATCCAATAGAGATTGAGTTTGCTGTCAATCTGGATACCCCTGAAGGGGTTCCAAATGTTTTTAGTTTTTTGCAAATCAGACCAATTGTCGCATCCTCTGATGAACTGAGTATGAAAATGGGGAAAGTGAACATGGCTGATACTATTATTTATTCCAAATCTGCTCTGGGGAATGGTCTGATAAAAAACATTTTTGATATTGTTTATGTTAAGCCTGAATGTTTCAGAGCTGCAGATAGCATGAAGATAGCAGACCAGATTGAGGTTATTAATGATCAGTTTGTTGAATCAGACAGAAATTACGCTCTGATTGGTCCGGGAAGATGGGGATCAAGTGATCCATGGCTTGGAATACCTGTGAAGTGGGTGCAAATCTCAGCTGCACGGGTGATAGTGGAATCTGGTCTTCCCGATTACAGAATTGACCCGAGCCAGGGAACACATTTCTTTCAAAACCTTACTTCCTTCAAAGTCGGATATTTTACAATCAATCCCTTTCTGAACGATGGTAAGTATGATTTGGAATTCCTCGATAGTCAGGAAGCCGTATATGAGGATGAATATATTCGTCATATCCGCTTTGAAAAGTCCATCCTGATTAAAATTGACGGTGCGAAGAATTGTGGTGCAATCTTCAGGCCGGGCTTGAGTATTAATTCTAATAACGATTGGCAGAGCACAAGTGATTAGAGGCTTTACGGTCAACAAAGTATGAGTAAAATCATAAATATAAATGATATAATCTTGGGATTATCCAAGACCATTTTTCTAATTTTGCTAAACAATATTTAATACCATTATAATGAATGTAGAAAGAATAATGATTGGTCTTGAAAAGAAACACCCTGGTGAGGTGGAATATCTTCAGGCTGTTAGGGAAGTTCTGGAATCTATCGAAGAGGTATATTCAGAAAATCCTCATTTTGAATCAGAAGGTATTATTGAGCGATTGGTAGAGCCGGATCGTGTTCTTACGTTTAAGATTCCATGGGCAGATGATGAAGGTAAGGTTCAGGTTAACCTTGGATACCGGATTCAGTTCAATAATGCAATTGGGCCGTATAAAGGCGGGTTGCGTTTCCACCCCAGTGTCAATTTAAGCATTCTTAAGTTTTTGGGATTTGAGCAAATCTTTAAAAACTCTCTCACAACTCTTCCTATGGGAGGAGGCAAAGGAGGTTCAGATTTTAATCCGAAAGGAAAGTCAGATTCTGAAATTATGCGTTTCTGCCAGGCTTTTATGCTTGAACTGTGGAAGCTAATTGGTCCGGAAACTGATATCCCGGCTGGTGATATTGGTGTTGGTGGAAGAGAAATCGGTTACATGTTTGGAATGTATCGAAAACTTGCCCGCGAAAATACCGGTGTTTTCACTGGTAAAGGCCGTGGTTGGG
>JAYEFL010000097.1:0-88720 GCA_034658635.1 Bacteroidota bacterium | reverse complement strand
TCATAGAGAGTTACTGTAACATTATCTACGCCTGGCTCACCAGCATCCTGAATACCATCATTATCAATATCCCACCAAACTTGTGATTGAATAGAACCTAATTTATATAGCCCTATATCAACATGATCATTGGTAGTTCCTGACAAAATAGAAAATAACGCAGTCACACCTGCGGCATCAACATCACTATCTTTTGCATCATCGCCTCCTTGATCCTGAGAACTTATAGAATATCCAGAAGGAAGTCCGGCAACACTAATATCAATTTTATAATCATCAGGCTCAAGACCTGTAAACTCATAGTAACCATTAACATCTGAAATGACACTGGTAAAAACAGTATAACCATTATTCGGATTGTAAATGTATACTTCAACACCTGCCAGGCCAGTTTCCCCTACGTCCTGTATTCCATCCATATTTACATCTCTCCAAACGTAATCTCCCACCATTGCATGTAAAAAGAATCCATCATTTCCGGCGCTTTGCGTTCCGCCTTCCGGTACGGTAAATGTAAATGATCCAGCTCCTTCGTTGTGGACATAGCCATGATCGAAAAAAGTACTGGTTGATTCAACAATGTCATAGGTTGCCGATCCCGGCACTATCTGTGCTGTCCAGTCTCCTGATGCATCAGTATAAACAGTTGTTGTAAAACCATCCTTATCAGTAATTGAGATTTCCACATTGTCCATATCAGCTTCACCAACATCCTGACCAGTTGCTGGCCAGCTGTTATTTTCATCGTGATACAAATGTCCGTGGAAGGTCCCTTTTCTAAACATACCAGCATCCAGATTGGTAACATCAACCCCTTCAGAAACTGATGTGGTTTTGATACCTGTGGTAACAACCGGATCACTATCAAGATCATCCGTGGTTTGATCAGCACCACTAAAGAAATATCCTGCCGGAAGTGTAAATGTTATTTTCAAAAACTCAGAACCGGTAATCACTTTAGTCAAAGTGTAATTTCCTGATCCATCAGTTACATCTGAGTCTATCAGAACATTAGACATAGTATGTAACTCAACAGTTACTCCAGACAATCCTGATTCTCCAACATCCTGAATACCATCAGCGTTTACATCGAGCCAAACTAAATCGCCAATGTTTGTCGCAGTCTGCGAATGAGCATTACTAATTAGTCCTAATGCCAATACTAACATCAGACTTTTAAAAACACTCAGTCTTCTTAAATTTACCGTTTTCATACAGCAATCTCCTTATAATCAAATTATTACTATCACCTACTTTGCTGCTTAGTGTGGCTCAATCAACAACAAAGGTTAAATTCCGCGCTACAAACATACGTATAATAATGTTAAATAGCTAATTTTCAGCGCAACTATGCAACTATTTTTTAACGCAAGATTTTTTTTGTGAACGATAATAATTGTTTGTCATTCTTTTAAAAATCTTTCTGAGTATGTGTTCTCATTTTTGATGTACATCATTAGCCTGTCGAGAGGAATAATCTCAAATTCTGATCCAAGCTTGTCCAGTATAGATTTTACACGTGAAATATCACTCCACTGACGCACATGCATTAGGAGATAATACGGACGCTTTGCATTCCATTCTGCGAGTTCCTGGATATCTGTAATAGCCTCATCGACCGGCCGATCAGCAGATAAGTAGTAGTCGTAACTTATAAACGGTTTATTTCTATTTTCAGTGAAGGTATAAGCAGGAGCATAGCCATTTATAAACCCCAACACATGGGGTATATTTCTCATATATGCAGATACTATTTTTTCGGTAATTTCAGTGTTCCCTTCGATAGTTGCTCCCTCTGAATAATCCATTACTTCAAACACATTTAAATCAAGTATTTTCATTAATCTGCCAGCTTCTTGTAATAATTCATCAATTTTCTCTTCAGGAATAGCTTTTGGATACATATATCCTGGACCTGATAATGCCCCAATAAAATAGTCATTGGGAGTTGCCTGAGAATAGAAAAACTCCATCATGGCGGGGGCCAGCCATACCCAGTTCATAGTAACTTCCCAGGCATACGGAATAGACCCCCTGCCAGGCCGCCCCCAGGCACCTAAACCTAAACAATCAGTTTGCACACAGGCTATATATACCTTATTTTCAGGAGTATACTTCTTTTTGGGATCAATAGAATGATTATTTACAAATTCGAACCCTGAAGAGACTTCTATCTGAGAAGAAAAGCTCATATTTGGCAAAGTATGTAAGCCTTCAACGCGTAAACCATGCTTAGATGTTAGAGTGACATGGTCTCTTTCCTTATCCTTTGCATAACTATGCCATCCAAAAACCATCCCCATATCATTCATTTCGCCAAGTAATTCATCTGCTAATCTGTATTCTGAAACATCTTCTGGCTTGGTACTCAGATCATTGAAGAAGGCATTTTTGTAAATACCCCAGTCAGCCACGCCCGGCCTCATTCTGGAACCCGCCTCACCACCCATCCATACGATATAATCTTTGCTGCATAAGTCCCAGTATTGATCCTTTGCCCAATTGTATATCTCTGCATCTGACCATCCCCTGAATTTATTCCTGAAATCTTCAGTTCTTGGAATTTCATATTTTTCCATCAATGGCAAAAGAGACTCATCGATTACTATGGCATTTTCCAGACCTGCAAGAGTGAAGCTAACAATCAACGAAGTTCTTACTTCCCGATCCCATACTATATATCCATCTATTGATTGTCTGAATGCCTTAATAGCATCATCAATATTCTTCAGCTCTTTAAAACTGTAATAATGCTTATCCTTAAGAAATTTGAAAACATCCGGAGTAAAACGAAAATCCCAGGTATCTGGATAAATGAAATACAAATTTGGATTCCCTTGATTGACAATGCCCTGCAAGGATATCAAGGCTGCTTGAATCGGCAAAGCTCCATCGATATCCCAATCTGATTTCAATCTCATAAACCAGGCATTTCTCCAACCATCCCTCTTGAAAACATATCTGATGGGCTGGTCTGAATTACGAGTACTTCTCAAGATCTCATAGCTTAATATGTTATTAACAGGATCAATCTCAAAAACATGTTCAGCCTCAAAGTTTTCTTCACCTTGGGATATTAGTCCGGGATAGGCTTCTGTTATCTTCATCCGTAAATCTCCGGTTTTCCATTTTAAACGATAATACTTTTTTTGTCCTTCCGGAATTTTCATTCCCATAAACACATTTGTGGGGAATACCCGGGATAAAATCACTTCAGACTGCTTTCTTGAATTGATTTTCAGGACAATGGAGTCTGAAAAAATTCGTGAACCCTTTCCCCAATCACGGTTAATCCGTATTTTCTTCTGATCTATCTCAATATTCAGACTAAGCTTTCCAAATAAATCAATGTGTGTGCTTTTTTCAGGAATCAGGATCCATTTTCCCTCAATGGGGTATTCCTGAGCTGTCAGAATTAATGAACTAAAAATCAAATTCAGTAAAATGATTACGCTTGTCTTTTTCATGTTGAAATGCGTTAATTTGCAAGTCTTAAATTACTAATAAATTACCATGGATAGCAGGGATGATGAATACAGAACTATTCGAGCCAAATCAGAAGGGCTATACAAAGAAAAAGGCAGCAAATTTATTTCTCTGGCTTTTCCTGTCAAAGATGAGATTGAAATAAAAGCTATTCTTCAGGAACTCCGAAAAAGCTATTATGACGCAAGGCATCATTGTTACGCTTATCGTTTGGAACCGGACAAGAAGAAATTCAGATCGAATGATGACGGTGAGCCTTCAGGATCAGCGGGTAAACCAATTCTCGGTCAACTACTTTCCTTTGATCTTACAGACACTCTCATTGTTGTTATCAGATATTTTGGAGGAACAAAACTGGGAGTATCCGGATTAATAAATGCGTATCGAACTGCCGCCAGAGATGCTATTGAGAACACAACTATTCTAACTAAAACTGAGCAAAATATTTACAGTATTAAGTTTGATTACATAAAGCTAAATGATGTGATGAAAATCATCAAGGATGAGAAACCGGAAGTTCTTTTTCAAGAGTTTGAAATGGATTGCCAGATGACACTGAGTATTCGTATTTCTGAAGGCGACAAATTCATTGGCAAGCTTAAGAAGGTCGAGACATTGACCTTTGTGAATAAAAAATTATAAGATTTACTCCGACATAACAGATATAGACCCGTGTATTACTATTTTTAGCCATCTGAAACAATTACAAGCTGATCATTTATGAACCGAACATGACAAAAGGAAAACTATTTTGACGCACACGCGGAGGATTATTTTTGTTATGTGAGCTACATACGACAAATTAAAATAAATATAAACGGATGAAAAATAGAAGTCTGGTCTCCATCTCAGATTACACTGCTCAGGAAATCAATGAAATACTACACCTGGCAGAGGATTTTGAAAGAAATCCACATCAAAAATTGTTAGAAGGGTCGGTTATTGCCACCCTTTTTTTTGAGCCATCAACCAGAACACGGCTGAGTTTTGAATCTGCCATAAACCGCCTTGGAGGTCGGGTGATTGGATTTTCTTCACCGTCATCCAGCAGTGTTTCAAAAGGTGAATCATTGAAAGACACAATTTTAACTGTTTCAAACTACGCGGATCTTATCGTGATGCGCCATCCCTTGGAGGGCAGCGCTAAATATGCCAGTGAAGTTTCACCAGTTCCGATTGTTAATGCCGGAGACGGAGCACATCAGCATCCTACACAAACTCTTCTTGATTTATTTTCTATTAAAAAAACTCAGGGAAAGCTTAATGATCTCAATATTTGCATTATAGGAGATTTAAAATACGGTCGAACTGTACATTCCCTGTTGATGGCAATGTCGCACTTTAATCCTGTTTTCAACTTCATAGCCCCTGAGGAACTGAGAGTGCCGGATGAGTATAAGCTATTTCTAGACAAAAAGGGTATAAAATATTATGAGCATACAAGCATGGAAGAAAGTTTAAAATATGCTGACATAATATACATGACCAGAGTACAACGGGAAAGGTTTGCTGATCCGGTTGAATACGAAAAAGTTAAGAATGTATACATACTAAAGAATGCAATGCTTGATGAAACTAAAGAAACCATGAGGATTCTTCATCCATTGCCAAGAGTGAATGAAATTAATACTGATGTGGATCCAAATCCTAAAGCCTATTATTTCACACAGGCCTTAAATGGCGTTTACACCAGAATGGCAATCATTGCTAAAATACTTGATGTCAAATAATTGCTGAACCTGTTAAATTCAATCTCATGGATATAAAAAAGGAATTAAAAGTCAGTGCCATTAAGAATGGAACTGTAATAGATCATATCCCCTCTCCAAGCTTGTTTAAAGTAATCACAATACTGGGTCTTGATAAAACCGAGCACCAGGTGACATTTGGCACTAATCTGGAAAGCAGGCAATTGGGTACAAAAGCGATTATCAAGGTTACAGATATCTTCTTTAAAGATGATGAAATTAACAAAATTGCACTTGTTGCTCCTGATGCGAAATTAAACATTATCAAAGATTACTATGTTGTTGAGAAGAAGGTTGTAAATGTACCTGATAATGTTCTCGGATTGGCTAAATGCATGAATCCCCAATGCATCACTAATAACGAAGAAATGCTGCCTAGATTTGAAGTAACTCAGAAGAAACCAGTAGCCCTGAAGTGTGAATACTGCGAAAAAATAACAGACAGTCAGCATCTGGAAATCATTTAGGCTTAACTTTTTTTAACATCCATTTAGTTCTGCCTTTCGGTATATTCGCGGAAAATTATTCCTATGCGATCAGCGATTGTACTATTTGTTTTTCTTGTAAGCATTCTGACTCCTAATAATATCTCTGCTCAGGAAAATGTATCTGAGAATACTGACAGAAATCTTGCCTTAAAAGTTTTCCTTGATTGTTATTATTGTGATTCTGATTTTATCCGCAGGGAACTTCCTTACGTTAATTATGTACGTGACAGAAAAGAGGCACAAGTGCACATTCTTGTTACTCGTGAATCTACTGGGTCAGGCGGACGGGAGTATCGAATTACTTTAATAGGTCAGGATGATTTTGCAGGAATCACCGATGAGGTTGTATATGTAAGTAGTCCTGATGAAACTTCAGATATCACCAGACAGGGCAGATCAAGAATGATCGCAATGGGTCTTATGCAATTTATAGCAAAAACCCCCTTAGCCAGCAACATAAAAATTACCTGGGATGTTCCGGAAGCCAGTTTGGACGCAGAAGAAGAACTTGTTGAGGACAAATGGAAAAGCTGGGTTTTTGACATTGATATGTCAGGTGATTATGAACAACAGGAAACGTCAAGAAACCCTGAGTTAGAAGCCGACTTTTCAGTTGAGAAGATAACTCCACAATGGAAAATTGAATTCGGAACAGGGTATGACTACTACTCGCGTAAGTATTTTTATGAAGACACGGTTTATTCCTCAAACAGAACAAAAGTTTCTTTCTACCACTTACTGGTAAAAAGCCTGAATGAACATTGGAGTGCGGGTGGACGCGTTTATATGTCTTCTGATACTTATAGTAACCGTAGATTTGCATGGTCTGTATATCCGGCTATTGAATATAATGTTTTCCCTTATAAGGAATCCAGTAGAAAGCAACTAAGGTTTCAATACCGTGCAGGTTACGGGTACACATATTATCAGGATACCACTATATATGATTTGATGGAAGAAGGCTTGTTTGGTCAGCAATTATCGGTTGCCTATGAATTACGACAACCATGGGGGTCAATTAATACCTCTTTGCGAGGATCAACCTATTTGCATGACCTCAGCAAGTATAACTTGCAATTAAGAACTTTTTTATACGTTCGACTTCTTAAAGGTCTATCTTTAAAACTATCTGGTCGTGGGGCAATCATTCATGATCAGCTTTCACTTACAAAAGAAAACGCTACCCCTGAAGAAGTTCTTCTGAGGCAGCGTCAATTAGCTACACAATATTCTTATTCTTTTAATATCGGCTTTAGCTATACTTTCGGCAGCATATATAATAATGTGGTCAATCCCCGCTTTGGAGATTAATCACCTGATACGATCAACTGCCTTGAGCATCAGATAATCTCTGCGGATACCTCTCCATGCCAGGATGCTCAGGATCACTGCTACTCCGGGCATAACAGAGAAGTATTCCATCGTAATTTTTCCATCCATCATATTTGCTCCCTGTATAACATAAAAGGCTCCAACTCCAACGAAGCTGAAGACTAGAATAATCACATATACAACTAAGCGCATTTGAAGCTCTCTTTTCTTGTACATGAGTATTGTAATCAGGTATAAGAATATTATGATTACTGCCAACGCCATTAGTGGCCAGCTTTGTATCAAATAATCTCCCGTTCCACTATCTTTGATTCCGGAAAGCCAAAGCTCAGCACTCCGATCAGAAGATTCAATGCTGACCATGTGATTAAAAACCAAAAAGCTCATAACCACACCACTTAAGAATAAGTATACGGTCTGAATACGTTGGATCATACTACGTTCTGCTTAGTTATTTCCACCTAGAATCAAAGGTAAACCATCTTTACCGCTACCAATAACAATCACTTTAGCATTGGGTGATTCGGATAGCTTCAGAGTCGTTTCAATTCCTCTCATTCTAAGCAAATTTGTAGTCAAACTGTTATTAATAATACGGTTAGCAGCCGCTTCTCCTTCTGCAGCAATCCTCTGTCTTTCAGCCTCTGCCTTTGCTTTATCAAGGATATATACATAAGCCAGAGCCTCTTGTTCTTGCTTAAGCTTTTCTTCAATAGCCTGTTTAATCTGATCAGGAAGGATAATAGATCTTATCAGAAGCGCCCGCATATCAATACTATTTTTTGACAATACTTTTTCTGTCTCTATAATAATCGCAGATTCAACTTCAGCGCGCTTGGTTGAATATATTTCTTCTGCTGAAAAACGTCCGGCCACCTGACGAACAGATGATCTCACTTCCGGAATAACAATCTGAGAAACGTATCCCACTCCAAATGATTGATGCAGATAGCCGATTCTTTGAAAGGTAGGGTTAAAACGTACAGAAACATCCATTTTAATAGAAAGTCCGTTTTTATCCAATATATCCATTTGCTCTTCGCTTTGCTGCTCCTTAACATTGTAAACATGCATATCATTCCAAGGGGCGATAATTTTGAAACCAGGGTCATAGATATTTTCCAAATCCAATCCGGTAGTGAATTTCCTGAAAATCACTCCACGTTCTCCAGGCTGAATAGTAACAAACATCTGGGACCCGAAAATAACCAGAATAAATAGTACTATTGCTCCTGTTACCAGAAGAGGTGTCATTTGCTTTTTCATAATTGAAAATTTTAATTAGTAATTGATTATTCTACAAATTTAGGCATTTTTTTTTCGCCATGAACTAAGGCAAATACAAAGGAATAATATATTTTTAAAGATGCAGAAAGGAAAACTACCATGAATAAAGTATTTGAATCTTCAGAACTGATTGTTAATCCGGATAATTCCGTATTTCATTTACATCTGAAGCCACATGAAATTGCTGACGACATTATCTTGGTGGGTGATCCTCAGAGAGTTAATTTAATCGCTTCTTTCTTTCAGGAAAAAAATTATAAAGCTTCTAATCGTGAATTTTATGCTATTACAGGAAAATTCAATGACAAACCTATAACTGTTGTATCAACTGGTATAGGTACAGATAATATAGATATTGTATTAAATGAGCTGGATGCTTTAGCAAACATTGATTTTTCTACCAGGCAGACAAAAAAGGAGCATCGTAAACTCAGATTCATTCGTGTTGGAACTTCTGGTGCAATTCAACCCGATCTTAAACCCGGATCGATTGTTGCCAGTCAGTATGTCATTGGCTTTGATGGCTTGCTCAATTTCTATAAGAAAAGAAATCAGGTTTGTCAGACTGATTTAGAGAATTCTTTTGTTAAGCAAACTTCATGGCCAGAAGTTTTTCCTGCACCATACTGTGTTCAGGCTGATCAGTCTCTGATGAACAGAACAGGAAATGATTATATTAAAGGTATTACTATTTCAGCAAACGGGTTCTATGGTCCGCAGGGAAGAGAATTGAGGGCAGAACTGGCATATCCTGATTTATTTGTTAAGCTTCCTTCTGTAAGCTTCAAGGAATTCAGGATTACTAATTTTGAAATGGAATGCTCCGCTTTGTACGGTTTATCTAAGATACTCGGACATAAAGCACTTACTGTTTGTCTGATTATTGCAAACAGGTCTTTGAAAACCTATATAGGTGATTACAGTAAATTGATGAAAAGCCTGATTAAGGATGTTCTGATCAGTATTTCTTATGGATAATGACAAACGGAAAATACAGAACTTACTGAATCTCTTAGGTGATCCGGATGAACTTATCTGGCATCCAATAAGGGATACTATCATTCAGATGGGAAAAACTGCTCTCCCTGTTCTTCAAGAACATTGGCAATCATCCGATACTCCCAGCCTGGCCTCACGTATTCAGGAGCTCATTGACGAAATCCAGTTTAATGGATTACGAACAGACTGGATTCAATGGTGGAACAGCGAATCAGGAACTCTAAAAGAGGGTGTTGTTTTATTTAGCCAAATAATTGATCCTGATTATAATTATTCAAAGCTTGATCGTCTGATAAAACCAGTTGCTAACGAAATATGGATTGAATTAAGTGACAAGCTTACTGCATTAGAGAAAACCAGAATTGTCAATTATATCTTATTAGAAAAATTAGGACTTATTCCCATTAATAATCTTGATTCGAAATCCAAACACTTGTTCATACCTTCTTTATTATCCACATACTCAGGCCATTCCTTAGCCATCTCCTTACTTTATTGCCTTTTGTGTCGTGAGTTATCAATACCTGTGTATAAAGCAGGGAATGGAGAAGATTCTGCTCTGGCATATATCGATACATTAAATGTTGATCTGACCCAGGTTCAAATCTTGGGTGATTATCCCGTCTTCTTTTATATCCTGCCTGATCATATTGGCGAAATTATCGGAATGAAATATTACACTGAATATCTGAGTAAACAGTTTCCAACACAAAGGACTGATTATAAGACAATTTCAGACAAGCAGTTTATCAGAGTGATGCTTCAAAAACTATACAATTTCTATAAAGAAGAGAATAAACAAGAACATCTTTTTAAAATCAAGCAACTTCTTTCAGTTAGTTTAAATCATTAACTGTTTCGGACTTTTACTACTTTTATAATCAAAAGCCACCTTTATATATGGAGCAGGAAATAAACAATGAGGACCAACAGGATCAAACGGAGACTGGTAGCCTTAAGCATCGCCTCGAAAGAACGCAAAAACTACTTTTAGGCGGAGAAATATCTGAGATTCGTAATAAAATTGAAAATTCTCAAAAGTTTGAAAGGGATATTATGATTCAGAATATCGCGGAAAATGATTTGCAGATTGAAAAGCAATTCCGTGAAACTAATGATCTGCTTCAATCACTAACAAGTAGAATTGATTTGATGGAAACAGAGATTAAACATCTTAAACAAAATAAAATCGATATACAAAAACTTGCAATAGTGCTATCTGATTTATCGCTGCAGCTTATGAATATTTCAAATAATGAAAAGGATTAAGGTTATCGATGACAAATCCTGAGAACGATAGAAGTAACGAGAAGTGGGATGAATTGAAAAAACTTCTTCTTGAGGAAGAAGCAATTCGAATCAAAACTCTTGAAGGACGAATCTTGCAGCCTGAAGAATTTGCCAAATCCATTTCTGTAGTTCTGGCCGATGCAGTGCAAAACACCAGTGATAAAAAGCGATTATCACAGAAGCTTTATCCCATTGTTGAGCGATCAATTTATAAATCAGTTCAAAAGAATCCTGAATCACTGGCAGATGCCATTTACCCGGTAATGAGTCCTGCTATTCGCAAAGCTATTAATGAGGCTATGCGGAAAATTACAGAAAATGTAAATCAATCAGTAAACTCCGGATTGTCAGCCAAAGCATTGAAATGGAGAATCCAGGCTATGTTCAGCGGTCAGTCTTTTGGTGATATCATTTTAAAGAATAGCCTGGTATATCAGGTTACTGAAGTCTATCTTATTCACTCAGATTCCGGATTGCTATTAGCTCATGTGAGTCATAAAGAGGGAGATAACCCTGATGGTGACATGATATCCGGAATGTTAACAGCAATTCGTGATTTTGTTGGAGACTCGTTTAAAGTGGCCAAAAGTGAATCTCTGGAGACAATCAGAGTTGGTGAGTTCTCTGTAATAATGGAACAGGGTCCACACTCTATACTGGCCTGTGTGGTAAAAGGTGAAACCTCTATGGAGTTACGGTCAATCATTAAAAGTACGATTGAAGAAATTCATAAGGAATTCGGTCCTGAGTTAATCTCCTTTTCCGGAGACACATCCAATATTTCTGATGCAAGCCACCTGTTGAAAAACTGCCTTATTACTGAACTTGACAACGACGATAAATCCGGACAAAGCAAGCTAAAGTGGGTTTTTATTTTTCTTGCATTGTTCCTTTTCCTTTTTCTTGGACACAGAACTTTCTGGGGTTTTCAATGGAGAAAACTCAAAACTGAAATTGAAAATGCTAACTATGAAATAATTCAATCTGGAAGAAACGGAAGAAATTTCAGTCTTCTGGGTGTAGATGCGGCCGGATTCGGGATTGACATTATTATCGACTCTTGCAAAATACCAAGAGACAGACTAAACATCGTTTTAGTAGAGTCTGCCTCTAATTCTATTGAAAATATTGAGAGCCGGATTACAAGGATTTTGGAAAATGATTCCAATGTCGGTGTCAGGGTTGAAGTACAGGATGGGAACCCTACCCTCCTTATTCATGGCAACGCTTCGGCAGAAAGAGTCAGACAATTGATGAACTGGCTCCCATTTTTTTGTGAGGGCTTTAATCTTTCATTTGTTGATCTTGTTTCTGATGAATACATAGAATTATGGGATGTGAAAAATGACATTGAGAGTATTCTGCTATTATTTCATACCGGCTCTGTTAAGCTAATTTCCGGACAGGATTACACTATTGTCAGGTTAAATGAACTATTGAGGCGAATGGATCAGCTCTGTTTCGAATTAGATGAAAGTTGGAAGCTTGATATTTGCGGAAGTACTGACGAAATTGGTACGAGAAGAGATAATATTTTGCTGGAGGATCGAAGAGCTTTTTACGTTGTTGACAATTTGCTGGATAAGACTTTAGGAAATATCTTTGTCAGCATGGCACCATCGTCTGTCCAAAAAAAGAATAAGGTTAAATCACTTATAAAGAATCCTTCAGAATGGAGGCATACTAGTTTTGAATTAACAAAAGTTATTGCGAAATGATAAAAAAGAAAGTATGTATGCTTGGGTCATTTGCTGTAGGAAAAACCAGCTTGGTTCAGCAGTATGTCAATAGTATATTTTCTGAAAAATACCTCACCAGCATAGGTGTTAAAATTGATCAGAAATCATTGATATTCAACAATATTGACATTACTCTTTTGCTTTGGGATATTCATGGAGAAGATGAATTCCAGAAGATACCGAAAAGCTATTTGAAAGGTAGTGCCGGATATTTCCTTATAATGGACGGAACCAGGATTAACACTTTATCTATAATCGGTGAAATTAAAAAAATGGCAGATGAAGTGCTGGGTGCGGATACACCTTTTCTTGTTCTGGTTAATAAGGTAGATTTATCTGACAGATGGGAGTTTTCAGATGAAATGGAAAAGGAAATATCTGCAAGAAACTGGAAAATACTTAAAACCAGCGCAAAAACAGGAGAGGGTGTTGAGGAAGCTTTTCAAGAATTGACAAAATTAATGATGGCATGAAGAATAATCGCTTGGGGATTCTTCAGAAATATATTGAAGAACAGGGTTTAGACCAAAAGAATAATAATGCCATACTTGCTGACTTTACCGGAAAAATCATCTCTCTGGCTGGATTTTCTTATAATTTAGGTCTTATCAAACCTCTGCAAGGGAGCAATTTGGCTGATTTTCATCCGGTATTTGAAGGTATATTTCCTTTTAGTGAAAAGCTCCTTCTAATTCCAAATATCGAAACCCAGCCTGATGTTTTCTGGGATATTCATATTCTCCAGGGCAATAGATTGTGTTGGGTAATTTTTGAAGAAAAAACAGAAATTGTCAGTCAGTTAAGGCCAGGACTACAGAAAAGAAATCTGCACAATCTTTTTCAAGAAGGAATTAAGAACAATGATAATCTCGCTTCAAAAGCTTTAGGCTTTTTGGATATTCTGGTTTTAAAACAGGGAGCTCAGGGAGAGTGGGATCAGATTGGAGAAGTTCCATATTGGTTAACTGATTTCTTCTCAAAAAAGCCTGCTGGAATTATCAGAGAAGACATTACTACAGCTTTTCCTTTTCTGGATAGTTTTTTTGACGATGAGAATTTTGAAGGCGATTCTGATTTTTACTCAGGAATCTGGTCAGAGAATAAAAGCAATATCGAGTATCATTTCAGAGCCCAAACCAAAAACATCCCTGGCTCTAAATTCCTGATAATCAAAAAACTCCATCCTGAATATGAAGTCAATAAAGAATTGATACAACATGCACGCAATCAAGTGTTGGCATATGAGGAATTGAAAAAATCGGCATCTTTAGCTGTAGAGTTGAACAAGATTAAGGAGCAGTTTATTTCTATTATTTCACATGATCTGCGTTCGCCCTTTATTAGTATTATCTCTGCTCTGGATTTTCTTTTCGAAGACCCTGCTTTTACAGAGCCAATTGAAGAAGAACATCGTGAATTCCTTGATTATATTCATGAAGACTCAAAAAGAGTGTTGGATTACCTCGAAAAACTTTTAGACTGGACCAGGCTAGATACTGGAAAGCTTCAGCCGGAAAT
Organism: Bacteroidota bacterium; assembly: GCA_034658635.1. Classification (GTDB taxonomy): domain Bacteria; phylum Bacteroidota; class Bacteroidia; order Bacteroidales; family UBA12481; genus JABHCC01. The sequence continues at coordinate 74,833 of JAYEFL010000097.1, read as the reverse complement.
ACAGAAAGTTGATTTTCAGAAGCTCGCAAAGTTATCCTATGCGCAATTTGAACAGAGACTTAGAGAAAAAGATATTACACTTGAGCTTGATATCGAGAATGACTTTAACTTTATGGCTGACCCCACCCTTTTCTCACAGGTTATCAATAATCTGATTGGAAATGCCATTAAATTCACACCCAGAAAAGGCCGTATCATAATAAAGGCATTAAAAATCAAAACCGGTGATGAAACTGGTAAAGAAATAAGAATAAAAGATAGTGGCATTGGAATTCCTCCGGATAAATTAAGCAGCCTGTTTAAAGAGTATGAAAAACACTATACCTATGGTACTGAAGGAGAAAAGGGCTCAGGCTTCGGATTAAGCATCACAAAAAAAATTCTGGATGTCCATAATTTCTCAATAAGTTGCATTTCAGAACTTGAAAAAGGTTCTGAATTCATTATAGTTTTATAAAAGTTTTTTACTTTTGCACTCCTTAACAAAAACACACCCACACCCACACTCATTTGCCCAGATGGCGGAATTGGTAGACGCGCATGGTTGAGGGCCATGTGACTGTAACGGTCGTGCAAGTTCGATTCTTGTTCTGGGCACATCCACACACACACACATTTGCCCAGATGGCGGAATTGGTAGACGCGCTAGTTTCAGGGACTAGTGTTCGCAAGGACGTGCAGGTTCGATTCCTGTTCTGGGCACGAAATTTTAGCCTGTCAGGACATTTTACCTGACAGGTTTTTTTATGCCTATAATTATAGTGCTTATCTTTGCCGCTCAAAGATTATTAATGATGATAAAGATTACATTTCCTGATCAATCGGTCAGAGAGTTTAAAGAAGGTGTTACCGGATTGCAAATTGCAGAGAGCATTAGTCCAAGGTTAGCAAAAGAAGTATTGTCAGTATCAGTGAATGATCAAGTATGGGACTGCACCAGACCCATAACGGAAAGTGCTGCAATACAACTACATAAGTGGGATGATAAAGAAGGTAAGGATGCCTTCTGGCATTCCTCAGCACATCTGTTAGCTGAAGCACTTGAAGCTCTTTACCCAGGGGTTAAATTTGGAATTGGACCTAGTATCGAAAACGGATTCTATTATGACGTCGACCTGGGTGATCGTGTTTTGTCAGATAATGACCTGCCTGATATCGAAAAGAAAATGCAAGAGCTGGTAAGTCAAAAGTTGACTTTTAGTCGTAATGAAGTTTCTAAAAGTGACGCTCTTGAATATTTTAAAACAAAAGAAGACGAATATAAAGTCGAATTAATTTCTGATTTAGAGGACGGATCAATTACGCTATACAAACAGGGCAATTTTACTGATTTATGCAGGGGTCCACATTTGCCTGACACTAGTAAGATAAAGGCAATTAAGCTTTTAAGTCTTGCTGGAGCATATTGGAGGGGCGATGAAACCCGAAAACAATTGACTCGGGTTTACGGAATTACTTTTCCTAAAAAGAAACTCCTGGATGAATATTTGGTAATACTGGAAGAGGCTAAAAAGAGAGACCACCGGAAAATTGGAAAAGAACTTGAACTTTTCACTTTTTCTCATAAAGTTGGATTAGGACTGCCCTTGTGGTTGCCAAAAGGGGCTCAACTACGTGAAAGACTTGAGCAATTCCTGAAAAAAGTACAGATTGCTTACGGTTACCTTCCCGTCATTACACCGCATATTGGTCATAAAGAATTATACGTAACTTCTGGTCACTATGCCAAGTATGGAGAAGATTCTTTCCAGCCGATCCAAACTCCTGCTGAAGGCGAAGAATTCTTGTTAAAACCTATGAATTGCCCGCACCATTGTGAAATATACAAGTCAAAACCTCACTCATATAAGGATTTACCTATTCGCTATGCAGAGTTCGGAACGGTATACAGATACGAACAGAGTGGTGAATTGCATGGTTTGACCAGAGTAAGAGGGTTTACACAAGATGATGCTCACATATTTTGCAAACCAGACCAGTTAAAAGAGGAATTCGCAAAAGTCATCGATATCGTACTATATATATTCTCAACTCTGGCTTTTGATAATTTCATCACGCAGATATCACTAAGAGATCCTAATACTCCGGATAAATATATAGGATCAGATGAGAACTGGGAAAAGGCTGAGAAAGCTATTTTGGAAGTGGCTGAAGAGAAAGAATTAGATACTATCATCGAATATGGGGAAGCTGCTTTTTATGGTCCTAAGCTAGACTTTATCGTAAAAGATGCTTTAGGACGAAAATGGCAGCTTGGAACCATTCAAGTCGATTATAATTTACCGGAAAGATTTGAATTAGAATATGTTGGTCAGGATAATCAAAAGCATAGACCCGTAATGATTCATCGTGCACCTTTCGGCTCAATGGAGAGATTTATTGCAGTTTTGATAGAACATACAGCTGGAAAATTTCCTCTTTGGCTGACACCTGATCAGGCTATCATTCTGCCTATCAGTGAAAAATACAATAATTATGCTCAAAAAGTTTCAAATCTCCTAAATAATTCCGAAATTCGCACCCTTGTTGATGAGAGGAACGAAAAGATAGGTAAGAAGATCAGGGATAATGAGTTAAGACGTATTCCATTCTTGCTAATTGTCGGTGAAAAAGAAGAAAATGAGGGCACAGTCTCTGTTCGTAGACAAGGAGATGGAGATAAAGGTGCTATGACGATCGAAAATTTTGTTAACCTTGTTACGCAAGAAATTGAAAAACAGTTGAATCAAAGCAGCAATAATTAATTAACTAATCAGGAGGAAAAGCCATAGCAAAACCATATCATAAAAACCGAAGGGGATTCCAGCGTAAGGATAGTCTCAAGTATAAGTTTAGAATCAACGACCGGATATTTGCGTCAGCAGTTAGGGTTGTAGGTGAAAACGTTGAAGAACCTGAGGTTATGGTTCTGCAAGCTGCTTTAGATCTGGCTGCTTCTCAAGGCTTAGACCTTGTAGAGATTTCACCCAATGCAGATCCCCCTGTATGCAAAATTATTGATTTCAATAAATTTCTGTATCAGCAGAAAAGAAAACAAAAAGAGCTAAAAGCAAAACAGGTAAAGGTTGTTGTGAAGGAGATTCGCTTTGGTCCGCAAACAGATGAACACGATTATAACTTTAAGCTTAAGCATGCACAGAAGTTTCTGGCAGAAGGAGCAAAGGTTAAAGCTTTCGTTTTTTTTAAAGGACGATCGATTCTGTTTAAAGAACAAGGAGAAATACTTCTGCTAAGATTTGCTCAGGATCTCGAAGAAATTGCCAAGGTTGAACAATTTCCAAAACTGGAAGGAAAAAGGATGATCATCTTCCTTGGACCCAAGAAAAAGTAATTACGCAATTATTAAATAAATAAGTTAGAGTAATGCCTAAGATGAAAACAAATGCCGGTGCTAAAAAACGTTTTGTTGTGACCGGCACTGGGAAAATCAAAAGAAAGCACGCTTACAAAAGTCACATTCTGACAAAAAAGTCTAAAAAGCGCAAAAGAAATCTTACGTATTTCGGTGTTGTGAATAAGGCTGATGAAAAGAATGTAAAATTGTTGCTTTGTATGAAGTAGTTTCCCAAAAAGGTTTAATTGATTAGTGTTTAACCAGGACGTAGAGCTCTCCAAGTGTCAGAAATGACCGCCTGCACCCGAAAAACAAGAAAAAATGCCAAGAAGTGTAAATGTTGTAGCAGCCAGGAGAAGAAGAAAAAAGATCCTGAAGGAGACCAGAGGTTACTTTGGTGCTCGCAAAAATGTCTGGACGGTAGCTAAAAATGCATACGAAAAAGGATTAAGTTATGCATACCGTGACAGAAGAAACAAAAAAAGAAATTTCCGCGCCCTGTGGATCCAGAGAATCAATGCCGCGTGCCGTATTAATGGCCTTAGCTATTCTGTATTCATGGGTAAGTTGAACAAAAAAGGTATAGAATTGAATCGAAAAGTATTAGCTGATCTTGCTATGAATCACCCAAAAGCTTTTGCTGAGGTGGTTAAGAAAGTAAAAACAGTTAAATAGAGAACAATTCCTATTAGGAGATCAGGGGAAGTTCGTGTAGAACTTCCCTTTTTTATATATTTACGTTTATGAATATTGCAATTGTGGGATATGGCAAGATGGGGAAAATGATTCAGGAAATTGCTATCAATCGCGGACATATGAATGTGCGTGTATTTGACCCTTCGATTGAAACCCCATTGAAACAGAAAGATTTAGATAATATCGATGTTGCCATTGAATTTAGTACTCCTGACTCAGCCCCTCAGAATTATTTGATCTGTTTTCAGGCAGGAGTTCCTGTCGTAAGTGGCACTACAGGCTGGTTATCACGCTGGGATGAGATTTGCAAAGTCGCCATATCATCAAATACCGGCTTCTTTTATTCATCAAACTTTAGCCTGGGAGTTAACCTGTTCTTCAAATTAAATGCAATGTTAGCCAGAATCATGGCACCTCAAAGAAACTATATCCCTCATATTGAAGAAATCCATCATATTCACAAATCAGATGCACCTAGCGGAACAGCAATTACTTTGGCTGAAGTACTGTTTCAAGAAAACAATTCATTAAATCAATGGGTTTTAAATAGCATTGGTTCTGAGCACGAACTACCCATCTTCTCTACTCGTGAAGGAAATGTTACCGGGACTCATACAGTAAGCTATGTGGGGGATATTGATAAAATATCTATTAAACATGAGGCTTTCAAACGTGAAGGCTTTGCATTAGGTGCAGTTCTGGCTGCAGAATTTCTGAATGGAAAGGAAGGTATTTATTCTATGAACGATTTATTAGCAGACTAAATATTGTATTATGCGTTGGTTGTGGTTTATAACTTCTTCATTATTAATAATCCTGCTTTCCGTTGCCTCAGGGATTCTATTCCTTTTGCTCTTGCTTATTCCAAATATTGATTTGTTTATTACTCGTATTCTTAACTGGGACATTTTGCTTCCAAAAATCAGTTTAAAAGTACCAATTCTTGTAAATATTGTTTTATGGCTGATTCTTAACGTCTTATTAATTAGAGTATTCTTTGTTAGCAGTCAATCAGTACTAACCACAGGAATGCAAGCAAACCTGATCAGGGGAGATGTTGTTTTAGTATCTAAACTGGCTTATGGCTCACGCCTTCCCATAACTCCAATAAATTTCCCGCTTTCACATCAATATATTCCATTCAGCCGGTGTATGCCCTCATATTCCTCAAAAGTTATGCTACCATATAAAAGACTCAAAGGTTTTGGGAAGCCTCGACGCGGAGAATTGATATCATATAATTTCCCTGAAGGTGATTCAACAATCTGTGGAGTGGAGAATATGAGCTACTATGCTCTGAAAAGACTTAAATCATCTAAAGGACTGGAGGTAAATAAGGATTTCCTATTCTACCGGCCAGTGGACCGTCGCGAAATGGAGATTAGTCGCTGTATTGGCCTGCCGGGAGATACTATTAGCATAAACCAATCCCTGGTAACTCTCAATAGAGAAATTGTCTCCGTGGGGGCATCTAGGTTTGATTACCTTGTTGAACTTAAGGAGGGACAATTATCCAGGACTTTTCTGAAAAAGCTCGGACTAGAACAATCAGATATTACAATTTTCCCAAATCTTGGTTATGCCCTTCCATTGCACGCCTCACAAAAAGAAACTGTATTAGCAAGAAATGAAGTTGAATCTGTTACACCATATATTCTGCCTGCAGATAAGAGTAACTACAACATCTTTCCTCATAGTGCTGGTTTTATATGGAATCGAGATAATTTCGGTCCCTTGATAATTCCTAAGAAGGATATGCTGGTAACACTTACCTTAGAAAATCTGCCAATATACAAGAGAATCATACGCATATATGAAAAGAATCAGCTTTCTATTAAGGATAATGTAATTTTCATAAACCAAATTCCTACTAATGAATATAGAATCAAACAGGATTACTATTTCGTGATGGGAGATAATCGTCATCATTCCAGAGATTCCAGGCACTGGGGCTTTCTACCGGAGGATCATATTATCGGAAAACCTATACTGATTTGGCTATCTTTGCGCATTGATCTTGTAAAAGGATTCAAAATTAACTGGAAGCACATATTTCTCGCACCTAAATAATTAAATATGAAGAATTTGTCTCGAAGACAATATATAAAATTTGGAGTGGTTGCCACTGTTTACCTTTTTTGGGTTATATGGCTCAACAATTACTGGTGGCTCATGGGCTTAGCAGTGATTTTTGATATGTACCTGTCTAAAAAGGTCAATTGGGCCTTTTGGAAAAAGAAGGATAAAAAAAATAATGCAATTGTAGAATGGCTGGATGCTCTGATCTTTGCACTGATTGCTGTAACCATAATAAATACTTTCCTGTTTCAGAACTTCAACATCCCTACTTCATCAATGGAAAAATCCTTGCTGGTAGGCGATTATCTGTTTGTTAGTAAAGTTAGCTACGGACCAAGATTGCCCAATACTCCCCTCTCCTTCCCCCTGGTTCAACACACTTTGCCTTTAACAAAGGATAAAAAGAGTTTTCTCACCTGGATCAATAAGGATTACAAGCGTCTGGCAGGATTCAGCAAGCTGAAAAGAAATGACCCTGTAGTGTTTAATTATCCGGAAGGAGATACTGTAAGTACTGTTTTTCAAAGCAATGCCTCCTACTACTACCTGATTAAACAGGCTGGAAGTCGTGAGCGTGTCTGGAGCGATAAAAGATCCTTTGGAGAAATTGTTTACAGGCCAGTGGATAAACGTGAAAATTTCATTAAACGATGTGTAGGCATACCAGGCGACACACTTGAAGTGATTCATAACCAGCTGTATGTGAATGGCAACAAACAAGTTCTTGTTCCAAATCTTCAATACAATTACCGCATTATTACTAATGGAACTCAGATTAACGGCAAAAAATTGGAATCCTTGGGCATTTCTCATGAAGATTCTGATGGCGCCTTCATGAACGGTGTTTATCGAATTCCATTAACAGAAGAAAGCGTGAATGCAATCCGTAAACTTCCAAATGTAATCGAAGTTGTACGTGAAGAAATGCAAGATGGATATTGGGATGGAAGCGCTTTCCCATTTTCTGATAAATATGCCTGGAATCGCGATAGCTATGGACCCGTCTGGATTCCCCAAAAGGGGCAGACCATTAATCTCAGTTTAACTAATCTTCCTTTGTATGAAAGGTTAATAAATGTTTATGAGGGGAATGACTTGAGAATTGATGGAGATAACATCCTTATCAATGGTGAAAAAGCTGATTCATATACTTTTAAAATGGATTACTATTGGATGATGGGAGACAACCGGCATAATAGTGCTGACTCCAGGTTCTGGGGATTTGTTCCTGAAGATCATATTGTGGGGAAACCATTATTTATTTATTTTTCTCTGAACAAGGACAAGGGATTTCCAGCCAATATTCGTTGGAAAAGGTTATTTAAGAAAATTAAATAAGAATAAATGAATTGGAAAAGCTACACAAAATGGATTGCTTGGATTCTACTCCTGTTCTTCTTAATTCGTGTGTTTGGAGTTCAAATAGAAAAGGTTCAGGATCATTCCATGTCTTCTACAATTCTTCCCAAAGACCGTGTAATAATAACTAAGCTCCGTTCAGGTCTTAGATTTCCAAATTCTGTCTTAGGTCTACCAGGTTCTGATCGATCATTTATTGATGCATTCAGAATTCCGTATTTCAGACTTCCAGCGATATCAAAGTATAAAGTGGGTAGCATCATTGCTTTTAATGACCCCAGGATATTTGACAAACCAATTGACCGAAAACCTTTGTCAATAAGCAGGATCGCTGCTCTTCCCGGAGACACGCTTATTATTTGGGACAAAAATCATTATTGCAACAGTGAATTAATCTCCCCCCCTGTGAAGGCAAGAAGGATTTACAGGGTGGTAACTGATGGGGTTGAAATACCTAATGACTTCTTAAAAGAGTTTTATATTGAACCCCCAACAATGATCGCCAATATAGGAATATGGGATGTGAACCTTGATACTATTGCTTATCAAGAGCTAAGCAAACAAGCCCATATCAAAACGATAAGGACCACCAGGGTCTTTGCAGGTGCTTCATCCTCCGACTATTGGCCCTATTCGGGATATTATCTATGGAATCGTGATCAGATGGGGCCGCTGATTGTTCCATACCAGGGACAAAGAATTGAAATCGACATAAAAACAATTGATCAATACAAATCTCTGATTGAAAATTCTGAAGGCAATGAAATTATTATTGATTACACTGGAGTAATCAGGATTAATGGACAGGAAGTGAAAGAATACACGATTAAGAAGAATTATTACTTTATTCTTGATGATAACAGAGATAATCCTAATGATAGCCGGATTATTGGTTACATACCTGAGGATCATATACTCGGAGTAATTTACCGCTCACTTTGGTCCCCTTATTCAAAATCTATTCTTTCATCTGTAAAATAGGACTTCAATATGTTGTTAAGTTCGGCATATTTCCCTCCGGTTCAATATTTTTCAAAACTTTCAGAGCACAAAGATATTACTCTGGAAGTATGTGAAAATTATCAAAGAAGAAGTTACAGAAACAGGTGCCTTATTGGGGCAGCAAATGGAATTATTGCTTTGTCTGTACCCGTTTTAAAAGGAAAAAGCGAAAACCAAGCCATTAGAGATGTCAGGATAAGTTATGAAACTAATTGGCAAAGAGTTCATTTTCGGGCAATCATGTCTACATACCGACACTCGCCTTACTATGAATTTATGATTGACGAATTAATTTTTGCCTGGGAAAATCATGAGAAGTATCTTTTTGACCTGAATCTCAAAATCCTGGAAGTCATTATCGAACTATCCGGCTTAAGCAACATTCAAATCTCACTTAGCAATAAGTACACTATTATAGCTGATAATGAACCTGACTGGAGGAAGATTATTCATCCTGGAAAAGGTATTACTAATGATAAACGATTTCAAGTCATTCCTTATCAGCAGGCCTTTTCAGACAGATATGGATTTCAGCCCAACTTAAGTATTCTGGACACTTTGTTTCAATTAGGGCCTGAAATTCCTGCCTATCTTGGTAAATGTACTACGATCTAGAATCTGAATCCGAGTGTGCCAACAAAGCGCATAGCCGAAGCATCAAGGGTTGCGGCATTACTCCCATACAGATAATACTGCTGTTCCCAGCTGGATTGAACAATAGCAAAATCCAGACTAATACGATTTGTTCTGAAACCAAGTCCTCCGGAAATTGAAGTATTTACCATGTTCTCATTAGCTTCACCAGCGACATAAGGACTTCCATATAAAGAATAACCAGCCCGTACATAGAATGGGGCAAAAACAAGCTCAGCTCCCACCCTTAAATTACTGGCAGTACCATATCGATTGCTCACGGCTTGATTCTCATCATAAAACTCATAATTATCACCACTCAATCTGGCATTTGAATAATCAACAAATTCATAATCCAGACTAAGCATAGCCCTGTTCTTATAGAAAAATGCAACACTTCCAATAGCTCTGAAAGGAGTTGTAATTTCGTAATCAAACTCTCCATAGGCAGTATATTCGTGAGTAGGTTCCCCATCAGCAAGGTCGGTATGCATGGAGCTTGTGAAATTATCCTTCAGGTTAAAAAAGGTTGGAGTGTGAATTGAAGCACCGACTCGGATCCAACTTACAGGTTGAGCTATGACACCAAATTTCGCATTGAAACCACTACCTTGTGTTTCAAGTTGGTTACTGAACCTGAAGCTTTCGAAGTAATCAATAATATCATCCGGATCCAACTCAGTATGTACCCAGGTTTCTTCATAGCGATATCTTTGTATTCCGAAAGAACCTCCAAAGTATACCTTATCCCCAACATTTGCACCTAAGTTAAAAACATATTCTCCCAGACTTCCAGATGTTTGAACGCTTCTTCTTTGCGTTTGGCCATAACCTGAAATATCGAAATCAGAATAGAATACTCCGGCAATACTGTCATAATCAATTAGCCACGTTTCCCAGGCTAACTCATCAGTAAAAGGATCCCAATCATCGTTCATGTTAGCCGTATAAACAAATTCATCAACCAAAGAATTATTCTGATTTATACCACTCATCACTATATTTTGATTGTAATCTCTTAGCTTATTATAACCAAAAGAAAAATTCAGTCCCTTTATCCCGAAGTCTGAACCCGATCTGGTTTTAAAAGGCATTACAAATCCGATCTGGTTCAAGTTCATTGAGTATGCTGCATCATTGGACTTTGTATCTAAAAAATTTGCGTCAGTTGAAACATTACTGAATCCGGTAGTCATTGAAAAGTCACCTCTCCGATAAAGGCCAGAGGCAGCCGGGTTTATTGCAATGGCGCCAAAATCAACACCAACTGCTCCAATTGCACCTCCCATTCCCAGAGATCTGGCTGAACCTCCATGAAATATTTGAGACAAACGAAGAGCATCCTGTTCATTTTGTGCGTTAAGGGAAAGTGAAAGAGCAAGAATAAGCACGGGCAAAATATACTTTTTCATTATACTTGAATTAATTGTTCTATTATTGATTACTATATAGTTAGGGCATTACCAGACTTCATCAGACCGGTTTGAATACCATGAATTATCTTCTACCACCCCTGGAGCTTGAACTGGAGCCTGAGGATCTTGATGATCCACTGCTTCCGGATGACCTGGAAGAACTACTGCCAGTCGATGACCTTCCAACTGATGACCCTGAACTCCTTGAAACAGATGAGCTGCCAGAAGAACGATAGCTGGATCCTGAAGAAGAACTTCTATAACTTGAACCAGAACTAGAGCTTCTGTATGACGAAGATCTGCTTGTTCCGGAACTGCTGTTGTAGCTTGACCCCTGCTTACTGGTACTTCTGCCTGAACTCCTGTATGAGCTACCAGAAGTACTTATATTTGATGAAGTCTTAGGCCTTGTATAAGTGGATCTTGATGTATTTGCAGTACTGATATCTCTTGAAGTTCTGCCAGAAGTTTTTACAGGTGGACGGGCATAAGAGCTTCCTGACCGTGTTGATGAATAGGAAGTTCTTTTACTAGGACTTCGATCGGCTGTTTTATTTTGAGCAACAGATCGTGAAGTGTTCTGACCAATAATGCCTGTACTCTTCTGTCCGTTTCCCTGACTTCTCGGACTACTTGCACTCCTGGCAGTTGCCATTTCAGATTTAGTCATGCTGCCTCCACCAATAAGGCTTGATCCATCAGTTACCCTGCTGTTTCTATGTCCATAGTGGTAATTGTCTTTGCTACGGTAGGAATTCCAGTTATTTGAATAAGAACTATATCCGCCATATCCATAACCATATCCGTAATAGTCGTATGAGTACCATGGCGAATAACCATAGGAGTAATAACTGCCGTAATAAAAAGGATTGTAATACCCGTAATTATACCAGGGACTATAATATCTATTGTAATATGACATCCCTCCATAATAACTGTATGGGCTGTACCTAAAACTATTCCAGTAATAATCATCCCAATACCAATTGTCGTAATATCCGAAAGAATAATTCGGGCGATTAAAGCGATAAATCCGACTGGAATAGTCGAGTTCATCATCAGGCTCATAATAATAATGGTTGTTAACAATTATATTCCCTTCTTCATCAACGAACTCTTCCGAAATAGAGTCTACAAGAACATACTCACGTTCATCAATATATTCTTCCTCATCCGCAACAGGCTCAACTGCTTCAACTGCTTCAACAGCTTCAACAGCTTCCTGCAGAACAGGTTTCTCAACAACTACCCTCTTCTCTATCACAACCGGCTGACTAGCCGGATTGTAATAAGCATCATCAACATATGCTGATGTCATATAGATACCAGTTCCGCAAGAACTGGTGATTATCAGCAAGACTAACAGTAATTTGACATAAACAGCTTTCATAACGACATCCTCCAATTTGTTTTTAAATATAGGATTATATTTCCTTAATTTGCATCATCATTTTCATACGATAGAAGCAAATACTATACCAAAAAACAGATAATGGCAAAAGTTTTAACCCCACGTGCTGAGAATTACGCACAATGGTACAATGATTTGGTGATAAAAGCGGATATGGCAGAGAATTCCGCTGTGAGAGGATGTATGGTTATTAAACCATATGGTTATGCTATATGGGAAAAAATGCAGGCTGAGTTAGACCGCATGTTTAAAGAGACTGGTCATGTCAATGCCTACTTCCCCTTGTTTATTCCTAAATCGTTTTTTAGCAAAGAAGCAGATCATGTTGAAGGATTTGCAAAGGAGTGTGCAGTAGTTACTCATTACAGACTTAAAAATTCTCCTGATGGAAAAGGTGTTGTTGTGGATGAAAAGGCAAAGTTGGAGGAGGAATTAATCATCCGGCCAACTTCCGAAACGATCATCTGGAATACATATAAAAACTGGATTCAGTCATACCGGGATTTACCATTGCTCATAAATCAATGGGCAAATGTAGTTCGTTGGGAAATGCGCACCCGACTTTTTCTCAGAACTACTGAGTTTTTGTGGCAGGAAGGCCATACAGCACATGCTACAAAAGAAGAAGCAGTTGAGGAAACCTTAAAGATTCTGGATGTTTACAGTGATTTTGCTGAAAATTACCTTGGGATACCAGTAATTAAAGGTCTCAAAACTGAAAATGAAAAATTTGCCGGGGCAGTTGAAACATTTTGTATTGAGGCACTTATGCAAGATGGTAAAGCATTGCAGGCTGGCACTTCTCATTTCCTTGGGCAGAATTTCGCTAAGGCTTTTGATGTCAAATATGCAAACAAAGAAGGAAAGACTGAACACGTTTGGGCTACTTCCTGGGGAGTAAGTTCACGCTTGATCGGAGCTCTGATTATGGCACATTCAGATGACAATGGTCTTGTGCTGCCACCAAAGCTTGCTCCTTTCCAAACTGTAATCATTCCAATCTACAGAAAACCTGAAGAAAGAGAGCAAACAGTTGACCGGGCACATCAAATTAAAAAGGAGCTCCTTGAGAAAGGAATTTCTGTTAAGGTTGATGACCGCGACACCCATAAACCTGGTTGGAAATTTGCAGAATATGAACTGAAGGGAGTGCCGGTTCGTTTAGCTATTGGTCCTAGAGATCTGCAAAATGGCACTATCGAAGTTGCACGTAGAGATACACTTACAAAAGAAGTGCATCCTCAGGAAAACATAGCGGAGCGAATTGACCAGCTAATGCAAGATATTCAGAATAGTATTTTCAATAAAGCTCTGGAATTCAGAATGGCTAATACAAAAGAAGCAAATACATGGGATGAGTTTCTTGAACGACTGGATGATGGAGGCTTTGTTTTAGCCCATTGGGATGGAAGCACTGAGACTGAAAAACTTATACAAGAGCAAACCAAAGCAACAATACGTTGTATACCAATGGATACACCTTCAGAAGAAGGTACTTGTATAAAAACCGGTAAACCCTCAAAAGGAAGAGTAATCTTTGCAAAAGCCTATTAAGAAATGAACAAGGAAGAGAAATACCAAAATATTATCAAAACCCTGAGTGGCAAATCAAAACTCAAGCAAGATGTCTATGATAATACAAAAAATGCCTTTGACCTTCTCAATGATGTTCTCTCTGATTTAACTGATAGGTGTAATGCGGAAATCAAGGGTACCAATGAGAGGATTTCTCTGAAATACACTCAAAATGGAGAATTCGATGTTCAGCTCAAGGTGGCTGGAGATATGCTAGTTTTCAATATGCACAGTAACATTTTTCAATTTGATCGTAGTCATGAAATATGGAAGACTAAATATGTAGCGAATAATTTTGATGCTGGCTATTCTGGTGTTATTACAGTTTATAATTTCCTGGCTGATTCTTTCAAATATAACCGGTCGGAAGACCTTGGATATCTTATAGCCCGTATTTTCATTAACAAGGATAATCATTTTTTCGTGCAGGGTAAAAGGCAAACAGGATTCGGATTCTCCACCTTAGGATCAAAAGAGGTTGATAGATCTAGTATGGAAAAGATTGTTTACGCAGCAATACAGTATTGTCTTGATTTTGATTTATTGGTCCCACCCTATGATAACGTCAAACTTGCCGCTGTTGGGCAGATTCATAAAAGCATCTCCGATTCTAAGCTAAAAACCGGAAAAAGAGTGGGTTTTCAGTTCAGATCAGATGATATTGACTAATTTTACAAACTTATCATCATACAATGAATGTCATGAAACATAAACTATTATTAATCTGCACATTAGCTATCAGCATTTTTCTGATGCCATCATGCCAACCTAAAGATGAGCAAGCTGAACCAGCTAATCAAATAATTCAGGATAAAGTGGATGCATTTGCAACATTTAAATTAATAACAGACCTGTCTGTTTTATCTGCATCTGAGAAAAAAATGCTCCCGCTCTTAATTCAGGCAGCAAAAGTAATGGATCAGATTTATTGGCAGGAAGCTTATGGAGATAAAAATGAACTCTTTAGCAAGCTAGAGGACCCTGCAACAAAGCAATTTGCCATGATTAACTATGGTCCTTGGGAACGTCTCAAAGAAAACACTCCATTTATTGATGGCTTTGACAAGAAACCTCTGGGATCGCAGTTTTACCCAACTGACATGAATAAAGAAGAGTTTGAAGCCTGGGATGATCCCTCAAAAACATCTTTATACACAATGATCCGCCGTGATCAGGATGGAAACCTCAAAGCTATTCCATACCATATATATTTTGAGGAAGAAACTAAGACAGCTGTCAATCTAATTAAACAAGCAGCAGAGCTGGCTGAAGATGACGGACTGAAGAATTATCTTAAACTCAGGGCTGAAGCATTATTGACTGATGACTATCTGGCAAGCGATTTAGCATGGATGGACATGAAAACTAATACTATCGATTTTGTCGTTGGTCCTATTGAGAATTATGAAGATGCACTATACGGACACAAAGCAGCACATGAATCTTTTGTCTTAATCAAGGATGCAGCCTGGAGTCAGAAACTTGACAGATTTGTAGCACTTTTACCTGGTCTGCAGGCTTCTCTTCCAGTTCCAGATGAATATAAAAGTGAAGTACCGGGAAGCGGCTCAGACCTTGGAGTTTATGATGTAATATACTACGGCGGAGACTGTAATGCCGGCAGCAAAACTATTGCTATCAACCTGCCGAATGATGAGCGTGTTCACCTTGAAAAGGGCTCACGAAAACTTCAGCTGAAAAACTCCATGCAGGCTAAATTTGACAAAATTCTTATACCAATTGCAAACGAGCTAATGGCTGAGGATCAGCGAAAACATGTCACCTTTGAAGCCTTTTTCGAAAACACTATGTTTCATGAAGTTGGTCATGGAATCGGAATTAAAAATACTATAAATGGAAAGGGATCTGTAAGAAAAGCTCTCAGCAATCAATATTCAGCTTTTGAAGAAGGTAAGGCTGATATCCTGGGTCTTTTTCTGGTAACTAAGCTAAGCGAAATGGGAGAAATGGGAGAAAAAGATTTAATGGATAATTTCACCACTTTCATGGCAGGCATTTTTCGCTCAATTCGATTTGGGGCAACAAGCTCTCATGGAAAGGCCAATATGGTTCGTTTTAATTATTTCCAGGAAAAAGGAGCCTTTACTCGTGATGAAGCAACCGGAACTTACAGAGTCAACTTTGATCTTATGTATGAAGCCATGCTTGACCTGTCGAACATCATACTGGTAATTCAGGGGAATGGTGATTATGATGCAGCTAAAAAGATTTTGGACGAAAAAGGATACATACAAGACCAACTCCAAGCCGATCTTGACAGACTGAAAGCAAAAGGTATCCCAAAAGATATTGTTTTCGAGCAGGGAGTTGCAGTTCTGGGTTTATAGACGATCTATCTATTTATTATTAAAAAACTTAAAGGGAGGTTATTGAAACCTCCCTTGTTTTTATTTGTTAAACACATATGAAATATTCACTAGCTATTTTTGCAGTTTTAATGTACAGTTTGTCATTATCGGCAGCATATTTAGAAAATGTCCCTCAGGAAATTACTCAACCGGATGGAACAACTATTCAGTGTTTTGCTACAGGAGATGAATACTATAACTGGCTGCACGATGCTGAGAACTACACCATTATTCGGAACAAGAATACTGGCTTCTTTGTTTACGCTGACCTTGTAAATGACGAATTAGTTCCTACAAATCTAATCCCTGGTATTCATTATCCATCTGATTCCGGATTGCGACCCAAGCTTAATATATCGTCATCCAAAGTAGCTGAAATGCGCAGGAGCAAGTTTCACATTCCGAATCTTAAAGGTTTTAATGGAACTACTACAACGGGAACCTTGAATAATATTGTAATCTTTATCAGGTTTAGTGATCAGTCTGAATATACAACTCAAAAAAGTTATTATGACGATGCCTTCAATGGCAAAAATATGGTATCAATGTACGAGTACTTCAAGGAAGTCTCAGATGATCAATTGACCATTAACACCAGTCTTTTCCCTGAAACCGGAGGATCAACTGTTGTATCATACCAGGACTCTCATGAAAGATCTTACTACAAGACCTATGATGCAACAACAAATACTAATGGTTATGATGGTGATACTCAGAGGAAAGAACGAGAACATACATTGCTTAAAAATGCAACTGAAGCAGTTACTGCAGCAATCGAAGCAACCGGTTTGGATTTCGATTTGGACAATGATGGCTATGTTGATAACATAGCATACATAATTCAAGGCAACACAGAAGGATGGGCAGAATTGTTATGGCCTCATATGTGGGCATTATATAGCATTGATGTACGAATTTCAGGAGCCAGAGTATGGAATTATAACTTTCAATTATCGCAGGCCTTTGGTGTAAGTGTTCTTTGTCATGAAATGTTTCACAGCCTTGGTGCACCTGACCTGTATAGGTATGATGATAATGATATTACACCTGTTGGACCCTGGGATATCATGTCTAACAACAGAACACCTCCCCAACACATGGGTGCATATATGAAGATGCGCTATGGAGAATGGTTCAGTTCTATTCCTGAAATAACAACTGAAGGTACCTACACTCTATCATCTCTGGCATCAGATCCTTTTGCAGCTTACAAAATTAGTTCTCCAAACTCGTCCGAATTCTTTGTTGTTGAATACCGTAAAGCAGAAGGCCGATTTGAAACAAGCGTAGTAGGTAACGGATTAATAATATATCGCATCAACGCCTCTCTCAACGGAAACGCTAATGGGCCACCGGATGAAATCTATATATACAGACCAAATGGCACAAGCACTGAGAATGGCAGTATCTATTCAGCTCATTATTCTTCAGGAACTGGAAGAACTGAAATAAATGACGCCACCACTCCTTCTTCATTTTTAATGGATGGCTCACCAGGAGGTTTGAATATTTCAAATATCGGATCAGCTGGCGCAACAATTTCTTTTGATGTTAGCTTCACAACTCTAAGCTTTAATCCACCAAGAAATCTCACAGCCACTTCAGGAGCAGACTATATCGATTTGAATTGGGATTTACCCGAGGATGGAGGAGCAACGCTAAGTGCTTTGAAAATATACCGTAATGGTAGTTTGCTAGATATTCTTTATGACCCTTCAACAATTTCCTACCGTGATGCCGGGCTATCCACCGGAACCTACAACTACTACATGACAGCCGTTTATACTGGTCCTGATGGTGAATCTGGATTAAGCAACTTTGTATCTGCAGACATTGTTGAGTTCCTGCCTGATTTGATTGTTCATAGCCTTAGTATTGCTCCTCTGTCGGCTGATGCAGGATCTATCGTTGAAATAAGTGGGTTCATTAAGAACCAAGGCATAGACACCGGAGCCTCAACAAATGCATGGATTTTTCTTTCAGCTGATTCAAATTTCGATGCCAATGATACAGAACTTGGTACTTTTAGCGTCTCAAGCCTTGAGCCATCGGCTCAAGAAAGCTTTGCTTATTCCGCAACTATACCTGATGATTTGAGTACAGGAGCATATTTCATTCTTGTTTTTGTTGATAAAGAAAATGAAATAGAGGAAGTGCATGATGATAATAATATCAGTTTCAGATCAATAAATATTCGTGCTTCATATCCCGACTTGCAGATTACTCATGTTGTATCAAATCCTGATCAAGTTGTAGCAGGTCAAAACACCAATATTGTTGCATTGATTTCAAATATTGGTAACCGCACTTCTGCTCAATGCGAATTATTAGTTGCTTTGTCAGAAGACAGATCTTTCGACTCAAACGATCTTTCAATAAGGACTTACAACATACCTGGACTTGCCCAGGGAGAAGATTTCAGTTTCAATGATGCTTTTACTGTTACTTCTGATATCGCCCCGGGGCAATATTTTTTGGTATTCCTTTCAGATGGAAATGAAACAGTACCAGAGTCAAACGAATCAAATAATGAAGACTATACTGGCTTAGAAGTTCTGACTCAGGAAGATATAAGACTTACTAACTTACACTTGACCCCTGATTTTATCAAGGATGGGAACTTACTGAATCTGAGTTTCACAGTTGACAATCTGGGAATTGTGACAAGTCCTGATTTTAACATATATTTTATTTTATCAGAAACTATTGATATTCACGAATCTGACCTGATGCTTGGCACACTTAGCATAGTCAGTATGGCTCCTGGAGAAACAAGGCTGATTAATGACAATGTTGAGATTCCTGTTGGAACAAATGAAGCAAACTACTATTTGCATGTTTATGCTGACCCGGCACAGCTGGAGAATGACAGTAATCCTGAAAATAATCAGATATACCGTCAGTTAAGCGTATATAATGAAGTAGATCTTATAGCTCAACTGAGTGCCGATAAGATGGAATACAAAGCTGGAGAAGTAGCTGGGATTGTGGCAGTAGTAACAAACCAGGAAACAGGGACAGCAGGAGAATCTGAGCTTAAGATTCTTTTGTCAGATGACACCCAGGCTGATCTCAATGACGAAATCATTGACAGCTATATAATCGGAACTTTACAAAGTGGTCAAAGTGAGGAATTCATTTCCTCATATATAATTCCTGAGGAATCTTTGCCCCGAAGCTACTATTTCATTGCTGTTGCAGATGCAAGTAACCTAATAACGGAATCATCAGAGCAAAATAATCAAACGGTCAGGGAATTTACAGTTCTGGATACTTCCTTTGATAAATCCTGGAATAAGTCAAACAGTTGGAAGCTTTATCCTAACCCTGCCCATGATTGGATAACTATCATCTATGAGGGAATCCTGAAAGGAGAAATTGATATTTTTATTCGAAATTATTCCGGTCAGACAGTTTTCAAACAATCCTTAACTTTGGATAATAATAACAGTTACCAGATTAACTCCCGGCATTTCCCTGATGGGTTTTATTTTATCCAGGTTTCAGACGGGAGAAAAAATTGGAATTCAACCCTGACTGTTATACACTAAATATGTCAGAATGGATCAACAATTCAAGTGTTACGAGGTTCAGGAAGTCGGCGAGGACCATATTGGTCTGATCAAAGTAAAAAACATTGCTGAACTACCTGATAATGAAGTCTTGATCAGGGTATTATACTCTGGGCTCAATTATAAAGATGCTTTATCGGCAAAGGGTCATAGAGGGGTAACACGAAATTATCCACACACACCCGGAATTGATGCTGCTGGAATTATTGAAAGCTCATCCAATCCTGAATTCCTCTCAGGCCAAAAAGTAATTGTTACTTCCTACGATTTGGGCATGAATACACCTGGAGGGTTCGGGCAATATATCAGAGTTCCGGGAAATTGGATTGTACCTTTGCCCTCTCAGCTATCACTGAGAGAGAGCATGTTTTTTGGCACAGCTGGTTTGACTGCTGCACAGGGAATATATGCTATGATTAAAAACGGGCAGACACCAGCAATGGGGCCAGTTTTGGTTACAGGAGCACGCGGAGCTGTTGGAGGAATGGCAGTGATGATTATGGCTAAACTTGGATTCAGGGTTTTGGCTGCTGTATCAAAAATTGCTGATGACACAGAATACCTGAAATCTTTGGGAGCCTCTGATGTTATAGATTCTGAACAAACTAATGATCGCAGTGGCAGAGTTCTGCTGAAACCAAAATGGGCCGGGGCTTTTGATGTTGTTGGAGGAAACACTTTGGCAACTATTCTTAAATGCACTTCTTATGGTGGGAATGTTGTGGCGGTGGGAAATATTGAAGGTGCTGAACTAAATACAACAGTATTCCCTTTTATACTTAATGGAATTAATCTTTTAGGCATAGGCACACAGGATACTCCAATGCAGCTCAGAACTAAGCTATGGAATCTTCTTGCCACAAAATGGAAACCAGCAAACCCGGAAGCAACTGTTGTGGAAATAGGATTGAACAAACTACAATCGTACCTTGACATTATGAATTTAAAGAAAAGTCGGGGGAAAATTTTGTTAAACCTTCATGATACTGATTAGCAAGTCTGATGCTAGGACAAATAAAAAAGTATATAAAAGATTATAACCTTTTCTCACCTTCTGCTCGTCTTCTTATTGCAGTTAGTGGAGGAGTTGATTCGATGGTGTGTCTGAACGTTTTATCTGGTCTCGGGTACACTTGCGGTATAGCTCACTGCAACTTTCAGCTTAGAGGATCCGAATCTGATGAGGATGAAGTATTTGTCAGATCATTAGCAACACAGCTTAACATTCCCTTTTATTGTCAAGGTTTTAATACCCGTGAATATGCTGATGAAAATGGATTGTCCATACAAATGGCAGCTCGTGATCTTCGGTATACATGGTTTGAATCACTAAGAGCATCTGAGAAATACGATTACATAATTTTGGCTCATCAGGGAGATGACTCTGTAGAAACTCTGCTTATAAACCTGGCCAGAGGTACAGGACTAAGAGGACTAACAGGCATTAAGGCAAAAAGCGGAAATATTCGTCGTCCCTTACTCTGTACCAATCGTAAAAGTATCTTGTCATATGCTGATAATAATAAAGTGGCTTTCAGAGAAGACTCAAGTAACCTGAAGACTGATTATACCAGAAATAGAATCCGGCACATAATCACCCCTGAATTTAATAAGATTAATCCTTCCTTTTCGAAAACTGTTTTGTCAAATATTGAGAACTTCAAAGAGGAACAGGAGGTTCTAGACCAACGGTTTGTCGAGATTGAGGAAATAATCGTCAAACATGATGATAATGAAATAAAATTATCAATAAATAAATTGCTTGAGCTTCCTCAAATTCATTGGTTCCTTTTCAAGCTTTTATCAGGATATGGATTTAATACTGATCAAGTGAGGTCTCTGATCAATTGTTTGACTGATCCTCCTGGCAAACAATTCAACTCAGAAAGGTATTCTCTGATAAAAGACAGAGAATTTATCTTTCTGACAATCCGGAATATTAAAATTGTGAGTGAATATCTACTTAATGTTTCAGCTAAATCAATCTCAATTCCTGTCAAATTGGAAATGTCAGAAATACCTATTTCTATGCATAGTATTTCCAGTGATCTTAACACCGCTGATATTGATCTTGAAAAGATTGTTTTTCCCTTAAAGCTAAGAAGGTGGATTCCAGGGGATTATTTTTACCCATTGGGAATGAGCAAGGCTAAAAAATTAAGTGATTTTTTTATCGATGAAAAGATCCCCAGGCACAAAAAAGATAAAATATGGATTCTTTGCTCAGGGGAAGATATTATTTGGCTTATGGGCTTACGAATGGATGATCGTTTTAAAATTACCAGAGACACTTCAACTGTGTTTCAAATTTCACTGAAGTCCGAGTGTTAATTAGTGTTATTTGTAGTTAATAACATCAAGTACGCCTTTAGATATTTCACTATAGTTTGTTTTTTTGTACTCCTGAAAATAAAAATCAATAATTTTCAATATGGATATACTTGTTGAGAATCTCACAAAAGTTTACGGTTCACAACGTGCAGTAGATAATATTTCATTCCAGGTAAAGACTGGAGAAGTACTTGGATTTCTTGGCCCTAATGGTGCTGGAAAAACCACTACTATGAAAGCTATCACTTCATACCTGACCCCAACATCCGGAACAATTCACGTTGGTGATTACTCTGTGTCTGATGAAGCTGAAAATGTTAAAAAGCAAATAGGTTATTTGCCTGAACAAAACCCTCTTTATGGTGATATGCCAGTTCTGGATTATTTGAAATTTGTAGCTGAAATCCAGGGCATTAAGAAGGAACATGTCAAGGGCAGAATTTTGGAAATGGTTAGAGTTTGTGGCCTTGAAGGTGAGAAACATAAAAAAATCAATGAATTATCAAAAGGATACAGGCAAAGAGTAGGCCTGGCTCAGGCTCTGATTCATGATCCTGAGGTATTAATTCTTGATGAGCCTACCTCTGGCCTTGATCCTAACCAGATTATCGAAATCAGGGAATTGATTAAAACCATTGGTCGGGAAAAGACTGTGATCCTGAGCTCTCATATTTTGGCTGAAGTAGAAGCTACTTGTGACAGAATCCTGATTATTAACAAAGGACAAATCGTTGCTGATGGTACTTCAAATGATCTTAGAAAGCAGGCACAAGGGCAGGAGATTCTGAAACTCACTATCGAAGATGGTGATAAGAACACTATTTTCGATGCTGTTAAGGCTCTTGATTCAGTTGACACAGTTGACCTGTTGGATGAAGACAATAGATTTGAAATTCAAAGCAAATCGAATATGAGCTCCCGAAGGTCAGTATTCAATCTGTGTGTTGAGAAATCCTGGATACTTACGGAAATTACTCCTGTTGAAACCAAGCTGGAGGATATCTTCCGAGAACTAACAATGAAGTAAAATACTGAAATAAAGATAGTACCATGAAAGAAATTTGGATATTGGCACGTCGTGAATTAAGAAGCTTTTTTAATTCTTTGATGGCCTATATGTTATTGGTGGCATTCCTCGGTTTCAGCGGTTTTTTCACCTGGATAAGCGGAGCCGATATTTTTATGGTCGGACAAGCCAGTTTGCAATCATTCTTTGGCATTGCTTATTGGTCATTATTCTTCTTTATCCCTGGCCTTACTATGGGACAGCTTGCTGAGGAAAATCGTTCCGGAACCATTGAATTATTAATGACAAAACCTGTTAGTTATTGGCAGGTTATTACTAGTAAATTCTTGTCAACATGGCTTTTAATAGCTATTGCTTTGGCATTTACATTACCCTATTACATTACAGTTGCTACTCTTGGCCCTATTGACCATGGAGCTGTTTGGACTGGTTATCTAGGACTTTTATTAATGTCTGGTTCATATATTGCTATTGGATTATTTGCCAGTAGCATTTCTAATAATCAAATTGTTGGCTTCCTTTTAGCCTTACTAATAGGAATTATGTTCCATATTTTGTTCGGAATTCTTTCAGCAAATTTCACTGGCATAATTGGTAATGTTCTCAATTATTTAAGTCTGAGCACTCACTTTGAGTCGATTTCAAGAGGAGTGGTTGACACTAAAGACCTGATTTATTTCTTGAGTTTAATCGCCTTAGGATTAGCATCAGCTGAATTTGTCATGGTCAGGAAAAAAAGATAATTAATAAAACAGAGTGATAATGAAAAGAACAACAACATATATATTGATTGTAATCGGCATTCTGGTTTTAGTAAACATTTTGTCAGACAATCTGTTTTTACGTCTTGACCTGACTGAAGATAAACAATATACCCTCAGCAATGCTACTAAAGACATTGTCAGGAATCTTGAAGAACCTGTCACTGTTACTGCTTATTTCAGCAATGATGTACCTGCTCAAATGGCAAAAACTAAACGTGATTTTAAAGAATTGCTAGTTGAATACAGCAACCTTTCTAAAGGAATGGTGGTATACGAATTTGTAGATCCAAGTGCAAATGAAATTACGGAACAAGAAGCTATAGCTGCTGGCATTCAGCCTGTTATTGCAACAGTTCGTGAAAAAGATCAGGCTAAGCAACAAAAAGTTTTCCTGGGAGCGGTTATCTCAATGGGTGAATCATCTGAAGTTATTCCTTTTATGCAGCCAGGTGTAGCAATGGAATATGCTTTGTCTTCTACTATAAAGAAAATCTCAGTTTTCAGTAAACCCATTATTGGTTTATTACAGGGCCATGGAGAGCCAACTATTAATGCCTTTCCTCAAGCGATGAATTCACTGAATATTCTATATTTTGTTGAACCTGTTGAATTAAGCGATTCAGTCGATGCTTTGGCAGATTATCAGACTATAGCAATTGTTGCACCGAAAGATTCATTTCCTGCAAAACATATTGCTCAACTAGATCGTTTTCTGGGACGAGGTGGCAATATCTTCCTGGCCATGAACCGGGTAGAAGGTGACCTCACTAATGCCAGGGGCTCCTCTGTAAGCACAGGACTCGAAACCTGGTTGACATCCAAAGGGTTAATTGTGGAAAACAATTTTATTGTTGACGCAAGATGTGCAAGAATATCAGTCAGGCAACAGCAGGGAGTTTTTAGTTATACTACACAGGTTCCTTTTTATTACCTTCCAATAATAACGGGTTTTGCCCAGCATCCTGTCTCTGACGGACTAGAAACTGTTCTACTGCCTTTTGCCAGTAGTCTTACATATACCGGTGATACCACGAAAGTCTTTACTCGATTACTCTGGACTTCCGAGAAATCTGGGACACAGCCTTCTCCTGTATATTTCGATGTAAGCCGTCAATGGGTTGAGGGAGATTTTCCACTTGAGAATCTAACTGTTGCAGGCCTGCTGGAAGGAAAACTAGTTGGCAATACTGAATCAAAAATTGTAGTAATTGCAGATGGAGATTTTGCAGTAAATGGAGAAGGTCAAGAAGCCCGTCAGCAAAGTGATGATAATATTAGCCTAATGGTTAATGCAATTGATTACCTGTCAGACCATACAGGATTAATTGAGCTCAGAACTAAAGGAGTAAGCTCCAGGCCCCTGGACAAGGAACTTGAAGACGGAAAGAAAGCATTCCTTAAGTATTTAAACTTCCTGTTACCTATTATCCTGATCATAATTTATGGGGTATTCAGAATGCAATACAATAGGAATCTTCGAACTAAACGAATGGAGGAAGGATATGTCTAAAAAAACAAAGAAGAATAGAATTCAACTTATTGTCGTTTTTGTGGTTTTATTGCTTGCCGTTATTGCGGTTCAAGTCAACAAAAGCAAAAAGGGAGAAAGAAGTTTCAAGGCTGAATTGTTGGAATTTGACACTGAAGAGGTTGTGTCCATTAGTTTGCAAAAGCAATCAGGTGATCAACAATCACTCAGAATCCTGCTTGAAAATGAAAAGTGGATCATCAAAGCAAATGAAAAATCATATGATGCAGACTCAGATCTCATTAAAAATATGATTAATGAACTGGCTGATCTGAAAGCAGTACAAAAAGTGGCAGCAAAGAAGGATAAGTGGAGTGATTTTGAAGTAACAGATTCCTCAGGCATCAGGGTTATTGTTAATAATGATCGAAGAGTTATCGGTGACTTGTATATTGGTCGGTTTTCATACAATCAAAATACTCGCAAACCAAAAACCTTTGTCAGGTTAAATAATGAAAAGGACGTTTTTGCTGTGGAAGGTTATCTCAGCATGACCTTTAACCGTGATTTAAACGGACTTAGGGATAAGTCTATTTTCAGAGGCAATAAAAATGATTTTACACGGATTACAGTTAGCTATCCTGCTGATTCATCATTTACACTTATCAAAGAGGAAGCAGGATGGATGATAAATGGCGTAGTGGCTGATTCAGTTCAGACCAGTAATTATTTGGGATCATTAGCTTATTTGACTGCTACTGAATTCCGGGATGATCTGGAGCCTGCCAGCCTGTCTGGAAGTCCTATTTCAATTATTCTGGAAGGTAACAATATGGGATCTGTTGAAATCAGAGCTATTCAGGGAGAAGACGGACGCACTGCTATTGTATCTAATGCAAACCCCAATTCTGTTTTCAATGGAGATACTGGAGATTTGTTTACTAAAATATTTGTTGGGCCCGGGATTTTTTTAACTGGTCTCGAATCTGACTAAGAATTAAAGGTCATCTGCGGATGACCTTTTTTTTTATGTAAATTTAAGTTGAATAACTTATTTGCTGTATGACCAAAAAGGAAAGGTTTGAAAAAGTCATTGACTGGTTTCAAGAATATATGCCGGTAGCTGAAACGGAGTTGGATTACAATAATCCGTATGAGCTAATGGTGTCGGTAATCTTGTCAGCTCAGTGTACTGATAAAAGAGTGAATGTAATCACTCCCCCATTCTTTCATGAGATTCCTGACCTTAAAGGCTTAGCCAATTCAACCCAGGAAAAAGTGTTTGGCCTTATCAAGTCCTGTTCTTATCCGAATAACAAAGCCAAACATCTGATTGCTGCAGCTCAAAAAATAATGAGCGATTTTGGTGGTGTTGTCCCCAATGATATTGATGCATTGCAAACGATACCTGGAATAGGCAGAAAAACAGCAAGTGTTATTCTATCTGTGGCTTATAATAAACCTGCATTTGCTGTTGACACTCATGTTTTCAGGGTAGCTGATAGAATTGGCCTGTCAACTAATGCAAAAACTCCATTGGCAACTGAGCTCCAATTAACAAAAAATATTCCAATGGAGCTCTGGCCCATTGCACATCATTGGCTTATCCTTCATGGTCGCTACGTATGCCAAGCTAGAAAACCAAAATGTGAAAGCTGTGGTTTATCCATTTATTGTCGTTCTTTTCAAAATCAAAGCGAATAAGACGATATGAAAAGATTTCACACATAAATGTGTCTTTGTCCCACATAAACACTAATCAAATAAGTTGTTGGCAATAATTTTGTAGGCTTCTCTGAAAGGAATCCCTTTCTTAACCAAATCATACACTTTTTGCACACTATATAAATCATCAGACATTGCATTCTGTAGATTCTCATGATTGACTGATAGACCGTCAAGAACCCTTGATGCTACATCCAGGCAATCCAAAGTAGTTTGCAATCCTGTCATTACTGGTTCTTTAGTTAGTTGAATATCGCGATGATAACCAGAAATAAGATTTAAGCTAATATTTTGCACCTGACTCTGACATGCGATGACACGATGAACAGAAGCCCTGATTAATTCAAGAACATCAGGATTCTTTTTATGTGGCATGATAGAAGATCCGGTTGTTAATGAATTGTCTAATGTAAAAAAACCAAAATCAGGCATGGTAAAAAGAATTAAATCTGAAGCCCATCTGTTTAATGACATCAGGGTGGTCGAACACACCTGCAGAACCTCACCTTCAAATTTTCCACGACTGTTTTGGGCATATACTGAGCTCCTCATCACCTTAGAGAAACCCAGGATTTCAGTAGACTTTTCTCTATTGAGAGGGAATGGGACGCCATATCCAGCTCCGGTTCCAAGTGGGTTCTGATCAATTATAATCTGTACAACAGCTAGTAGTTTTAAGTCGTCAATAAGTGAATCTGCATGTGCTTGGGCCCATTCTCCAACGGTATACGGCATAGCCTTTCTTGTATGCGTATACCCAGGCATCGGCGTTGAACTATGTACTTTTGAAAACGACTCAAATTTGTTAATTAGTGCCTTTGACTTTTGGGCAACCAAATTCAGTTGATCTTTTTCGTGCAGGCGTATAGCCGTAATAACCTGATCATTCCTGCTCCTCGCAGTATGTATCTTCTTCCCCAGATCACCCAATTTCTCGGTCAGATAGTTTTCGATCGCAGTATGCCCATCCTCATCTTCCGTTTTGATGAGAAAGCCCCCAGCTGACCATATGCTATGGAGATCTTCCAGGGCTGCAATAATTCTTTCTTTTTCATTCGCCATCAGAACTCCGGCCTCACACAAAACAGCAGCATGAGCTATGCTACCTTTAATGTCATAAGGCAACAATTCCATATCCAGAATTGGATCTTTTCCAACAGTGAAGTTTTCTATTTGCTTATCAGGGTTATACCCCTTTTCCCAAAGTTTCATCTCTTAATATTATTAATCAGGTAAAATAGCTGGTCTCCAATCATAAGGACTTTTTTGCCCCAATACAAGGTGATGAGCCTTCAAACGGATAGCACTAATGTTTATAAACCCCTTAGTATCTGTGGCATCAAACCCTCCCTCAATCTCCATCGATGAAAGATCCTGATCATAGAGTGAGTATGGCGAATACCTTGCTACAGAAATGGCATTACCCTTGTACAATACCATCGTTACATCACCAGTAATAACTTCTTGACTTTTATTAAAAGCACTCATCAGGAAATCCATCTCTGGTGAAAACCACAAACCATTGTAGATAATCTCTGAGAATTTTGGGATCAACATATCTCTGAGATGCATAACTTCTTTATCCATAGCAATTCCCTCAAGATCTCTGTGAGCCTCCCAAAGAAGAAATCCACCTGGGGTTTCGTAAACACCTCTCGATTTAATGCCGATAAAGCGATTTTCAACCATATCTAAACGACCAATTCCATTTTCTGCCGCAATTTTATTGGCATAAGTGTATAACTCAAGGGCTCCGGTAATACTTTCTCCTGTCTCAAGATTATCAATCTTAACAGGTGTACCATTTTCAAAAAATACTTTGATTTTTATCGCTTTATCTGGTGCTTCAAAAGGAGACTTTGTTTTTGAATAAACTTCTAATGGACACTCAACAGAAGGATCTTCCAGAATACCTGCCTCATGACTAATATGAATAAGGTTGTCATCTTCAGAGTATGATTTTTTCAAAGTAGCTGAAACTGGAATATCATGTTTCTCTGCATATTTCAGCATGTCGGTACGACCTTTAAACACACTAAGAAACTCTGGATCCTTCCACGGTGCTATTATCTGAACATCAGGCAATAAAGCATAATACGCAAATTCAAAACGAACTTGATCATTGCCCTTACCTGTTGAACCATGCGCAACATAAGTAGTGCTTTCTTTCATTGCTATTTCAACCTGGCGCTTAGCAATAACCGGACGTGCAATTGAAGTACCTAACAAATACCTTCCTTCATACAAAGCGTTACCACGTAAAGCCGGAAAGACATAATCAGTAACCAACTCCATTTTCAAATCCTCAATATATACTTTGGAGGCGCCTGTTTGAAGAGCTTTCTTCTTCACTGCCTCAAAATCATCATCCTGACCAACATCAGCTACATAACATATTACTTCAAACCCCTTCAGGGATAACCATTTTAATATAACAGAGGTATCTAATCCTCCGCTATAGGCTAAAATTACTTTTTTTTGCATAATTATTCACTAATTAATCATATCGATTCCTGACAAAACCAGTCTTTAGAACGATCTGCCATTCTTGGAAATCTTTTAAATAAATTTATTAATCAAACTTGAAAATGATCTGGAGAGAATACCGGCTAGCTGGTTAGAAGAAACCCCTGTTCTGGATATTAGAAGGATCGTATCATCACCTGCAATTGTTCCCATTATCTCAGGAATCCCTACCTGATCGATGTAGTATGCCACAGCGCTGGCAAAGCCTGGAATTGTTTTAATAACTCCCATCTGCCCGCTGAATTCAACAGATATCACACCAGACAGATGATCTGGCAATTCATCATTTTGAAATTGTGAAGATCCGGGATCTTGTAAAACATATCGTGTTTTCCCATTCTTGTCGGTAACACGAGAAACCCGTAATGATTTTAAATCTCTTGAAAGAGTTGCCTGAGTAACAGTAACTCCTTGCTTAAGAAGTTCTGATTGCAGCTCATCATGATTGGAAATTGTTCTCTTCTCTAATAACTCCTTGATTAACTCTAAGCGGTAAACACGTTCCATGATGTATATAATTACAAATCTGATGCATAATTATACATAATTATTGAGTCTACCAAATGCAATGAAACTATTTTACCTTTTTTCCTTCTTTTTTGACCTCTTTGATTATCTCAGTTTTAAATCCCAGGTCTCGGATAGCTTTCTCCAGCTTTTCAGGTGAGGTCTTATCTTTTCGATACTTTACAGTTACGAGTTTTGTTTTTAAGTCGATATTCAGGTCCTTAACCCCTTTTTCATAAGCGATATTTTTTTTAATCTTAGCAACACATCCATCACAATCCATAGATACCCAACAAGTCAATGTTTCGATCTTCTTCTCTTTCTTTTCTTTCTTTTCCTGAGCCATAGTGCTGAAATTACTTGAGAACAGCGCTAAGCTAAATGCCAATAAAGCAATAAATCTTTTCATGATATCTGGTTTTATGTTACAATTATGATATTAATAATTAAGCTCATTCTTCTCTGCTTATACCAAATCTAAACCCTACATAAAGCTTTCTGCCATGCAATGGACCCCAAATAAGGGAACCATCAAAGTAAGACCCAAATGGCTGGTCAGCAGCCAATACAGGATGTTCCTGAGTAAAATCCGTCAAGTTCTCGACTCCAGCATACACGTTCCAGGTCTTGAAATATTTAGTGATTTGTGCATGAATGATAGTATATGGATCAAATGTTTCCTCCACTTGGTATTCAACAGGATTAGAAGATGTTGAAGGGATTCTGCCAGGACCGTTAAACTGGCTGGTGAGATCAAACTGCCATTTCTTTAGTGGAGTTGCATACGACAAGGTTATCAGGCCTTTATACTTACTCATTAATGGCTTTTCCACAAGGTCGCCTCCTTTCAATGAAAATTGAACGTCGCTATACCTGAAGGCTGTCCTGGCATCTAAACCTCTAATAATCTCATAAGTCAGTTCTATCTGATAATTGTTTGCAAAGGACTCTCCATTCAGGTTATAGAAGCTTACCTCATCAACACTGGAATCAAGGTCAACAATGATTTGATTAACAAAGGAAGTTCTGTGAGCCTCTATATTGGCAGTCAATTGTCTGGCACCAAGAGAAAAGTATCTTGTCATGTTCACACCAAAATTCCAGGCTTCTTCCTGCAGAAGGTCCGATGCAATAATAATTGATCTTGAATTTGCAAGGAAATGGTTGTTCTCGGCAAGAACATTAGGAGAGCGGTACCCTTTGCCAGCTGAAACTCTGAATATTGTATGCTCATCAAAACTATAACGTGCATGAATTCTTGGCGTAAATAGAATTCCATAAAGATTATGATAATCCAGTCTTAAACCAGTCTGGAGAATAAAATCATCATCGTGTTTGTACGCATATTCTGCAAAAACCCCTTGAACCAGTTCCGTTCTGAGAAAGTTTGTTTGATCAAGGTATTCAACATAATCATCATAATTCAGGCTGTATCCGGTTGTTATAGTATTATTAGCATTAAAAAAATCTGTTTGGAACATGAGATTCATATAGTAGTTCAATTGCTCACCAGAATAATCCTTCACACCAAAGAATGCTTCCTGACTATGATTTGACAAAGAAAAGATTGATCCAAAACTAGAATTCCTATCATTATTGAAAGTATACCCCAATTTCAGGAATCCCTCATATCTGTCAGTATCAATCCCAATTCCATATGGCATATCTATACCTCTTGATTGTCCTCGTTTAAAATCCACCTGCCCTGTTGTCCGGCTTTCAATCAAGGCTTTCAGCCCAATGTGCATATGAATATGATCTGTGCTGTAAAACCAGCGGTTAAGAAGGTTATACTGTCTTAAAAAAGGATGATCTAAGAAGCCATCTCCCTGATGATCGTCTACTTGAGAATTATCTTCAACATGAGCAAGAATAAGTGTACTCAGATCTTCATTCAAAATAGCAGATCCCACAATATTCGTTTCTCTTTTTCCGGCATTATTAACGAGTGCATTGACAAAAAATTTATCTGCGGTGTTTGGCTTCAGGTATTCAATATTTATCTGTCCGGCAATAGACTCATAACCATTCTTGACAGAAGCTGTTCCTTTTGAGATTTGAATAGCTTCCATCCAGGCGCCAGGGATGTAACCTAAACCATAGGGTGTAGCCAAACCACGCAAAGCAGGAATATTCTCAGTTAGTAGTTGGACATAAGTTCCATCAAGCCCTAACAGGCGGATCTGCTTGGCACCTGTTACTGCATTAGAATAATAGGCATCAACTGATGCATTGGTTTCAAAACTCTCTGCCAGGTTGCAACAAGCAGCTTTACAAAGCTCAGCTCCAGTAATATTCTCGGTCATAATAGGATTTAAGCGATCAATATGAGTGCCTACACTTCTCCTGACAATCTGAACTTCATCCAGAATTTTTGCAGCATTCATTACAAGCCTGATTTCCTGATCAGTTTTCCTTATTTCAAGAGTATCACTCTCATATCCAACAAAGCTGAACACCAGTTGATGATATTTTGACGGCTTAAACAATACGAATTTTCCATTTTCATCGCTGGCAGTTCCAATTTCCGAACCAGCCCAATATACATTAACCCCGGGAAGACTAATGTCAGAATCATCTTGTACCTCGTATACAGTACCTGAAACTGTCTGCCCTATACTAATCAGTGGCATCAGTCCTGCAACAAAAAGGAGCAATAATTTATATTTCATTTATTTCCAATATCAAAATGAAGTCGAGACAACAAAAATAATTGGCTTTTCATCCTAAGTGCACAATAAATTGTTAATAATTTGAAAATAATTATACCTTTCAAATATGAAAATTGAAGTATCCAACGGCGAATTGATTGATAAGTTAAGTATACTGGAAATTAAGTCTGAAAGAATAGACTCACCCGATAAGCTTATGAATATCCGTAAAGAATTAAGTATTCTTCACCTGGCGGCATCTGACATTTTACCACATTGTCAGCAACAATATATAAAATTGAAACTAATCAATGAGAAGTTGTGGAACATTGAGGATAGAATCAGAGACCTGGAACGTAATGCCAACTTCGATAAAGAATTTGTTCAAACTGCCCGTGAAGTGTACATCAACAACGATACGAGAGCCGAAATAAAAAAGGAAATAAATCTTATTACCGGATCCGAATTATCCGAGGAAAAATCATATCAGAAGTATTAATGCCTGAAAGGATATTGATATATCGCTTTTCGTCTTTTGGGGATGTACTAATCTCAATCCCAGTCGTTATGAACGCCTTGGAAGCCAATCCGGAACTCCATATTGTATTTGCTACCCGTAATCGTTTCGTGAGATATTTTCCACAGCACGAACGATTGAGCCTGGTTGGCTTGAATCTGGAAAATGATTTCCAAGGATTAACGGGCATTTATAAGCTATTCAGGTTCTTGAAATCTAAAGGAGAATATACATTAGTTATTGACCTTCATAATGTTTTAAGAAGTCAACTTTTAAGCTTCTTATTCAGACTTCAAAAACTTAAAACTTATAAGCTTCAAAAAAACAGAAGACTGAAAAGAAATTACATCTCGGGGAAAAACCGACAAGTTCTTATAAGTACAATGGAATCTTACCTGAAACCTTTTGAAAAAGCTGGATTAGGATTTCATTTACACGAGATAGGCTCTCTTTACGTAAAGACAGCCAAATCCCCCATTAAGGAAACTGGTCATGCATTACACATTGGTCTTGCGCCTTTCTCGAAACATGCAACAAAGTTATGGCCCTTGGAAAAATTCATTGAGCTCATTAATTCTCTTAATAATGATTGGGATATACAGTTTTATATTTTCGGGGCTGATTCTGAATTTTCACAAGCGTCCATGCTTGATAATAATAATGTTCTGAATCTATGTGGAGTTCTGAGTCCTTCTGATGAGATACCCCTGATAGGCAATTTAGATGTAATGGTAAGTATGGATTCTGCCAATATGCATCTTGCAGATATATTAGGTATTCCAGTAGTTTCTATTTGGGGAGGCACACATCCGGATATAGGGTTCAGACCTGCTTTTCAATCTGAAGATGACATTATTTCTTCCTCAGTTCATTTAGATTGTCGCCCTTGCTCAGTGTATGGAAAAGAAACCTGCAAATTGAAATCTGACCCTTTTCTGTGTCTGAGATCTATACAAGTAAAGCAGCTTACTGATCGAATATCTTGGCATTTGAAGAAAAATCATTGATAATTCATTGCTCTTTAGTAAATTTAGGTAACCAAAACAGACACATTATGAAATCATCGGTTTTGATTAGCGTATTAATACTATTTACCTGCAATGCATTTGGTCAAACTACAGATAATAAGCCTATTGCAACATTTAATTTCAGTCTTGACTTCAAGCTAAACAATGATCAGGGTGATTTACCTACAAAAGAATATCTCAAACTATATGGCACCAGGGGCAAAACGAGGGCACATGAGGAGATGTATCCAATTCTTGTGGATTTTTTCATGAATCAATTTGAAAATCTCCAATTACCAGTTGAGCCAATGAGGCAATTAGCTGACATTAAGGCAAATCCTTATGGCATTCCGGTTATGTCATTAGGAAAAGCTGTAAAATCTAAACGATCTGAAAGATATTTAAGAATCCTGCTTAAGGATATCGGACAGATTTCACCAGGCCAAATGCAAGGAAGTACAGGGCAGCCAATTATTAAAGTTGTAAAAATGCGTTGTAGAATTCAGCTTTATGATGCAGATAAAAACCTTCTACAAACATCCGAAGGCTTTTTTGCTACTGGCGAAAAAGTTGGCACGCAATATGATGTAGGAGTAGACCTACGTAATTACAGGGGAGATGGTCGTCAACAAGAATTGAAGTGTTATGAGGTATGTTGCAAAATGGCCTTTTTACGAGCTCTTGAGGAATTTTAAAAGCCTGTCAGGAATACTCGTCCCCAACAGGCTTTTATGATTTTTGGTAAAATATCTTCTTAAAAGAGGAAATCCAGTCCGATATATAATCCGGAAGTTCCATCACGCTTATCTGCGGCCATTCCATAATCCACAGCAATAATGAAATTCTCATTCAGGGCTATGTGCAAGCCAGCACCATAGCTCAGGTGGACTCCATCAGTGTCACCTGTCACATCAGGCTGTAAGGCATACTTTTTTGTAATCTTTGCAGCGTCAACAAATGGCGACAAGGCCAGGTATATTTTTTGACCACCAAGATTGAAGTTTACAAATTTCCATCTGAGTTCGAAATTTCCAAGCACTGCTCCTTCACCTACAACACGATTTCTCATGATTCCCCGAAGAGTTTTTGATCCTCCAAGTCCATTCCACGAGACATAAGTATCAGGCTTATATACCATCATAAACCAGGGTATAGATCCGGATAAAGTTGACTGATAATTAATACGATAAGCAAAAGTGAGCTTATTATGGATAATCGGTAAATAATGACGAAAAGTAGCTATTACACCAGTGTATGCACTTTTATTGCCAATAAAACCCGGGGCAGTAACAATAAAGGTCTCAGCCCAAATGCCTCTGTTTGGGTTAGCTTCTTTGTCACGTGTATCAGCCACCAAACCGAACTTCAAAGTACTTGTATATCCTCCCTCAGCCTGATCTGCTGGTATATATCCCTTATTCACATACTCGTCGTATAATCCGGGAATATCTGGCAACAAATCTCCTTCATCATCTTTCTTTTCGTTAATACCTTCAATATCAACAGATCCAATTTGTAAGTTATAATGTGCAACACCCGCATACCATTTTAGTTTCTTTAGTCCAAGTTCTCCCTGAAAGTCAGCCTTTAACCTTAATGACCTGAAATTCATTCTGTAATACATACGAGTCAGGTATTCATCACTTCCAGCATCAGTGAAAGCGGGATTATACAGCGATTCATAACCGTTAAACCCATAGAAATCCATAGCCTGCTCAGTTTCTAAACGTGCAGAAGCTGTCACCCTAACTTTTGGAATAAGATATTTAGAATCATACTTCATCTGCTTAATATCGTTTCCTTTAGTTGTATGTGACCATTCCACATATAAAGAATGCCTGTAGGCAGGATACAGCTCCATATCAGGACCATGATCGTAAAAATTTGCCAGTGCACCGTACCTGAAACCCATATCAGAATCATAGGCGATAGCAGGAACTCCACCCATTTTCCATCTTTTCCCGGCATTATCTTGTGAAAAGGCTGCAGAAGAAAAACTTAGAGCACTAATGATTAATAAAGAAATAACAAGGGAATGCTTTTTCATAATCTTGAGTTTAAGTGATTTTTGCTAAAGATAGAATTTTTCTTTTAGCTTCGCGTTTCTATATTTTGACTAAGATATCATATAAGCTACCTTTACGTAATCAATAACACTAAAATGGAAGAACTCAAGGGAATTGTTTGGGATATTAATCCGATATTATTACAACTCGGTCAATTGGAAGTCAGATGGTATGGACTTCTTTTTGCTCTGGGTTTTGTATTTGGAATTATCATTATTACCCGTATGTTTCAAAAAGAGGGAGTCAACAAAGATCTTGTTGACAGTTTGTTCTTATTTGTTGTTGTGGGTACTGTATTAGGAGCAAGGCTTGGGCATGTATTCTTTTATGACTGGGCTTTCTACCAGAGAAATCCTGGTGAAATCATTAAAATATGGCATGGTGGTCTTGCCAGCCATGGAGGTTTTCTTGGTATAGCTCTGGCATTATACATTTGGACAAGAAAATATAGCAAACGTTCTGTTTTGTGGATATTTGATCGTGTTGTTGTTCCAGCTGCTTTGGCAGGAACTTTTATCCGCTTAGGCAACCTTATGAATTCAGAAATTATTGGCAAACCTGCTGAAATCCCATGGGCATTTACTTTTGTGAGCCATGACATGGTTCCCCGCCATCCATCTCAATTATATGAAGCTCTTGCTTATCTGGGTATTTTTGTTCTTCTGATGTTTTTGTACTGGAAAACAAATACAGGAAATATGCCAGGGAAGCTTTTTGGTTTTTGGGTGAGTCTTATTTTTGGTTTCAGGATTTTAATAGAATTTACTAAAGAAAACCAGGTGGCTTTCGAGGATAATATGACAATGAATATGGGACAATGGTTGAGCATCCCACTAGTTATCATCGGTCTGTATTTTGTCTTCAGAAAAGTAGAGCAAAAAACTTATCCCCGAATGGATGAGGCGATCAAAGGCAAAACTCCAAAACCAAAAATTAAAAAAAGTTAAATCTTTTCTTCTGAAGATTTTTTAGAGAATTTTACCCCAAATTTGGGGTATGACAAATCTATTAAAGCGTGCATATGATCCAGAAGTTTTTCGATGTTCTTATTAACAACGGCATACATCCTGGTGAACCGTGTGGAATCGATGCCAGCTTAAAATATGCCGATGATTTACTTCGGAACCTCGATGGGATGCAATCCTTATTAGATAACACTATTGTTTGTATAATCCCAGTTTATAATGTTGGCGGCTGCCTGTATCGCTCACATTTCCACAGAACAAATCAACCAGGACCATATGCATCAGGTTACCGGGGGAATGCAAAGAATCTGGATCTGAATCGAGACTTTGTGAAAATGGATACTGAAAATGCTAAATCGTTTGCAAGACTATTTCAGACCTGGAAGCCTCATGTATTACTGGATACTCATACTACCAATGGTTCTGATCATCAATATTGCATAACGCTTATTCCTGCCCAGCACAACAGCATGCAACAAGATCTGGGCGATTTCTTTAGTCAGGAGATGATTCCGGAACTATATAAAAAGATGAAGCTTACTCCATATGAGCTAATTCCGTATGTCACCTATACAAACAGAAATCCTGAAAGCGGAATCACCAATTATGTTCAAAGTCCTAAATATTCCACAGGCTATGCACAATTGTTCAATTCACTTTCTTTCATGACAGAGAATCATTGCTACAAACCATATCCGGATCGAGTAAAATCAGTTTACTTTTATATAACTTCTCTAATTGACTACACTTCTGAAAATGGGCATATGATTCGGGAGAAACGGAATCATGCTGATGAAAAGATCAAAACTCAGGAGATCTTTCCTCTTTCCTATGAGCTGGATACCAGCCAATACGAGCTGATTGATTTTAAAGGATATGGCAGAGGAACAAGAACAGGTTTACTGACAAATGAAACGTTTGGCGATTATGACCATTCAAAACCATTTACAAAAACAGTTCGTTATTATGACAATTTCACCCCTGATGTAACAGTTGAAAAGCCTGTATATTACATTCTGCCCCAAGCCTGGTCAGAGCTTGTTGATCGCTTGAAAATTAATCAGGTAACAATGCATCGATTGACCAAGGACACTAGTTTGACAGTCAATGCATACTACATAGAAAATTTGGAATGGGCTCGCAGATCTTCAAATGGTCACTTTTTTCATACAGAATTTGAAACCCGCACAGAAGTGCAAAACATCAAATATTATGCAGGTGACTATGTCATTCCTGTCAATCAGAAATGCAATCAGCTAATTGTCAACCAACTGGAACCAATGGGCATGGACTCCTATTTCAGATGGAATTTCTTTGATAATATCCTGGAGAACAGGGAGTGGTTCTCTCCCCACCCTGTCCTGGAGAAAAAAATGGCAGCATATATCTCCTATTCACAGTATTTATAGAGTCTATCCAAAGCCTTGCGATGACCATATCGCAGGGCTTTCTTCCAATCATGGCAAGCACCGTCAAAATCTCCCAAGTGATATCTTGCTTCACCACGCGCAAAATATACTTTGGCTTGAATTGGATCTACGTCCAACGACATAGCCCAATCAGACATAGCACTGTCGTAATCTTGATTATCCCAATAAAGTCCGGCCCTGAAATTTAAGGCAGTTATACTCAAAGGATCATTATCGACTACCCTGTCTATAAAGCTAATAGCTAATCGAATATCGGTCTTTTTAACTTGAATTGCTAAAGCAGTCCATAAATCAGGACTTTCAATTCCGATTTCCTCAAGGTATTGCATTTCACTCATTGCACCTTGATTGTCATCCATATTCAAGTGATTACTAATCCTTAACATCCAAAGTGAAGGTTGATAGAGATTTATTTTCAATGAGCTTGAAATCAAAGCAGAGCTTTCGCTATACTTTTTTAAGCCGGCATAGTATGCAGCAAGATAGTTGATGTACTCAGTAGATTCCGGAGCCAAATCTATTGCCTTTCTAAAATGATCGATCGCCTGACGTGGGTTTCCTGCTAATTCATTGAATCTTCCTGACAAATAGCTAGACTGTGGTTCATTGGAGAATGATAACATTAACTGGTCAAACACACTTATATCAGGGTCATCCTCATTAAGTTGAGCCCAGGCTTCAGCAATCAGGTCATCTTTTTCAGTATACCAGTCTTCTGACCAGAATCTAATCCATTCACGATCTCGTACCTGACTGTCAAAAGCCTCATCAGCAAGAATATGTTGCAGCGAAATACGATGGTCAGAAGCCAAATGATCTCTAATAGATTTATATCCCAATGATGAATTATTACTTAAGAAGTATATTTTTGACAACATATAATGAGACATTGCAGGATTCTTCAATTCACATCTTTTCTTGTACGCACTTAAAGCCTTATCATAATCACCAGCTTGAAAAGCAGTTTCTCCCAAAATATCGAAATACACTATTGCCTCTTGTTTAGAATATGCTATTTGATCTATAAGCACCAAGACATCTTCATATCTTTCCTGATCAAGCAAAAAGGCTGCTCTTAACAAATTTTTATTCTGGCTTTGCCCCGGATTGGACAAGCCAAGACAGATTGTCAAAACGATGAAATATCTTGTGAATCTAATCATCCTTCTAATCATTTCTATCCCCTCCATATAAAACATGGATAAACCCAACTAAATACCTTGGTTCTACACCTGTCAAACGCTTTTCATGCACATCACATATATAGTAATAAACACCTGATGACACTAATTGCCCTGTTAGATAATGCTTTCCATCCCAGTTAATATCCGGATCCTGTGTCTCAAAAACAGTATTTCCCCATCTTGAAAATATTTTCAACTCAATTCTTTCAACAAGATTATATGGATAAGGTCGTAGTAAATCATTTATTCCATCCCCATTTGGCGTGAATACATTTGGTAATTCATAATTAATGCACTCGTCAAGACAAACAATATTGGAATATATGCTCTCATTACCAACAGAATCAATAGCTGTAACTGCATAACATGCGGCCATTGATCCATCAGGGAAATGCCAATAATCTGTTTGGCTTATCTGACTCACTGAATCAAGAAGCACCATTTCTCCATCAAGACTGGTTCTGTAATAAACTTTGTATTTGGCTGCATCTGCAGCACAAGAATCATTTACATTATTCCATATCAGGTGATTGGCCAGGCTGTCACATATACTCTCTCCCGATAGGATCGGAGGACAAGGAGGTATACTATCAATAGGCATACCACAGGCAATTTGCGACTGATTCTGGATTGGTCCTATATCATATTCAGAATAATAACCATTTGCAATAACCTGATAGTAATAGTTCTGACCATCATTCAGGTCACTGATCCGATAATTCATAGCAGGTGTACTGGCAAGAGAGTCTGAGTCTCCACCTTTTATCTCAAAAATAGTATAATCACGATTTTCCCACGGTACATTTTTTTGATAACGCAGATCAAGTGAGGAATGATAAGGCAACAACTTGAGAAAAAGTGATGACGCCACCTGGGGGACTCCAATAGCTCTGTAATCAGATGGCTCTGTGTTAAGCAATTCAACCTGGTATGACCATTGCTTATTCAGCGTGTTGAAATTCTTATCAATATATGTAGTACTATTAAGTCCATTCAGCGAATCAAGCAAAATTGCATTTTGCATATACATCCCTTCAGATCTATAAATCCGATACATAAAAGGACCTTCAGCATTCTGAAGATCTGCTGGATTTGGCTTTAGCCACTGAAGCTGTATCTCCCCATTACTAATATCGGTCTTCAAAACACTTACCTGAATAATCATAGGCGAACCCTGAACTAACTGAGTGCATGCTTCATTACTAACAAATGACTCAGCCCCGTCAGCAAATACTGCTGTAACTCTGTAGCAATAATCAGTAGCCTGCTGCAGGCCTTTTCCGCTGTTATTGTCGGAATAACTTAACACGGAAGCCCCTTCAATCTCTGCTATCAGCTTATAGCCAAGATCTTCCGGCACACCTGTATCACACGGACCCGGATCAAAACTTTCTGAACCAACCTTCCTGTATAGTTTATACCCCACGTTATTTATGCATGGACAAGCATCCCAATTGAGCTGAATAGAAGCTGAGCCGGGTGTAGCTATGAGATCTGTTGGAGCCGGAGAATGAACATATAGCTCCAGATTCTTGCTATCAATAAGCTGTAGTTCTGCGTTTTTATCTTTTGCCTTAACAATAACAAGATATGGTTGTACCCGAACCAAATCACAATTGGTTTGCCAGGTGAACTGTGCCTCAGCCCTTCCTGGTATCGACATAGTTTGCTTAAATTCAGCAGGATCAATTTTAAGACTCAATGGTCCGCCGCTTGCGTCAAGTTGAATCGAATCATTATCAGGATCAGTTGCAGTAATTTCGTAACTAAATACTTCATTTGCAAGGATACAGAAGGACCCTGTATTTTCAATAATTGGTGGTCGGTTCTCAGAAAGGAAAACCTCAATTTGCATATCACGCTGGATTCTTCCGATTTGAACGCCCTTACGCCATTCTTCAATTGTCATGGCAACATTATACTTTCCAGTATCTGCAGGTGCTGCCCAGATCAAATCACCAGTAAATTCATTTACAACCAATGAATCAGTAAATGGAGGGTAAGTGTAGCCCTTAATCTCAAGGCCTCCCTCCCCCGTACAAATTGCCAATTTATAAGACAGGCTATCCCCATCAGGGTCAAAGGCAGCAGGATTATGAATAAACGTATATCCAAGAGCAGCTTTATCAATTGGAGGATTTAGCAATACCGGGGTACTGTTATAACCCACTTCAGGGTTAATAATCAGTATCGTCTTTATAGAAAACACAACATTAACTGAATTGGGAATATTCTTGACCCCTTGATTTCTGTTTGGGTCTTCAACTACGATCTGGTAAGTTCCTGGTCCCGGGTAGGTATGCTCCCAAACATATTTGTTTCTCTTGTAGTAGTCAGGCAAGAAAATCTCTTCAATCCTTTTAACAAAAGCTGTACTCCCATCACCAAATTCAACTTCAAGATTTTCACGATCTGCCACTGGTCCGGGGCCAGTTGCAGTGTAAGTAATTATGGTAATCCTATAGCTAAGATCGCCAATTTGTTCATATGTAATTTCACCAGCACGATTGTGTGTTGGCGGACCAGCCGGGCCTGGCGAACCAGCTAAAAATACAAACCCAATAAATATAATAATGTACCTGTACAAACTCATTTAAAATATCTTCATCCCGAACAAAAACTGAACCAAAGAATCAGAACCGAATGGTAAAGACTGGTTTTCTGCGAGTAAATTGTAATGCCTTCTCCTTTTCTCCATTTCCAATTACCATCAGATTCTTCTGATCATTGAACGACTCGAAAAAGATAGTGTTTCTGACCGAGACTTCCTGTAATTCTACTCCAAAATCAAAAGAATAATATAACCAGCTTGCCTCGTAATTATTTTTAACTGAATCTATTATCCATCTACTCATAGATACAGGCTTCCCATTTAAGCTAATCTTTAAGTTATCACTGACATACATATTAAAAACCACAGAATCTGCCAAACGTAAAGTATCTCTTCCCTTCAGGAGCGTTGAACCATATCTTTTTCTTAAAATTGCAGCAAAGTCATCTGAAAAAACTTTTACTGACACTATACATTTTTCCTCTTCCTGATTGCAATCAAGGCTGACCATACTCAGATGCAATGGATGAAAAGCCATAAGAAGTGTAGCAGTCAGAAATAAAAAAAGATATTTCAAGCCAGTAGATTAATGATTCCAAAACAAAATTAATATTTTTAGAGCCTAAATACTTACCAAATGAGCACTTTCCATATGTACTTCAATCTTGGACTGACTCACATAGCTGATTTTAAAGGCTATGATCATATTTTATTCATTATTACACTATGTGCTGTATATATGATCAGCGACTGGAAAAAGATTCTGATTCTTATCACTGCCTTTACTGCTGGTCATTCCATCACTCTTATCCTGGCAACATTTGATGTAATAAACATTGCGGGTGAATGGATTGAGTTTATGATTCCAGTAACAATATTCTTTACAGCAATTGCCAATATCACACAACGGAAAGAGAGCTTTTCTGGCATTCATCATAAATTCAAGTATTTAATGGCGTTATTTTTCGGTTTGATACATGGATTAGGATT
The DNA here is from genome assembly GCA_034658635.1 of Bacteroidota bacterium. Classification (GTDB taxonomy): domain Bacteria; phylum Bacteroidota; class Bacteroidia; order Bacteroidales; family UBA12481; genus JABHCC01. Next base: position 31,679 of record JAYEFL010000097.1, on the reverse strand, counting down.
TTCCAACTACTTAAGAGCTTTGCTTAGCTCTGAAAAACAACTTGCCGGCCCATTATTCTCATTTAATCTGGGCATTGAAATTGGTCAGCTTATGATTGTTGCATGTTTCTTAATACTAGGAATGATATTCATAAATCTTTTTCAGACAAGACAGAGGGAGTGGAACCTGGTTTTTTCAGGAGCTGGTCTTGGTGTCTCTCTGATACTTATTTTTGAACGCTTACCTTTTTGACATGAAAAAATGCATTTTCTCAATATGATTTCATTACCACACCCAGCTATACTGGCAATCAATTGACCATGACCAATCTGACTGGTCACCCTGCCCTGCTTCTGCCAACTGGTTTTGATAAAAAGTCGAATCCAATATCTATTACCCTTCTTGGAAATCACTTCCAAGAAGGTTTACTTTGTGCAGCCGGACAGTTGTATCAGGATCAAACTAAGCTACATTTGCGTCGGCCGCCAAAATTTGACTAAAAGGTATGGAATTTTTCAAAGCCGATATAGCTATCGATGCCGGATATATTTTACGTCTTGATGAATCTAAGACTCAAATTGAGGATGGAACAATATTGATCAAAGATCATGATTTTCTGTACGTAGGGCCCAGATTGAGTCGAGAACAGTATGATGCAACTGAGTATATCGATGGAAAAACATCGGTAGTATTACCTCCTTTTTACAACCAGCACACCCACCCCAGCTTATCATTATACAGAGGTCTGGGTGTAGACATGTCTTTGCAGGATTGGCTTCAAAAAGTCATTTGGCCTTTGGAGAAAGAGTTTTGCGATCCTGAGATGGTTTATTTAGGTTCCCAATTATCAATTCTGGAAATGATAAGGTCAGGAACTGGTGCTGTAGCCACCATGGACTTCCATACCAAAGCTGTAGGAAAAGCATTTGAAGAAGCAGGATTAAGAGCCTATATCGGTGAAGCTTTATTCAGCTCTCCAACACAATCTTGTCAAACACCTGAAGATGGATATAATTATATTGAATCTTTGCTGGAAGAATATTATGATTCTGACCTGATTCATATTTATATGGCAATTCATGCCCCCTTCACTTCTACTCCCGAACTTTTCAGGGAAACTTCAAAACGAGCTAAGGAATGGGGAATTATATCAACCAGCCATATCGCTGAAACCAAAAAAGAAGTTGATTGGTCACTAAAGACATACGGTAAAACTCCTGTTCAGCTTATAGAATCCACAGGAATTCTCGAAACAGATTTCATACTTGTGCATGGTGTTCATCTGACTGACTCAGACATTAAGATACTGAAGGATAACCAGATTCCTGTAATTCATAACCCACACAGTAACATGGTCCTCGGGAGCGGTGTTTGCCGTGTTCCTTCCTTGTTGGAGCAGAATATGGAAATTGGACTGGGGACAGACAGTGCGGCCAGCAATAATAATTTAAGCATGATGCGCGAAATGCAGACCCTGGCAAAATTGCATAAAGTCATTCATAAAGATGCCTCTTTAATTCCTGCACCACAGGCATTAAGAATGGCAACAACCAATGGATACAGAATTTACAGACACCAGCGAATGGGTCAAATCACTGAGGGCTATAAAGCAGATCTACAAATCATTGACTTGACAGGAATGCATAATATACCTACTTACGATATAATATCAACCTTGGTTTACAGTGCCCATTCAGATGATGTTACCGGACTGATTGTAAATGGAAGGATTCTTATGAAAGACAGGAACGTATTATGCTTAGACGAAGAAAAAATACTAAATGACTGTCGGAAAAAAGGTGTGGAAATTGCTGATTTTATGCTAGAACGATCATGAATTCAACACTTATGAACCGAACATGACAAAAGGAAAACTAATTTGACGCACACGCGGATGATTATTTTTGTTATGTGAGCTACATACGACAATTTAAAATAAATATACACGGATGAAATACGATGTGTGGATTAAGAATGCCCATGTTCTGACGATGGATGCGAATTTCACTGAATATCTCAATACCAATATTTTAATCAAGAATGGAAGGATAGAGCATATTGGTTCCATCGATCATCTGACACCAGTAGAAGCCAGAACAATTGTAGATGCCAGTCGCATGATTCTGTTACCACCTTTCTTTAACGGACATAATCATGCTGCAATGTCGTTGTTCAGGGGATTAAGCAATGATGTTCCACTTATGACCTGGCTAAATAATCATATTTGGCCTGCAGAGAAGAAATACATTAATGCTAAGAATGTGCACCTGGGAACATTAATTTCTGGCATTGAGATGATCCGTTCCGGCACCAATCTTTTTGCCGACATGTATTTCTTTGAAGAGGAGGTAGCAAAGGCCAGCATTGAATTAGGCATGAGATGCATCTTGGGTGAAGCCATCCTGGATTTCCCTACGCCAAATTCAATAAGTCCATCAGAAGGCCTTAAATATACACGAGATCTTTACCAAAATTACAAATCTGAATCATTGGTATCTGTTTCAATATCAGCACATGCGCCATATACATGTTCATCTTCTGTGTTAAGCTCAATTTCAGAAGTCAGTATGGATCTCAAGATTCCGGCAACAATCCATGTTTCTGAAACAAGTCAGGAAGTTACAGATAGTATGAAAGCCCGTGGTAAATCGCCGGTTGAATACCTTGCTGATTTAGGGTTCTTTGATTATCATACAATTTGCTATCACTGCATTCATCTGTCAGCTCATGACATCGAAATTCTCAAAGAGAAAAAGACTTCTGTTATCACTTTGCCAAACAGCAACATGCAGCTGGCTTCTGGAATAACTATGGTACCAGACCTGTTAAAGTCTGAGATATGTCTTGGGCTGGGAACAGACGGAGCTGCAAGTAACAATAATATGAGCTTACTTAGTGACATGCAGATGATGATAAAGATTCAAAAGCTGGTTCATAATGATTCAACCATTTTAAATGCAAAAACAGCTTTAAAGATTGCAACTTCTAATGGAGCGAAAGCATATAGGATGAATAATGATTTAGGCTCAATTGAAATAGGTAAATTTGCTGACCTTCAGTTTATTGATACAGATTCCCCACACATGCAACCACTCTATGATCCTTATGCTCAAATAGTTTATTCAATGCATGAAAATGATGTCAGGCACTTGATGGTCAACGGAAAATTCATAATGAAAGATCGCGTAGTATTGAATGTCGACGAAGAAAGAATTATCTATGAAGCTCTGGAATTTGCCAGAAAATTAAATATTGATTAGATCTTTCACTATACCTATTTCTAAAAAGGTAGCTCCTCTACGTGGTCCAAAACTTCCACCAACCATTATTACCATATCCTCCATTTCCAGTTTATTTTCTTCTGTCAAGAAAGTTACAACTGCGCGTTTAAAGGCATCTGTTGTTTTTTCTTGTTTCAAGTAGAAGGAAGAAACTCCAAAAGACAAAGCTAATTCTCTCATCACTCGCTTTGAATAACAGGCTGCATGGATAGTATTTCTATTCCTGAATGCCGACAAGTATCTTGCTGTTCGTCCTGTTTGTGAATCTACAATTACTGCCTTACTTGACAATTCTAAAGAGGCCTGATATGCTGAATTCGCAAGAAAGGCTGCAATCGAATTGTTAATAGAGGTAATTGAGAATTCTCTCACTTCTTTTTCAGATTCTACCTCAAAAGCCACTTTACTCATCATTTGAACGGCTTCAACAGGGTATTTGCCATACGCAGTTTCCCCACTCAACATAATAGCATCTGCATGACTGTAAATAGCACTGGCAATGTCTGATATCTCAGCTCTTGTCGGGCGGGGGTTATCAATCATAGAATGCAGCATCTGGGTGGCCACAATCACTGGTCTTTTTCGCCGGAGGCAAATCTCAATGATTTTTTTCTGAATAACTGGTATTTGCTCTCCAGGAATTTCAATCCCCAGATCTCCTCGTGCAATCATTACACCGTATGAATGATCCAGAATTTCCTGAATATTATCAACCCCTTCTTGATTTTCAATTTTTGCAATTATCTTGACTTTCGACTTATTAAGCCCCAGAATTTGCTTTATTGCTAATAAATCTTCCTTCCTTCTCACAAATGAGTGAGCTATAAATGCTACATCATGTCGTGTTGCAAATTCAATATACTCTTTATCCTTTTCACTTAGGGATGGCAAGTTAAGTGACACACCGGGCAGATTGACACTCTTTCTACTCTTAATCCATCCATCATTTTCAGCAGTAGCAATGATTTGATCCTCTTTTATTTCTACAATAACAAAAGCAAGATCACCATCGTCAATAAGAATTCTATTACCAACTGAAACATCATTTACAAAGCCAGAATAATTCACACTAACAAGACCAGGAACAGTAGGTCTGTCCGGATCTCCAATAAAGCTGTAAATATCTCCAATCTTTACCTCAATAGGATCTCTTGCAACAGTAGTTCTGACTTCCGGACCTTTGGTATCTATCAGAATTGCAATACTATCTGATACCTTTCGGATATTCCTCATCACTTTAAGTGATCCCTCAACATCCTGATGAGCTGTATTTATTCTAACGACATTCATGCCAGCTTCATACAGCTGAGTTAAAAATGGGATATCACATCTCTGATCAGAAATGGTAGCAACTATCTTGGTATGCTTCATATATTTTTAAATAAAATTCGTAAACTTTCGATACCCAAACGATATGAATCAAACCCAAATCCGCTGATACTACCTATACAAGCAGCTGCGATAAGCGATGTTTTTCGAAATTCCTCACGGTTCAAAATATTGGTAATGTGAACTTCAACAACAGGAATGCTAATTGCTTTGATTGCGTCTGCAATAGCCACAGATGTATGAGTATAACCACCGGCATTAATAACAATTCCATCATAATTTTTATGTGCTGAATGCAGCTGGTCTATTAATGCCCCCTCCCAGTTTGACTGAAAATAATCCTGTTCGATTTCAGTAAAATATTCTTTCAGAACTTCAAGATAATCCTCAAATGATTTATTACCGTATAGATCCACTTCCCGCTCCCCCAGAAGATTCAAATTTGGACCATTAAGAATCAGAATTTTCATATTTCAGATTTTGTGCAAAAGTACGAAAACCTGAATAAAAGCTTATTTTTATAGCATAATTCGTGTGCAATGTCTGATAATACTCAATACATAAAGCCTTTCATGAGCTATCTTAGATTGGAAAAAGGATTATCCGATAATAGCAATGAGAGTTACGAAAGAGATGTCAGACGATTGTTGACCTACCTTGAATCAGCTACTCCTGGATTTGACATAAGGCTGATTGAACTAAGTCACTTAAGGGATTTTCTAGGGGATTTGAATAAAGCAGGACTGGCAGTCAGATCTCAAGCCAGAACTGTTTCAGGTATTAAAGCCTTCTTTAAATACCTTTTATTAGAAAATACTATCAGCCATAATCCAGCAAGCCTTCTAGAAGGTCCAAAAATTGGCAGGCATTTGCCTGAAGTTTTGTCGGCAATAGAAATAGAAACAATTATTAATAGAATAGACCTAAGTATTCCGGCTGGATTCAGAAATAAAGTGATTATTGAAGTATTATACGGATGTGGGTTAAGAGTAAGTGAATGTACAGGATTATTAAGATCGCAAATTCACTTCAAAGATGGATATATTCAGATGATTGGAAAAGGTCATAAAGAACGACTTATTCCACTTGGAGGCATGGCACACAAATCCTTGAAAATCCTAATTCAGGAATATCTTCCGCATTCTCATCCTAAGCCGGGGTTTGAGGACCTTGTCTTCCTCAACAAATTTGGGAAATCATTAACAAGGGGTATGATCTTTCAAATCGTTCGAAAACTATCTGATGAAGCTGGAATAAAGAAAACAATCAGTCCACACACATTTCGTCATTCATTTGCTACACATTTAGTGGAAGGTGGTGCAGATTTACGTGCAGTTCAGGAAATGCTTGGACATGAATCTATCCTGACCACAGAGATTTACACGCATTTAAATCGCGAATATCTTACAGACACCATTCATAGATTCCATCCAAGATCATAGTCTGAATTAGCTCTAGCATATTTGACAATTTTGAACTACTTTTGTGGCTTGCATTAACAATATATAACTAGATAATACTAACCATTAAAAATCACACTATGTCACAGGTTAAGCGTGTTTATACTTTTGGTGATAAAAAAGCTGAAGGTAAAGCTGACATGAAAAATCTCCTTGGGGGAAAAGGCGCGAATCTCGCGGAAATGAATTTGATCGGAGTAGCAGTGCCTCCGGGATTTACAATTACAACAGAAGTTTGTACTGAGTACAACAAGCTTGGTAGTGAAAAAATTGTGGAGCTGCTGAAGGAGGAGGTTGAAGAATCAGTTGCACTAGTTGAATCCATCATGGGCGCCAAATTTGGTAGCAATGAGAATCCATGTCTATTGTCTGTTCGCTCAGGATCAAGAGTATCTATGCCGGGTATGATGGACACCGTATTGAATTTGGGTTTGAATGATGATGCTGTTGCAGGATTAGCCAGGCGTACTGGAAATGACAGATTTGCATGGGACTCTTACAGAAGATTTGTTCAGATGTACGGAGACGTTGTACTTGGATTAAAGCCAGAAACAAAAGAAGATATTGATCCATTCGAAGCCATCATTGAAGCAAAAAAAGAAGCTAAGGGAGTAGATGACGATAATGACTTATCTGTTGATGACTTAAAAGATTTAGTAGCCGAATTCAAGGCTGCAGTATTAAAGCAAACCGGACATAATTTCCCGGACAATCCATGGGAACAATTATGGGGCGCTGTAATGGCTGTTTTTGACAGTTGGAATACTGAAAGAGCTGTTTATTATCGTCAATTAAACAGAATTCCTGGCGAATGGGGAACTGCTGTTAATGTTCAGGCGATGGTTTATGGTAACATGGGTAAAAATTCTGGTACAGGAGTTGCATTTACAAGAGATGCCGGAACTGGCGAAGATATTTTTAATGGAGAGTATCTGATTGATGCACAAGGAGAAGACGTGGTTGCTGGTGTTCGCACTCCTCAACAGATTACACTAGAGGGTTCAAAACGTTGGGCTGTTCTTGCAGAAGTCAGTGAAACTGATCGAGCTAAAAAATTTCCTTCTCTTGAAGAAGTTATGCCTGAAGTTTATAAGGAACTTGATGAGACTCAGCAGAAGTTAGAGGATCATTACTCTGATATGCAGGATCTGGAATTTACAATTCAGGATGGGAAACTATGGTTGCTTCAAACGCGTGGTGGTAAGCGAACTGGTGGCGCTATGGTGAAGATATCTATGGACATGCTTGAACAAGGTATGATTGATGAAAAAACTGCTTTACTTCGCAATGAGCCAAATAAACTGGATGAACTTCTTCACCCTGTATTTGATCCGGAAGCGCTTGCTAAAGGAACTATTTTCGCTAAAGGATTACCAGCCTCACCTGGTGCTGCTACTGGTCAGATTGTTTTCCACGCTGATGAAGCTGAAGAATGGGCGGCTGATGGAAAAGATATTATTTTGGTTCGTATCGAAACATCTCCTGAGGATTTGAAAGGTATGAATGTAGCTAATGGTATTCTTACTGCCAGGGGAGGTATGACTTCTCACGCTGCTGTTGTTGCCAGAGGTATGGGAAAATGCTGTGTGTCTGGAGCAGGAAGTTTGAAAATTAACTATAAAGCAAAAACTTTGATTGTTGATGGCAAGAATTATGGTGAAGGTGATTGGATCTCACTTAATGGTTCAACAGGTGAAGTATATGAAGGTAAAATTCAAACCATCGATCCGGAATTGAGCGGAGACTTTGGCAAATTAATGGATCTGTCGGCTAAGTATTCAACCATGGGAGTAAGAACCAACGCTGATTCTCCTCATGATTCTAATGTAGCCAGAAGTTTCGGAGCAATAGGTATTGGATTATGCCGTACCGAGCACATGTTCTTTGAAGGAGACAGAATTAAAGCCGTTCGCGAAATGATCCTTGCAGATGATGAAGCCGGAAGAAGAAGTGCGCTGGATAAACTTTTGCCAATTCAAAGAGAAGACTTTGAAGGAATTTTCGAAGCCATGCAGGATCTTCCTGTTACCGTTCGCCTCCTTGATCCTCCATTACACGAGTTTGTTCCTCACGAAGAAGCAAACCAACAAGAAATGGCGGATGAAATGGGTATTTCAGTTAAAGAAGTGAAAGATAAAGTTGAGTCTTTGGCCGAATTCAATCCCATGCTTGGCCATCGTGGGTGTCGTTTAGGTAATACATATCCTGAAATTACAGAGATGCAGGCCAGGGCAATTATTGAGGCTGCTCTGAACTTGCAAGCTAAAGGGATCAAGTCTTATCCTGAGATTATGGTTCCTCTTACCGGAACACTGGAAGAAATGCAATATCAGGAAAAAATTGTTAGAGATACAATCAAGAAAGTCTTTGAAGAAAGAAATGACAAAATAGACTTTCTTGTTGGAACTATGATTGAGATTCCTCGTGCCTGCTTAACTGCAGACATGATCGCTCAATCTGCCGAATTCTTTTCTTTCGGAACTAATGACCTGACCCAAATGGCTTTCGGTTATTCAAGAGATGACGCAGGTAAATTCCTGCCAGTATATCTGGAAAAGGGTATTCTGAAAGAAGATCCATTCCAGGTCCTGGATCAAGAGGGAGTTGGGCAATTAGTAAGAATGGGTACTGAAAAAGGTCGGATAACAAAACCAGATCTTAAAGTAGGTATTTGTGGTGAACACGGCGGAGAACCAAGTTCAGTTGAGTTCTGTAATAGCGTTGGCATGAACTATGTCAGCTGCTCACCTTATCGTGTGCCTATCGCCCGATTAGCGGCAGCACATGCAGCCATTAAACAGCAGTAAATCAATTATTTATATGAAAAATCAGGCTGCCCTATATGGGTGGCCTTTTTTTTTGCTCTGATAATAGCTTACCTTTGGTGCTTAACATAAACTATGAACTGGACGGAAATTATCTTATTTGGAATAGGAGCCTATGTCTTAGGTTCCATTCCCACAGCCGTATGGATCGGAAAGTGGTTTTACAATACTGATGTACGTGAACAAGGGAGTGGAAATGCTGGGTTTTCTAATGCTCTGCGTGTCTTTGGACCAAAGGTTGGCATCCCTGTTTTGATCATTGATGTAGCTAAAGGCTTTGCAGCCGTTAAGTTGGCATCACTCACCTTTCTTGAAGAGGGAAGCATTGCTCTACAGCTGGTTCCTGTTATTTATGGAATTTTAGCCTTCATCGGACACTTGGTTCCCATACTGGCTAGATTCAAGGGAGGTAAAGGCGTTGCAACCGGATTAGGAATGATCCTGGCATTATTCCCTATGGGTGCAGCCCTGGGAATTGGTGTTTTTCTGATAGTAATTTTCAGTTTCAGGATGATGAGTTTAGGATCGATGCTGGGAAGTATTAGTCTCCCTATTACAGTTTTTTTAACATACAAAACTGAAAAACCAGTTTTACTAATCTTTTCTCTCTTTATTTCTCTGATGATTCTTTACACCCACCGAAGTAATATTAAAAGAATATTACAGGGAACCGAAAACCGAATTTGGTTTAGAAAAAAACCTGCTCAATAGCCAACTATTTCGTCTTCATATGAACATCCACTTGAGGGAACGGGATCTGTACATCATTTTTCCGAAATTGTTCATCAATATTAAACCTCAAATCAGATTTTAGATTCTCAATTCTGAAAGTTTTTCGACTCCAGAAGAAGAGTTGAAAATCTAAAGAAGAGTTACCGAAATTATCAAACCTCACAAAAGGTTTTGGCTCAATGCTAATCTCAGAGTTGCCCTTTGCACATTCCAATAGAACTTTTTCAACTAGTCTTACATCTGAACCATATGCAACCCCCACGTCAATTCGAAAACGCGTATTCTCTTCATTGTGGGTCCAATTAATAACCTCCTTCGTAATAAACTGGGTATTAGGAATAATCATAGTATAATCATCCCGAGTCAGTATCTTAGAAGTTCTTATCCCAACATGAGCTACCTTCCCAATAATTCCATTATTAAGTTCTACCACATCTCCCTCTTTGAGATTTCCTTCAAATAGCAAGAATATTCCTGATATCAAGTCAGCAAAAATCTGCTGTAATCCGAAACCAATTCCAACTAGCAGAGCAGCTCCTGCCCCATACAAGACTTTGAGCTCTAGTCCGGTAGATCCAAGAATTATAATAAAGGCAATTACCCAGATTAGATATGATAGAAACTTATATACAGATCGTGATTTCCCTTGATCTTTTTCCCTGAAATAACTTCCACTCGTAAATACCCGCTCCAGCCCCATGATAGCAATTCTGGTAAAAATAAATACCATAAAAGCGCCAAAGAGATGGCTTGGCTGGAGACTGAATTGATCAGGTTGATCTGCAGAACCCACGAGATAAAAATTCCAGAAATTCTGCAGGTTTAGTCCGAGTATTTCCAGGATCAGCCCAATGACTATAACCCAAACTATTATTCTAATCCCATTAAATAATATCCTCTTTCTATTCAATTCCCATTTGGAAAAGAATTTCAATTTTTTGATAAAACGACCAACCAGGGCATTTATAAAAATAGCAGCAAAAACCAGTAAAATAAGGCCTCCAATATCCAAATATGATAATGAGATATCTTTGAAATGGAGAAGTTCTTTTTCAAGAAAATCTATCATGACTGAATTTCTTTAAAGATTTTAGTCAGGGCTCTCTTTAGCTTTTCCTTGCTATTTACTTCTTTGAGTTCCCCCATATTAGCAATTGAAACAGATCCTGTTTCCTCTGAAACAATAAGAACAACAGAGTCACTATTTTCCGACATCCCTACCCCGGCTCGGTGCCTCATACCCAAACTTCCCCGTAAACTGTTATTGTCAGTTATTGGCAGTACACAAGCAGCGGCTATTATTCGGTTTTTAACTAAAATGACAGCTCCATCGTGTAATGGCGATGTCTTTTGAAAGATACTCATGATCAAATCAGATGATAATTCCCCATCTATTATCTGTCCGCTTTCAGCAAAAGTTCTAAGTTCTGATTTTTTCGCCAATACCAATAAAGCACCTAGCTTCATTTCTGCTAATTGAAAGCAAATATTTCCTATAAGTGTCAGGTCCCAACCATAAGGTTCCGCATCCTTGAATCTGAAAATTTTCTCAAAAGAGAAACGGGTTTCCCGAAAATATCGTGTACCTAATATCAGAAGAAATCGTCTCACCTCCTGCTGAAATACGATCAGGAGTGCAATCAGGCCTAAGCCGATAAACTGGCCTAATATTGACCCAAGGAGTTGCATATCCAAGGCCTTTACTACCAACCACGTTAACAATAGCATAAATACTCCATAGAAAATATTTAAGGCAACAGTACCACGGATGAGGAGAAATAGCTGATAGAGTAAGAATGCCACTAAAAGAATATCCAGGATATCCAGAATTCTGATATTTTCAAAAATAAATCCCATAGTTTCTGCTAAGTTAATAATTCAGGCTGCATAACCAGATTAGTCAGCTTCAGGCATTCTACAGCTTCTTTTACATCATGTACACGCAGGATATCAGCTCCATTCTGCCGGCATAATGCATTTAATGTGGTGGTTCCATTTAACGCATCCTCGGCCTTTCCTCCAATGTAATTATAAATCATTGATTTTCTACTGATTCCAGCCATCACAGAAAAGCCAAGCTCCTTGAGGCTGCTTAATTGCTTCAGTAATTCATAATTATGCTTCAGCGTTTTTCCAAAACCAAAGCCCGGATCCAGGATAATGTCATGAACTCCGGCATTTCTGAATACCTGAATCCTTTCACTAAAGAATTTTATTACATCCAGAACAACATTTTCATAAACGGGGTTTTCCTGCATTGTTCCGGGAATCCCCTGCATATGCATCAGAATAACCGGCACCTTAAGTTCTCCTGTCACTTCCGGCATTCTTGTATCAAAGCGGCCGGAGCTTATATCATTAATGATGCTAACCCCATATTCCAAAATTGCTTTTGCGGCAATATCAGCACGATAAGTATCAAGTGAAACAGCCAATTCAGGGTAGTCATCCCGAAGCAATCGCAAAATTGGCTGTAATCTGCTCCACTCTTCAGACTCACTTAGCAATTCTGCACCCGGGCGACTGGAAAAAGCTCCAATATCTAAAATATCCACACCCTCGCTGATCATTATATCAATTTGCTTCTTTGCTTTGTTTTTCTCAGGAAACCTGCTTCCTGAATAAAAAGAGTCAGGCGTAAGGTTGAGAATTCCCATAACCAGGCCGTTTTCCATATTCAGAATATCCTTCCTGATACGTATCGCAGGAGTGTTTTTCATTACTACAAATTTAGCATATTACCTCATTTTTTCATTCAATTTTGATACTTTTAGGCTCGCAAAATCAACAACATGAAAAAAACTGTACAGCAATTTGATCAAGCCATTGATTTGTGCAAAAAGCTTTTTTTTAATAAGATGAAAGATTATGGAACCTCCTGGAGGATTATGCGTCCTTCATCGGTTACAGATCAACTATACATAAAGGCACAGAGGATTCAGAGCATTGAGATGATCGGAGAACAAAAGGTTAAGGAAGGTATCCTTTCAGAGTTTATTGGTCTTGTGAATTATGGTGTCATTGGATTAATTCAGCTTGAACTTGGGATGGACGGAGAACAGGAATTAGATACTGAGTTTGCACGTAAGCTTTATTCAGAAAAGATCAATATTGCCAAATCCCTCATGATGAATAAAAATCATGATTACGGAGAAGCCTGGAGGGAAATGAGAGTTTCATCTTATACTGATCTGATCCTGATGAAGATATTTCGTGTCAAACAAATTGAGGATAATGCCGGGAATACAATTGTATCTGAAGGAATAGATGCAAATTATCTTGATATTATCAATTATGCTATTTTTGCTCTGATCAAGCTTGAAATAGAAAAAATGGAGGAGTAAATATGAGTAGTATAAGATTTATTAGCAAGTTAATTGTCGGACTCATATTCACCTTCAGTGGATTTGTGAAATGTGTGGATCCTATGGGGACAGCCTACAAAATTGATGATTACCTTATATATTTTGGCCTGAGTGATTTCATAGAATATTCTCTGCTAATATCAGTTCTGATGTGCGGTTTAGAACTTCTGATTGGATTAATGCTGCTCTCCAATACCAGTATAAAGATTGCCGCATGGTTTTCCTTGATTTTTATGACATTTTATACACCACTAACGCTTTACCTTGCTATTTTCAACCCTGTGACAGATTGTGGATGTTTTGGTGATGCGCTTATTATCACCAATTGGCAAACTTTTTTTAAAAATGTAATCCTGATTATTCTGGCAATCATTATTGTTTTTTATCGAAATAAATTCACAGAGCTTTTTAGTCCCAAATACAGATATTTGTTCCTGTTATTGCTTACCATAATTATTATTGGATTTGAGCTGTTTTCACTGAATCGACTTCCAATAATGGATTTCAGGCCTTATAAAGTGGGAGTTAACATTCAGGAAGGAATGGAAATTCCAGAGGGCGCAACAGAGGATGTCAGAGATTTCATTTTCACGTATGAGAAGGATGGCAAAACTGCTGAATTTACTCTTAATAGCATACCTGCTGATGATGAATGGACTTTCGTGTCTCGCGAAGAAAAAGTGATAAGTGTTGGATATGAACCTCCGATTCATAATTTCAATATTACTACTCTGGATGGATTTGACATCACTGATGAAATATTAAACTCGGGCTATGTTTGCTTGCTTATCGCTTATGATCTCTCCGAATCAGCAAAATACCATCAGGAAGAGATCAATATTCTGGCAAATATTATGCTTCAGAGCGGATACAGATTCTTATGTCTGACTTCTTCCGGACAAGATGAGATTTCCTTGTTTAAGTCTGAGCATAATACTCCTTATGAATTCTGCACCACAGATCCCACAACTTTAAAGACTATTATCAGATCTAATCCGGGACTAATGATTATGAAAAATGGCACCATAATGAACAAATGGCACCATAAGCATCTTCCCTCCCCCGGAGAACTATCAAGCGAGATTCAAACTGTAGAATATTAAATACTGATAGATAATATGAGAAAAAACATTGTAGCCGGTAACTGGAAAATGAATACAACTATCCAGGAAGGCATTAAGCTGGCCAGAACCATAAATGACATGGCAAGTCAGTTGGATAATAGTAATACAAAGATTGCTATAGCTCCACCATTTACTCATTTGAGTGAAATAGCAAAAGTTATTAATCCAGATAGAATATGTTTAGCTGCTCAGAACTGTGCTTCTGAAGAAAGTGGAGCCTACACCGGCGAAGTAGCACCTGCTATGCTGGCAGAGCTTGGAGTTATGGCTGTTTTGATTGGACATTCAGAAAGGAGAGCATATTATAAGGAAGATCATGATACACTGTCCAGGAAAGTAAAGCTCGTGTTAAAGCATAGCATGAAACCTATTTTTTGCTGTGGAGAAGTTCTTGAGGAAAGGGAAAGTAACATTCAAAACGAGGTTGTTTCAAAACAGCTGAATGAGAGTCTGTTTCATCTTTCAGCAGATGAAATTCAAAACTGCATCATAGCATACGAGCCTGTATGGGCAATTGGCACCGGCAAAACTGCAACAGCCGGTCAGGCACAAGAGATTCATGTGTTTATACGTTCTTTGTTGATTGATAAATATGGAGAGGAAATTGCTAACGACATAACTATACTTTATGGTGGATCTTGCAAACCCTCTAATGCAGTTGAATTATTTTCAAATCCTGATGTTGATGGCGGCCTGATTGGTGGCGCTTCATTAAAATCAGATGACTTTTTAGGAATTATTACCGCTTTTTAGAGGGAAATTTTTCCTCTTATAACTATTTTGGACAGGCAATCCCTTATATTTGGGATTGCCTGTTTCTGTTATGATAAGACATGGAATTATTCTGATAAGTGTTTTCTTTTTGCTCTCCTCTTCGTTTTGTGCAGGGCAAGAACGGGAGAAATATAGATTTCCTCCTGAATCATCTGGTTTTATAGCTGAACTTTCTAATTTCTTAAAAACAGTACCTGACAAAGAACGGAAAAGGATTACGGCTTCATTTAATTCATTCGTTAATAATTATCAACCTGCAGGAAATGAATGGATTGAGTTAGCCTCACTCACCAACATCCTAATAAATAGAGGAATCAAACCTTATCCTCAGTTTACTAATTTCATCGAAGCCTGCGCTTCATTTCAAAACACAGAGCTAGGCAGGAAAAGTCTTAATACATTGTTATCCCACATCAGACAGGCTTTTGAATCTGAAGCATTGACCTTGGTTTTCGCAGAACAATTATGGCAATTTGCAAAAGCATATAACTTATCCAATGTACTTTTTGATTCCGGATCGATAAAATGGACACTGGAGGGAGTAAACTGCTCTTTTGAATCTGACACAGCCTTATACCTTGCCAGTGAATCTGCTATACTGACAGGCAGTGCTGGAAGAGAAAAGTCGTCAGTGCAAATAGTAAAAGGGAAATACTATCCAGCATACCAAACATTTTGTTCTGAATCAGGAGAAGTTGACTGGACCAATGCTGGTATTCCGGCAAACCAGGTTTATGCTAAGTTAGGCAATTTCCAACTTGATCTTTCCAAATCAGTATTTGCAGTTGATTCTGTATGGCTTTTTGATAAAAGATACTTCGATGCTCCTGTGCTGGGACGTTTAGAAAATAAAATTGCGACTGGCATGCCTGCGAGCAGGATAGGATACCCAAAATTCATCTCTTACAATCGAAAGAACTATATCAAGAACATCTATCCAAACATGGATTATACAGGAGGATATACACTGAAGGGACGAAAGATGATTGGTGCTGATATCAGAAATCAAAAAGGAACATTATTAGTTTATTTCCACAATAAGCCCCAGGTTAGATTAGCTTCTGATTATTTTGTATTCACTCAGGAGAGAGCTCAGGGAGTAAATACAGAAGTGAGCATTTATTTGGATTCAGACTCAATTTTCCATCCGGGACTTACTTTTCAATACCAGCATAATAAGAAAGAATTAGCTTTAATGAGAGATGGTCGTGGATTGTCTAACAGTCGTTTCTTCAATAATTATCATAACCTTGATTTAGATGTGGAAATGATAATATGGAATCCGGAAGACAGCATTATGACATTATCCGGCATATTTGGCAGCTTGAATAATATTGCTGATTTTGAATCTGCTGATTATTATAGTATTGAAAGATTTAATACTATCCAGGTAGCTGACCATACAAATCCATTGGTGATCATAAAGCAATGTGCTGATTATTACAATTCACGATATTTCACAACAGGTGATCTTTCTGTGTTCATGAAAAGGCCACATCACCTTGTTGTTGAAATGCTCCTGAATGTGTCTTTTCTGGGATTTGTACGATATAATGCTGATTCTGACATGGTTGAAGTAACTCAACGGACATATAACTTTTTGGCTAAACATGCAGAACTGCAGGATTACGACATCATTGCATTTAAGTCTGAAATGCAGCCACCCAGGCCAAATGGGTATTTAAATCTACTATCCGGGAATTTGGAAATTAATGGAGTAAGAAAAATAAATTTGAGCTTAGAAAGAAATGTTACGGCTTATCCAGCCAACCATTCCATTCTTATTCAAAGAGATCTCAATATGCAGTTTGATGGCATGCTTCAAACCGGACTGGTGAGATTTACCGGAACCGGATTTAGCCTAAACTACAATCAGTTCCAAATCCAAATATCGAACATTGAAGCAATCAGCATTAAGGTTCATATTCCTATCAACGGCAGTTATGCCAAAACTGAAATTAAAAATATCTCATCTCTTATTGAAAATACTTCAGGGACAGTTCTGATAGATCACCCTTCAAATAAATCAGGAATTCTTGAAGAGGAATATCCTGAGTATCCCATATTCATTGCGGATACAATATCCTACGTTTATTATGACCAGGCATATATCCATAATGGAGCTTATTCAAGAGATAATTTTTTCTTCAGCGCTGACAGCTTAGTTATCGAAGGATTAAATAGTGTTAACTTAAAGGATAATCTTTCATTCAGTGGCAAGTTTCATACAGCTGACATATTTCCCGAAATTCGTGTCAATCTTCAATATCGTGATGATCTGTCTTTGGGCTTCGAAACTCTCTTTACTCCGGATACCGGCTATCAAATATATAATGGGAAAGGTAGATTTTACAAAGAAATCAATATGAGTAATGAAGGTCTTACCGGAAATGGAATCATGGAATATCTTGGAGCCAGTATGCAATCTGAAAAATTCCTTTTCCTTCCTGATGAAATGAGAAGTCTTGTTAAAAGCATAGACATTAAGGAAGATCTTGCAGAATCAGGCTCCCCAAAAGCGGCTGCAAACGATGTTGATATCTTGTGGATACCAGATAAAGACCAAATGATTGCTAACCAGAAAGATGGCTTACTTAATTTGTATGACGGAGTGCGTTTCAAAGGAGATGTATACATTGAGCCAGATGGTTTAAAAGGCAGTGGAGAGCTACACATGTCTAACTTCTCTGTTGAATCTGCCATGTTCACTTTCTTCAAACAAAGCTTAACTGCCGATGAGGCAATTTTTTCAATCTTCAGTCAGTTTCAGGATACAACCAAAGCAATGACAGATAGGAAGAACCTTGATCTCATTGCTATGAATTCGGTGGTTCACATAAATATTTCAGACTTAAAGGCTAGCATTCAGGCTGAACATGAAAATTCAATAATACGTTTTCCTGAAAATAAATTCCAAACTAGTTTCAAGACCATGGATTGGCATATAGGGTCTGACAATATTTTGATTAATCACCTGAGTCTCGTTTCAGAACTTCCGTCTCAGGAGGAATTGTCTTTTGATGGCCAATCGGCTAATTATAATCTGAATTCTTACCAACTTGATTTGGAAGGTCTTGAATATATTGATGTTGCTGATGTGAGAATCTTCCCTCATGACAAGACTCTTACAATTCGTACCAATGCCTTCATCGATTCACTACCAGATTGCATTATAGTTCCTCGTGATACAAGTATAAATCACATTATCCAACGATCTGTCGTTTATCTAAAAGGAAAGAATAACTATCAGGCAAAAGGAGTTTACACCTACCTTGATAAAGCGCAAAGAGAATTCAGCATTGAGATGGGAAAAATCAGTGTCAACTCTAAAGGCATTAGCTTTGGGCAGGGTCAGATTGACCTGATCGACAATTTTTTCCTAAGCCCTGAATTTGCTTTCCAGGGAATGGCAATATTATCCATGAATGAGCCCCTGTTACAATTTGACGGATCATTTCAGTTAACGCATGATTGTGTATCATCAACCAAGAAATGGATTAGAATGAATGAAAAGATTGATCCATACTCTGTTATAATCCCTATCGACACTCTAACCAGAGATACTGAAGGAAGAAAGATCTATTCAGGAATTTTCCTCAGCAACCAACCTGTAGAATTGTATTCTACTTTCATTGGCCCCCACTTAAGATATAGCGACAATCCTGTAATTCAAAGTAATGGGTTCATCTTATATGATGAATTATCAGGTGATTACCGACTCGCTGACCCTAACAAACTAAATAATCCTGAAATCATCCTACCGGAAGTCAGATTAGATAGAGATAACTGTATCGTAAGGGCTGAAGGAAGGATGGATCTTGGAATCGATCTTGGGAGGATGAAAATCGATGCAGCAGGATCAACCTTGCACGATTTGAAAACTGACTCGGTCTTCCTGCACACGGTCTTAAGTTTAGATTTTTTCATGAGTGATAAGGCTCTGGCATATATGACAAAGGAATTAAACAACTTTACCCGGACTCAGGCAGTTAACTATTCTGATCAAGGCTTACGTCGTTCCTTGTTATACTATTTAGGATCAGAAAGCGGACAGGAAATTCTCAATCAATTAAGTTTGACAGGCGGCTTCAGAAAATTACCTGCAGAATTCAATCACACTTTTCTATTCACCCATCTTGACCTTAAATGGAATCCTGATCGCGGCTCTTATCAGTCTGTCGGTAAAATTGGCATTGGTAATATCCAGGATAAAGCTATAAACAAGCTCTTTAACGGTAATTTAGAAATTGTACACCGAAGAGGTGGTGATACTTTCACGATGTATCTTGAAACAGATCCGGGATCATATTTCTTCTTCTATTACAGCAGAGGCTTAATGCAGGTTTTGGCAGGACCTAAATATGAGAAATTTAACAATATTATCAGGGATACAAAAGAAGTCAAACGGAAGCTTCCCTCAGAAGGTGATGACCCTTCCTACCAATACTATCTTGGACAATACAGATTGGTTAGGAACTTCTTAAATTTTGACTAAATTAGTCTGCCTTAAAAACACTGGACAGCCACAACTGTTAATCCGGAGAATTACAAAAAAGAGTGAATCTGTTCTATTCAGATAATATTAGCCAGGGTTATTGCGTCTTCACGGAGATTGAATCCAGACATGCTGTTAAGGTAATGCGAAAAACTACTGGTGATCAGGTTTTTTTCGTGGATGGCAAGGGTGGTTTTTATGAAGGAGTGATTCATGATCCCCATCCAAAAAGATGTTTGATTCAAATCATCCATAAAAAGACAGATTATGGGAAGAGGAATTACTTCTTGCACATGGCCGTTGCCCCTACAAAGAACATAGATCGCTTCGAGTGGTTTCTTGAGAAGGCTACAGAAATTGGAGTTGATCGTATTACTCCAATAATTTCCTTCCATTCTGAACGAAAACAGATTAAACCAGATCGCTTAAACAGGGTTATTGCCGCTGCAATGAAACAATCCCTGAAAGCATATCACCCTCATCTTGAAGAACTAACGTCGTTTAAAGAACTAATTTCGCGAGAGTTCAACGGAAATAAATTAATTCCACATTGCAATTCGGATAATTTAATACCTATTGGATCCATTATCAAACCCAGAACTGATACACTCATCCTGATTGGCCCTGAGGGGGATTTCAGTCTGGAGGAAGTAGAAATGGCTGAAAAGAATGGATTCAAAAGCATTTCCTTAGGAGAGAGCAGACTTAGAACTGAAACTGCAGCTCTCGTATCAACACATTCAATTTACTTTATTAATCAGGAAGCATAAACTACATGGACAGCAAATCCAGAATAAAGCTTAGCCTTAATCATCAGCAGCCAGACAGAATTCCTCTTGATTTAGGCGGATCCGGCACATCTGGCCTTCATGTTAAAAATATACATGAACTCAGAGATTACCTTGGATTGAAACCTCAAAAAATTAAAGCATTTGAACCATATCAAATGCTGGGCTGGATGGATGAAGATATTCTAACTGCTTTAGATGTTGATGTTCAGGGAATTCCAGGACAAAAAACAATGTTTGGCTTTGCTAATAGAAACTGGAAGCCATGGAAGATGGATATCGGACTAGAGGTATTAGTTTCTGAGGACTTTGTTTATGCCAAAGATGCAGACGGATCCACTCTGGTATATCCGGAAGGAGACAATACAGTTGCACCGAGCGGCAGAATGCCCAAAGATGGATATTTCTTTGATTCTATAATCAGGCAGGTCCCGATAATAGAAGACAAACTGAATCCTGAAGATAATCTGGAGGAGTTTAAACAAATTGATTCTGAAGCCCTTAATTATTATCAGGATCAAATAAACCAGTATAGAAATTCACCCAGAGCTATACTTGGTTCATTAGGAGGAACTGCTATGGGCGATATCGCACTTGTTCCTGGTCCTTTCATGAAGGCTCCTAAAGGCATTAGAGATGTAACAGAATGGTATATGTCAACACTTATCCGTCAGGATTATGTGCATTCTGTTTTTGAGAAACAAACAGAGATTGCCCTGCATAACCTAAAGGCACTATATGAAATTGTTGGTAATCAGCTGGATGTTATTTTCTTATGCGGAACAGATTTCGGCACTCAAACCAGTACCTTTTGTTCATCTGACACATACAAATCTCTATATCATCCTTACTATAAGAAAATGAATGATTGGATTCATGCTCATACTGAGTGGAAGACTTTCAAGCATTCCTGCGGAGCTGTCGCCGATTTCATACCACTTTTTATTGAATCAGGATTTGATATTTTGAACCCGGTTCAAATATCTGCCAGCGGTATGAATCCCAAGATCTTAAAAGATCAGTTTGGAAAAGATATTGTGTTTTGGGGTGGTGGAATTGATACTCAACAGATGCTTCCGTTTGGGAAACCAGCAGAAATCAGGCAACAGGTTCTTGATAATTGTGAAATATTCTCAAAAGATGGTGGCTTCGTTTTCAATACAGTGCACAACATTCAGGGACATACTCCGGTTGAAAATATCATTAGTATGCTGAATGCATTGAGAGAGTTCAACGGACAGAAGCCAATCCTGAAGCCTTAGTTCTAGTTATCAAAAAGACGTTGCCAGAAGGATTGCTTCTTTTGGTCGGCGTAATTCTTGTAAGTTCCATCCTCAGTAACACCGAAATGCTCTGTGGAAATGAACTGTATTCGATCCATACCTTCAACCCCTACCCTTCTTTTAAAACGGCTGAATTCTCCTACAGAAAAGGGTTTCTCTTTCTGGAAATGAACTTCACCACAAAAGTATTGCCAATAAGGGTTCTCAAGCCATATACAGAGGGCCTTTTCATCACTAAGGTTGAAGCGGGCTTTTAGAAGTAGCAAACCAACAATTTTTCTGACCGGAACAGCCGGTCTGCCGCGGTCAGAATAATACGCCCTAAAATGATTCTCCAGAGAGTTCCAATCAATTTCATCACCCGTAACAGCCAGTTCATGCTGAATATTGATGAACTTATTCATTGGCACTTCAAACATATCCAATTGTCTGCTTTTTCTACTCTTTCCAAGCATGTTCTCAGAGTTTCATGAGTGAGCTACAATTTACAAAAAAGAAATCATACTTTTTTCGTAAATTTAGTCTGACACTATATTTGGTATCATGTTAAACAAGTTTCGTCTCATAAAACCCTTATCCACAACAATATTACTGCTGATTATGATTCAAATTTCAAGCCTATTTAGTCAAAACAAGGATCTTATCAGAAATCCGGTGGTAGCAGGTCAATTCTATCCGGGCTCTGCTGAAGCGCTGGAATCTTCCCTTCACAAATTATATTCTTCTGCAATAATGAGCCAGAATGATGATCCTGTAAGAGCTCTTCTGGTTCCGCATGCTGGTTATGAATTCTCCGGACATATTGCAGCAGAAGGCTACCGACAACTATCAGACCTTGGGCAGTATGACAATATCTTTATTTTGGCATCAAGCCATCGTGTCAGCCTGGGTAAAGCTTCAGTTTATTCAGCAGGCAATTATCTCACTCCGCTTGGAGAGCTCACGGTTAACAAAAAGATTGCGAAAGAACTCATGAGAAATTCTTGCATTGGCTATTATCCCTCCGCTCATTCTGAAGAGCACAGTATTGAAGTTCAGCTACCCTTTTTGCAATTTTTCGGAAAAGTGCCTCCCATTATTCCAATTGTATTAGCCAGTCAGGTACCAAGCGTTGCAAAAGATCTGGCATTGGCTTTAAAGCCATATTTTACGCCAAATAATCTATTTATTGTCAGTGCTGATTTCTCTCATTACCCTAAATATGAGGATGCTATTAGCCTCGACAGTATTACAGCAGATGCATTTTGTTCAGGAGACCCGGAGCAGTTCCTGACGGTCTTGCAAAACAACGACACAAAAAGAATCAGGGGCTTGTCAACCTCAATGTGTGCATGGCCAGCTGCACTTGTACTTATGTATTTAGCTGCTGAAGAATTAGATATGAGTTTTGAAAAGCTTAAATATAGTAACTCAGGTGACCACGAAATCTATGGAGACAAAAAAAAGGTTGTTGGTTATCATGCCATCGCTATCAGAGGAAAAAAACCAAACAATGACTTTTATTTAAGCAATTACAGCAAACTTAAAATTCTGGAATTGTCTCGTGCTTGTTTACAGGAATATGTCATCAATAATAACAGGATTAATCCACAAGCAGCGTTGCATGCAGGTGAACTGATGCAAACAGCCGGGGCATTTGTCAGTCTTAAAAGCGATGGTAAATTAAGAGGGTGCATCGGAAGTTTTCAAGCCACAAAACCTCTTTATAAGCTTATTCCTGAATTGACAATAGCATCGGCAACACGTGACAATCGATTTGTACCAGTAAGGTCAGGGGAGCTAACTGATCTTACCATCGAAATCAGTGTTTTGAGTCCGATGAGAAAAATTCGGGAAATTGATGATATTGTCTTGGGGAAGCATGGGATTTATATCAAAAAAGGGAATAATTCAGGCACCTTTCTTCCTCAGGTAGCTACGGAAACCGGATGGAGCCTTGAGGAATTTCTTGGTCGTTGTGCCCAAGACAAAGCAGGCATCGGTTATACTGGTTGGAAGGATGCGGAAATATACATTTATGAAGCCATTGTTTTTAAAGAACTAAAATGAAAAAGCGCGATTTCATTAAGATGGGTACTATAAGTGGATTGGGAATATCAGCTTTTCCTCAGGTGGCCTTATCATCATCTCAGGAGAAAATAAAAAAAAGGAAAGCAATGAATTACTCTGTTGACAATTTGCATGAAGCCAGGTACGTACTTAACACACCCAAAGGTCTGAGATGCCTGATTTGCCCAAATGAATGCACACTGGAAGAAGGAGAGCTCAGCGACTGTAACAACAGGAGAGTAATTGATGGGAAACTATATACTCTGGCCTATAATCATCCATGTGCCATCCACATTGATCCTATTGAAAAAAAGCCGCTCCTCCACTATAAACCTGGAGTTCTAGCCTTCTCATTCGGAACAGCCGGATGTAATTTCAGTTGCCTTAATTGTCAGAATTCAGAGATTTCTCAAAAGAGTCCAGAGCAAATCAGATCCTATCTGGCCAGTCCAAAAAGCCTGGTTGAAGGTGCAATAAAAGAAAATTGTCCCACCATTGCTTATACATATACAGAGCCTGTTTCATACTTTGAATACATGCTTGACACTGCAAAACTGGCCACAGAAGCTGGAATTGATAACCTGATGATTTCCAACGGCTATATTAATGAAGAACCCTTAATGGAATTAGTTCCATACCTGAATGCGGCCAACATCGATCTTAAAGTTTTTGACGATCTCACTTACCAAAGACTTACCGGAGGAAAACTCGCCCCGGTTCTCAGAACTCTTGAAATATTAAAGGATCATAAGATTTGGATTGAGATCACAAACCTCATCGTTCCTGAGTGGTCTGATGATCTTGGTTTGATCGATAAGATGTGCAAATGGTTATCAAAAAAGGGCTTTGAGGATTATCCATTACATTTCAGCAGATTTCATCCGTCTTATAAGCTGGCTCACCTTCCTGCCACTCCATTGAAAGTACTCCTTGATGCAAGAAATATTGCCAGAGAACATGGAATAAAACATGTTTACATTGGCAATGTCCCTGAAATCGATGGAGAAAATACGTCTTGTCCTGAGTGTCAGAAAGTATTAATTAAGCGAAAAGGATTCCGCGTACTTTCAAACAAAATTGAAAATAATGCCTGCCCTTTCTGTCATACTCCTGTTTCTGGAGTCTGGAGCTGATTAACAACCTCCTGCTGCTCTTTTCTTTTTAGGACGTGTAGCGATCTTTGGTTTAGCTGATGATGAGCTGCTACTTGACATACTGAGGCTACCACCGCCTAAAGCTGCAGAAGCTCCCTTTCTGAAGTCATATTTAGCAAATTCTTCATTCGGACTTGTACTAGACGGTTTCTGGGGATTCAGAATGGCTTCTGCCCAATAATTTAAGCCTCCTTCCAAAACATAATTGTTTTCAAATCCTAATTGTCGTGTTAACATCCACGCCTCATTGGCTTTTAAAGATCCATTTGAATAAAAAATATTCATCCTTACATCCTGATCCAGATATGGAATCCATTCCTCTGACAAAAGGCTAGGCAATGGGATATTAAAAGCGGTAGGAAGACTGAATTTTTCAAACTCATCAGGGTCTCTAACATCAATTAATTGAATCGAAGGATCCTTCTTTATTAATAGATCTGCAACCTCATCAGCACTGAAGTATTGCACTCTGCTATAGACTTCTTCCAGCATTTCTTCTGCTGTCAGCTTATATGGGTGAGTAGTGTTCTGAGGCACTGCAGCAATTATCAGCCCCAATCCAACAACAGCAATCGATAAAATAATTCTTGGTTTCATCCGTTTATATTTAATTGTATTTGTCGTATGTAGCTCACATAACAAAAATAATCATCCGCGTGTGCGTCAAAATAGTTTTCCTTTTGTCATGTTCGGTTCATTTTCTTAAATTTTAATACTCCTTTTGAGGAAATTTCTTTTCTGCCCATTCTCCAACAAAAAACATTCCGACAGCAGCCAGAATAACTCCAAATGCCAGAGTTCCATCACTCAGTCCTAAACTCTCACTTAGTTTGGGTATACCTTTAAATCCTGACTTATAGAAATCCTCCCAAAGGGGATACCCTTCAGCAAAAATCAGAATTCCGATAAACAAGCCCCCCACAAAGATCATTGCATCTATTTTTCCAATAGAGGCAGCGCAGAAACTTGTACCCGGACAAAAACCGCCTAAGATAAAGCCTGCTCCCATTATTGCACCACCAGCCAGAGCTGAAGGCACATAAGTGGGGTTAATATAAACCAGATCTAAATCTATCCAGCCGAAAAGGCTCATAAATAATAGTCCAATTATAGCGGTTATAGCTGCTGTGAAAAACACTTTTAAAACAACAGTATCATAGCCATAAAACACACCGGCAAGTTTTCTTGATGAAGAGAACCCGCTACTTTCCAGTACTAATCCAAAACCAATTCCAATTATAAAGGCTAAAAGCAAATTGGTATTCTGTGATATTATTTCGTTTACTACTAATGGTCCCATAATATAATCCTCTTAAATCCAGTTTTTTCTTAAAAAATATGCTAGAGCGAATGCTGTTCCAAAAATTGCAGCCATGGTTATAAAGCCCCCAAGTGAGATAACTGCCATACCACTAAGTGCTGAGCCTGAGGTACACCCTCTTCCTAATTGAGAACCAAAGCCAAATAACACTCCACCAAACAGCGCAAAAATCAATCTTTTTTTTGAAGTAATCTTTGGACTATGCTCAACCTTCAATTTCAATCTACCGGAAATAGCTCCTGAAAGAAAGCCTCCGACCAAAACACCAAGCATCTGAAATACCAACCATGATTTCATAGGCTCAGGATGCGAAGTCAAATAATCCTGATAGAAAGTCGCTGTTTTTGTATGCTCTGGCGCTACTGTAGAAACTGAGCTTACAATTGCACTCTTCAAAGCTCCACTGGCTCCTAATCCACGTCCAGAAACATAATTGGCCGCAATTAATACCAGTCCCAATAATACACCGCCCAGGTATGGGTTCAAATACTTGCGTGAGCGCTTAGTCTTGTTTTCCATTTTATCTGTTTGTTTCAAATATTTTTAATACAACCATCTACTTAATTGTCCGGCATTTGCTATAATGAATCTCAGAATGACTCCACCCATAAGAACAAGTAAGGCAGGAATAAAAGCTGGAATCTTAATCTTAGCAAGTTCCATGATTTCCAGAAGAGCTGGTAACACTAGACCAAGTCCAACAACAAACACCCAGAAAGGAGCAGTATAAGGGCCGCCAAGAAATAGATTGGCAGCATCAATCTGAACTTGTGTACTGGCAAGAAATCCCATAAACATATGCACTATCAGAAATATTTCTATTCCGATCAACATCAGGTCAATCTTGGCAAAAACTAATCTCTCATAGTGATTTTTACTCATCAGAATGATAAGAGCAGCTCCGGAAGACAGTCCTGAAGCAAGAAAAAGCGGGCCTAAAATTGATGTATTCCAAAGCGGTCGTGCGTTGAATGCAGAAAATAGTATGCCTGTATAAACACCTAAGATAAGGGCATAAAAAATTGTTACCCAGGCTAATATTTTCTTATTCTTAATAAAAAAGTTTTCCAGCTGATCAAGCCATTTAAAAGGCCATTTCCAGTTTGGAAAAACCAATCTGATATTCATAGCCGCCCAGATCATGGATAAAGGAGTAATAATCATAAGTGTCCAAGCTCCCCAACCCATTGGTGATTCCAACCTGATAGTGGTATACAAGCGCCAAAAGAACAATTTATGCTTAAGATCCAGAAACAGAGCAAATAATCCAAGAATCAGCAGAAAAGGAACAACCAGTGTTGCCAATTTTGTAGCCGTTGGGTATTTATCCTCTTTTCCCTGGATAACGAACAAAGCAACAAAAAACAGTAAACCAGCGGCTAATCCCCCAAGAAACAGATAGAGTGGTATTTGCCAGTGCCAGATATGCAAATGCGGATCAATATTTGGGTTCATTCTTCCGCTTACAATAATCTCTTCTCTCATAACTCAGCTTAATTCAGTTAGTTAAATCAAATAGAAAACATGTGGTTTAGTTCCAGCTTCCGGGATCAATGTCTTCCACTTCCTTTTTTTTATGATTATCGAAACCTCACTCTTCGGATCATCCAGATCTCCAAAATACATGCATTTAGTAGGACAAGCAGATACGCAGGCAGGTTGCAATCCATCTTTGACCCGGTGAAGACAAAACGTACATTTGTCAACGTACCCATCTGGGTGAGTGTATCTGGCATCATATGGGCATGAAACAATACAGGCTCCACAGCCGATGCATTTATTAGGAGTAACCAGAACTATTCCACCATCGCTATAATGACTGGCTCCGGTAGGACAGCATCTGACGCATGGGGAGTTGTCACAATGATTACATCTTTCAGACCGAATCTCCAGCTCCAATTGCGGATAAGTTCCATCTGTTACCTCTACAACCCAATCGCGGCAATATCCTATCGGAACATTATTCTCTGTTTGGCAGGCAACTACGCAGTCGCTGCATCCTACACATTTTTTAGTGTCTATTGCCATTGCATATCTCATGTCTGGCCCTCCTTTATGCTTCTAAATCAAACCTTACAAAATTACCTCTCATACCTGTGCCACCCATGATAGGGTCAATATGAACCCTGGAAATCAAGTTTGTATCACTGGCTCCTTTGCCATAACAACGAGTTAGTTTTCTTTGATCATGACCAAAACCATGAACCATATAAACCGAATCCCATCGAATTCTTTCGGTAATCCTCACTTTTATCGGAAATTTTGATCTCTTACCATCCTGATTTACCAGATGAACTAACTGGTTATTTTCCAATCCCCATTCTTTCGCCACTTTTGGATTCACCCAAACCTTATTTTCATCCATAATATCTGTAAGATTCGGGTTATTTGAAGTACGACTAAAGGTGTGCATTGGGGCACGCCCGTATATTAACCGGTAAAAACCGGATTGAGGTTCTTCATGGGCGGTATACTTAGGAATGGGATCAAAGCCCTGATTTGCTAAAGTAGATGAATACAGCTCGATTTTACCTGTATTTGTCATAAACTCAACATCCTCATCATCTGCAAAATAGAGATCATCATATTCTCTTTCCATTGTCTTAACACCTATTTTCTGCATTTCTTCAAGACTAGAACCAACCTGCTTCAATTGCCAGTCTAACAAGTCTTCCAGTTTTTCATGCGGAAAGTGCTCTCCCAAACCCATTTTTTGAGCCAATTTTCTAGCCATCCAATAAGCAGGCTTGGTATTGTATTTAGGTTCAACAGCTGGCATTCTCAATGCAATCTGAGGTTTACGATGCTGACTCGCGCGAATCATATCATACCTTTCAAGATATGTGCACTCTGGAAGAATTACATCAGCCCATCCGGTAATCTCCATCGGCATGGTATCAATTACAACCATGAACTCCAGATTTTCGATAGCCTTAATGGTATTATCCTGATTAGGAAGAGTTTCTATTAGATTAGTACCGTTCACAATCCATGCTTTAAAAGAGCAATCTCTGGATGGAGCAGGAATGGTTGCATCGCAAATACCAGATGCCAGAGCCAGATCTGCCAGCTCATAATGCCCTTCAAATGCATCTCTCCAGGTTTTACTTGGCTTGGGATAAGGTGGATGAGGGTAAGAAGGTAAACTAGCAGTTTCTGGTCTGAAGAACCCACCTCTTCTACCCCATGAACCCAATATTGCATTAAGTATTGCAACTGCTCTCAATCTCTGAGTATCATCACCATACCAGGTTACATGCCTACCAGGGTGAATAATAACTGCAGGTGATGCATGCCCCATTTCCCTTGCAGTTTTGCGAATCACATCAGGCTTAATTGTTGTGATACCATATGCCCATTCCGGTGTCAGGTTCTTTACATGATCCTTTAAATATTCAAAGCCAAAAGTATATTTTTCAACATATTTCTTATCGTACAATTCCTCATCAATAATAACATGCATCCATGCCAGCAACAAAGCCATATCCGTTGCAGGCTTGATAGGCAGCCAATATTTGGATTTGGATGCTGCAGTACTATATCTGGGATCCACAGTAATTATCGTTGCTCCTTTGTCAATGGCATCAGACATCTCCTGCACCTGACCGTTATGCATGTTTTCTCCAATATGTGACCCAATCAATACAAGGCAATTAGTATCCCTGATATCTGTACGCTCAGGAGATTCAACCCCCTCTCCAAAAGTTGCAATAAAAGCAACTTCCCTTGGTCCACGACATTGAGCATAACTAGGAGCAGCAATATTAGTTGAACCAAAGGCCTTCAACAGGTTTCCAAAATATTTTCCACCTGACCCATGAGTAAATAATGCAACACATTCCGGCCCATGTATTCCTGCCACTTCCTTAAGTCTCTTAGCTACCAAATCCAAAGCTTCATCCCAGCTAGCTTCTCTAAATGTTTGGCTACCTGACTCACCGGTACGAATAAGAGGAGTTCTTAAACGATCATTGTCGGTATACATCCCCACTCCACCAGTTCCTCTCGGACAGAAACGGCCATTGCTATGGAGATCTTCGTCATTTCCAATAATTTTCCAGATTCCTCCCTGATCATTTTTATAGATCCATCCGGCACATTTCCAAAAACACACCTCACAATACGTCGGAGTGCGTCGCATACTGGCAAAAATATTATCTTTCGTTTGAATATTTGCTTTGGCAAAACTTTTAATGACAGGCATTCCTACAACAGTTGCCCCGAGTCCTAAAGCTGACACTTTAATAAAATCGCGCCTTTTTGTCATAATTAATTTGATATTGACATCGACTAATTTAGATGTGTAAATATATATAGATTTTTCAAATTACTGCTATTTAATTCACATATTTGTTAACATATTAACACTTACTATCGCACTAACTTTGCAGTTAACACAGAATAGTTTTATGTATTTTTGAGGCCTTAGAAATCAAGGATGAGTAAATCAGACAAGAATAGACAAAGGCTTCCATCCTGGATGAAAATGCAATCCAGGCTTCCAAAAGATGGAAATTATCATAAAGTCAGAGAAATAGTCAATTCTAATAATCTACACACTATCTGCACATCTGGTAATTGTCCGAATATTGGCGAATGCTGGAGTAATGGAACGGCTACCTTTATGATTCTTGGGGATATCTGTACCAGAGCATGCAAATTCTGCGGAGTTAAGACCGGTAAGCCTGGTGCAATTGACCCCGGCGAACCTCTGCGAATTTCTGATTCAATTCAAAATATGGGTATCAGACATGCAGTTATTACTTCGGTTGATCGTGACGATTTAATGGATAAAGGTGCAGGTGCATGGGCCAAAACGATAAATATTTGCAAACAGAACAACCCGGGTTTGACTATGGAAACCCTGATACCAGATTTTGACGGCATTCCTAATCTTATTCAAATGATTATTAATGAGAAACCTGAGGTTATTTCTCATAATCTAGAAACCGTACGAAGACTGTCTCCACTAATACGCTCAAGAGCAAAATATGATCTGAGCCTATCAGTAATCAGACAAGTTGCTGAATCTGGCTTGGTTGCAAAATCAGGAATTATGCTGGGCTTAGGTGAAGAGAGAAATGAAATACTGGCAACCATGGATGATTTGCTAGAAGCTGACTGCACAGTGGTAACCATTGGCCAATACCTTCAGCCCTCCCGTGATCACATGCCTGTAACACGCTGGATTAGTCCTGAAGAATTTAATGAATACAAAGAAATTGGTCTGGAAAAAGGATTCCGACATATTGAATCGAGTCCTTTGGTAAGATCTTCCTATCACGCAGAAAAACATATTCTTTAATATATGCCCATTAAAATCCAATATCGTGATTTAGGCTTGGTTGATTATAAGGAAGCATGGGAATACCAGGAAAAGCTCTTTAAGGAACGAGTTGAACTTAAGCTCTTTAACAGAGACCATCCATTAATCAAGTCCTCAATATTAGATAACGTCTTGCTCTTTGTTGAACATCCGCATGTTTACACCCTTGGAAAATCAGGAAATCAGAATAATCTCCTGATTAAAAGTGAATTCCTTGAGCAAATAAATGCAACATATTATCAAACAGATCGCGGTGGGGATATCACCTATCATGGTCCGGGACAAATAGTTGGATATCCTATTTTTGATCTGGAGCATTTTGGCATTCACCTGAAACAATATGTATTTGGCATTGAAGAATCAATAATTCTCTTTCTCAAGGATATGGGAATT
>JAYEFL010000096.1:0-42496 GCA_034658635.1 Bacteroidota bacterium | reverse complement strand
TCTTACTGGCAGGACAGGCTACGCGATTAGGCTTTGTTGCTTTTATCCTTCGAGTATACGGATTAAATCATCATTTAGATAGTAAACCTCTAAACCTATTTTCTTGGGCCTAAGGATATTGAAATTTACCAATTCATTGAAATATTTTGTTAATGTGGTTCTTGATGTCTTACCTAAAATATCACCAATTATCTTAGGTTTGATATAGGGCTGACTGAAAATTGCTTCGTTTACTTCCTTATTATACCAACTGATCTTACCTTTAGCATATTCTAAAGTAGAATCCATTTGTGACAATATTTCATTAATCTTTATTGTAGCCAGAAGGGAGGTTTTTTCAGTTGCTTCAAGCATATAATCAACCCATGGTTTCCAGGAATTTCTTTGTGTAACTAATCCAAGCTTGTAGTAATAATCCTCTTTGTTTTGAATGATATACTTAGATAGATAAAGAACTGGTTGGCCTAGCAATCCTTTGCTAAATAAATAGAGTAGATTGAGAATTCTGCCAGTTCGACCATTTCCATCATGAAATGGATGAATGGCTTCGAATTGATAATGAGCAATGCACATTTTTAGAAGTGGGTCTACCGGATAGATTTCATCGTTATTAAGGTATTCAACTAAATTATCCATTAATATTTCGATTACGCCTTCACCTCTGGGTGGTGTATATACCGTTTCACCCGGACGAAATTCACTATTCCCCCTTTTAATTACTACCTGAGCCTGAGGAGCCCGATACCCTGATGTAGTTTCCTTAATATGATTATTTATTTGCTTTATTAACTTATTATCAATCCTTTGGTTTATTTTTATTTCATTGTATCCAGCCCAAAGGGCCTCTCTATATTTTAATACCTCTTTCGTTGCAGGATTAATATTCAATACTTTAACAGAGTCAGAGACAGCCCTGTAAAGCTCTTCTTCAGTAGTAAAAATATTCTCGATTTCTGTCGAGGCTTTCGCTTCCTGTAGTGACAATGTGTTAATTAACATCAACGGATTTGGAAGTCTACTCAGGTTTCCGTTTACCGTAGCCAAAGCTCTTGAAGCTCGTACCAGACTTCTTAAGATATCAGGGTCATTTTCCAATTTTGTGTCTGGAGGTAATAGTGGGAGTTCGTTATATGGTTTCTCTCGATCAAACATTGGGCTCTTTGCGCTTGTTCATTATTTCAACATTACTGGACATAGTGCAAATATATGTCCAATTATTGAATAAAAGAAACAACTGTGTTCAGATTTTCAGGATTATTGGACAAGGCGGGAATGTGTGTCCACCTCCTGGTAGACACATGAGTGATGAGTGTAAATACCGGCTGAAAACTGCACAGGGTACCCGGTATTTTACATATATTCGAAATGAGTGAATCCGGAGCATTATCTGAAAGGGAGTTAATAGAAGTAGTCAAGAACTGGGATAGTTACAAGAGGACGTTTATTGTTGCTGAGTATATGATTGTGAAAAGTATTGCCGAGAAACACCAGAAAGGATCCAAATGGGAACACTTATCGGATTAATTGGGATAGTAATTGGGAACGGGTTGATTTGGATTTTGGTATTTGCAAGCGTTGGAATCAATAGGGTTGATTTGGCGGGAAGTCTTAAACATGAATAAACCTAGTATCTTGCAGGTGTCAAACTTATTTTTTATGTCTAAAAATAAACTTTCCAACATTACTCTGGTGGTTGCTCTGGCGGGATTCCTTTTCGGATTTGACACGGTAGTCATTTCAGGAGCTAATCTTCCAATAAAAGAACTCTGGAACACTTCCCCACTTTTTCATGGCACATTCATTATGTCAATGGCCTTATGGGGTACAGTACTCGGAGCTTTGTTCGGAGGTATCCCAACGAATCGCCTTGGTAGAAAAAATACCTTGTTTATCATCGGAATATTGTATGGTATATCAGCTTTGGGATCGGCACTGGCTCCTGAACCCTATTCCTTCTCCATCTTCAGATTTATCGGGGGAATCGGAGTTGGAATCTCAAGTGTTGCCGCTCCAACCTATCTGTCTGAAATATCTCCGGCCTCGAAAAGAGGTCAACTCGTAGCCCGTTATCAGTTTATGATTGTATTTGGGATACTTATAGCCTTTTTCAGCAATTACTTATTGAAAGGGGTCGGCGGAAATGCAGACTGGAGATTAATGTTGGGTGTTGAAGCATTGCCTGCCATCGCTTATATCATCATGATTCTGTATATTCCTGAAAGTCCGAGATGGCTCCTGGTAAACCGAAACAATGAAGAAGAAGCCCGATCGGCTTTAATCAGACTCGGACGAACAGATGTCGATTCAGCTATTGTAGAAATTCGTAAGTCTATTACAATAGAATCCTCCAAACGAGTATGGAAACGAATGTACTCTTTTCCTATTTTGCTAGCATTCTTCATCGCTTTCTTCAATCAACTATCGGGTATAAATTTCATTCTCTACTATGCCCCTGAGATTCTTGAACGGGCCGGATTGGCAGCCAAAGAATCTTTAATGAGTTCAGTAACAATTGGACTGGTTAACCTTGTCTTCACCATACTAGGAATGTATCTCATTGACCGTCTGGGTCGTAAGCTCTTACTGTTGTGGGGATCATTCGGCTATATTATCAGTTTAGGAATGGTAGCCTACGCATTTTATTCCGGGGCTGGCTCAGGGCTCCTATTGACTTTCATCCTGGTATTTATTGCCTCTCATGCAGTAGGACAAGGAGCTGTTATTTGGGTGTTTATTGCTGAAATATTTCCGAATAAGGTCAGAGCATTCGGACAATCATTTGGGGCTGGAACTCATTGGGTTTTTGCGGCATTAATAACCTTGATAACACCCCTTTTTCTTGATGCGGATAAAGGGATTGTAGGGAGTAATCCCTGGCCCATATTTGCCTTCTTTGCAGGATTCATGGTCCTTCAGCTATTGTTTGTGATCTTTGTGATACCAGAGACAAAAGGAATAAGTCTGGAGGAGTTAGAAAAGAAATTAGTTAAGCCTGAAAACACCAATTAATAACAAGATTTCAATTACAATGTCATGAGAAAACTAAGCCTCTTCCTAATTCTGTTTATTCTTGCATCAGCGGGAATGGGACAGGTTGTCAAGGAATTCGAGATCAATAAGCAGTATCTGAACTTCCCGATTGACATGCAAAAAAATCGCCAAATGGTTCAGTTTGTACTGGAAAAAGATACCCTGACTTATAATGTTATCAGAATTGCTGATACCGAGCCAGACTACTGGGTCTTCAAAGATGTTTCGGCCTATAAAGGAAAAATACTAAAGCTCATTTTTGCTGAAAATTCATACGGATTAGACAAAATCTACCAGTCTGATGAATTCGCAGGTCAAGACAGTTTGTACAAAGAAAAAAGACGTCCGCAATTCCACTTCTCATCAAGAAGAGGATGGAACAATGACCCTAACGGACTGGTTTACTTCGATGGAGAATATCATCTCTTTTATCAA
This sequence comes from Bacteroidota bacterium, assembly GCA_034658635.1. Taxonomy (GTDB): domain Bacteria; phylum Bacteroidota; class Bacteroidia; order Bacteroidales; family UBA12481; genus JABHCC01. The sequence goes on along the minus strand of JAYEFL010000096.1, from coordinate 39,031 downwards.
CATAATCCTTATGAGATTCATTGGCAGAATATGACCTGGGGACATGCCGTTAGTCCTGATCTGGTTCACTGGACTGAACTCAACGACGCCTTATATCCTGATAGACTGGGCACTATGTTCTCCGGAAGTGCGGTAATCGACAAAAACAACACAGCCGGTTGGGGGAAGAATGCTCTGGTAGCTGCCTATACAGCGGCAGGTAAAAAGCAAACTCAATGTATAGCTTACAGTACCGATAAAGGACGAACCTTCACCAAATATGAAGGCAATCCGGTTGTCGGTCCTACCCGCGATCCAAAAGTAATCTGGTATGAACCCAATCAAGAATGGGTAATGGCTCTGTATGAAGTAGCCGGTATCAGTTTTTTCACCTCGAAAAACCTGAAAGACTGGAAGAAAGAATCGCATATAGATGGGTTTTATGAATGTCCGGAACTATTTGAATTACCAATTGATGGCGACCCAGGCAATACTCTCTGGGTAGCTTATGGAGGATCAGGAGCCTATTTACTAGGTGATTTTAATGGGAAAACTTTCACGCCGAAATACGGGAAATATCGTTATACACATGGCAATCATTATGCAGCTCAGACCTATAACAATACCCCTGATGGCAAACGGATTCAAATTGGATGGGGAACAATTCCCACCGAAGACATGCCATTTAGTCAAATGATGTGTTTCCCAACAGAGCTTACTTTGAGAACAACCAATGAGGGAGTTCGGATTTTCAGCGAACCGATAGATGCAATAGAGACCCTACATACCCGGTCTCATGATTTCTCGGGCCTAACAATTTCTCAGGTCAATGAGAAAATGAAGGACATTCATCACGACTTACTTCATGTTGTAATACAGGCAGAATCTTTAAACGGACAAGGAATTTCAATTGATTACAATGGCAACAAGTATGTTAGCATAGATGCGGATGAGATCAATGGGATACAAACTCCTCAGTTAAATCCCGGAAAATTGGTTTTTGATATTGAGATGTTGATTGATCGCACATCCGTCGAGTCTTTCATCAATAAGGGCCAAATCGTTTTTGTTAAGCCTCTGGTAGAAGCAAAGACAAAAACCGGACTTGAAATTCATGGACATTCAAGCGAAGTAAAGATCCATACGATGAAGGTTCATGAACTTAAATCAGCCTGGTAATGAAAAAGCTTACCGCTATAATATTTTTGGCTTTTAGTCTTCTATCATGCCAAAAGCAAGATGTCATTACACTTGAGACCCTACTTAATGAGATGACATCATACGAGATCATCACCCAATTCCCTGATCCCTATTATACCTGCCACCAGGCAAGCAGCTATGACAGGCGGTCTGTTTCTCCAGATTCTGCCTATTGGGGAGCCAATGACGATGGCTATCAAGGCGGACATTTCATCAGAATTGACACTATCAATGGAAGGATCGAAAAAGTTATGCTTGATCATAAGGCTCCGGGAGTCATTACAAGGATATGGATAACCAGTTTGGATAAAAAAGCCCAAATCAAGTTTTACTTCGATGGGAGCGATGAAGCACAATTTATAATTCCTGCTTACGATCTCACTCAAATAGGAATTGAAGGGCTTGGTGAAGGAATGGTTTTCCCCCATATCCATTGGAATGAGGAAAGCGTTGGAGGTAGTACATCCTACTTTCCAATTCCCTATGCTAAAAGTTGTAAAGTAACCGTAGAGATTGATGAAGAAGTGGTCAAAAATCCCAGGTATTATCAGATCAATTACAGATCCTATGATAACAATACACAGATACAAACCTTCTCAAATGCGGAAGCTGCTCTACTCAAGGATAAGATTAAAAAAGTTAATACTCTCTTATTAGATCCGCAGCAGCCAGAATTTGAGTTAATTTCTGTAAGAGAGAAAGGGGAATTATTACCCGGTTCAACAACAGTTATTCATCTGCCTGAGGGTGAAAACTTGATTAGCCAAATGAGGTTTGAGATTGATATTCCCGATAGTCTGGATTATGGAAAAATAATGAGAGAATTGGGCCTTTCTATAGAATTTGATGGCGAGGAAACCGTCAATGCTCCCTTGGGGGATTTTGCTGGTGGTGGCATTGGTGCCTACTCAACTGATTCATGGTATTTCGAGAATAATGGGAAAGGATATATTGATTCACGATGGCCAATGCCATACAAGAAAAACGGGAAACTCACTTTGACAAATAGCTCTGATTATGAGATTATTGCATTGATCAATGTAATGTCTAAGAAAAAAGACTGGTCTCAAAACACAATGTACTTTCATGCTTCATGGAAGCAGGAAAATGGTATCCATCTTTTCCATTGTGCTGATGACATTAGTAATCTGGAAGCCCTTCCCTATGAAATGGCAAGCCTCACAGGAAAAGGAGTCTTCAAAGGAGATGTATTGAGTCTCATTAATTACTCCGAAAGTTGGTATGGAGAAGGTGATGAACAAATATGGATTGATGACGACTCCTTCCCGTCACATTTTGGAACAGGTACAGAAGATTATTATAACTCTTCCTGGGCTCCGGTGAGGATTTTCCATACTCCATTTGGTGGAGCTGCTAGAGCAGACTCAACAAATTCTCGCGGGCACAGCACATGGTACAGAACAAGAAACCTTGATGGCATCCCTTTTCAGAAGAAACTACAATTTGACCTTGAACTCCTGAGTTGGTACGTGGGAAAAGCAGACTATTCATCAACTATTTTCTGGTATGGAAACAATGAGTAAAAAAACAGAATTAATCAGAGAATATTAAGCCATTAGTTATGAGTAAAATAATTGCATATTTTGGATTGTTGTGGGAGTTGGTCTGGGAAGATGGATTTGATCTGGGAGTTATAGACACTACGCACTGGACCCTTATTGGGCTATTTACGTCGCCACAGTGGAAAACCACAAAAGATAAGTGGCAGGAAAATACTGGATGCTTCCGTTATATTTCAGCAACTGATGACAGAGTTGTGCAGTTTGATGAGAATAATATCAAATTGAGAGGAATTGTGAATAAGGATACTGTGGATGGTGACCCCCGTCCCTATCTGACCGGAGGAATTTTTACCTGGGATAAATTTGCTTTTCAATACGGACGCATTGAAGTCAGGGCAAAGCTTGATCCGGCTCATGGGGCCTGGCCAGCTATCTGGATGCTATCAGAAAAACAAATCTATCCAGATCAACATAACGGTGAAATGGATATCATGGAACGACTAAATCAACATAGAGCCAATTTATTTGAAGTAGTTTAGAATTCGTTCCTTATTTTCATTCACTTTAATGTTCTTATGGTAGAGTTCCACAAACACTATTTTTTGTTCTTTTCCAAAATGGGCATAAATAATCCTTAATCCTGTGTTAACGCCTCGCCCTTTCAAACTCTTACACGCCATCTTTTTTACTTTTATTACACATGTCTCAATGCCTAATCCGTCAATTCTGAAACTGAAAGGAGGACGTTCACCCGGTTCTGCATTCAATACCTTTTTCATTATTGCTAAGTCCTCATTCAAGCTCCGGTACTTCTTAAGCAGCTTTTTCAAGTCTTTTTTAAATTCGTCCAGTTCTTCAAAAGTCATGGCTGCTCAAGTTCGTCATCATAGGTTCTTACAGAAAAAGGAGGTTCTCTGTAAAAAGCAAGTTCATAATCAATAATATCTCCTTCCTCGGTTGCTTTCCAAGGCAAATCTTTGTGTGAAAATTCACTAATTGCCGATGCCGACCAATCCGAAAAGCGGTCAATTACTCTGTCTATTATTTCTTTTTCGGCTGCTGACATTTCGGTAAGGTCAGCCTTCTCCATAGGAATATACCTTGTTTGTGGATAACCGTGATACTCTGTTTTGATTCGTTGCAACTGCCCATTTGCAATCATTTGACTAATGAGATAGTCTAGCTTTTGAGGAACAGGGCCATAAGGAAGTTTCCGGTATTGAGCGCCGGTAAGGTGTTCTTCATAAGTTTCATAAAAATTAAAATCAGAGAAATATAGTAGCTTATAAAGCACCGTTTCGCCAATATTGGGCTTCCCGCCACATCGTTCAAGAATGTACAATAAGATATTTTTAAATTTATCCATCCTGAGTTTAGGAACAGAAATCCTCATATCCTGTTTAGTCTTAACTGTATCTGTTAGTACTTCACCTTCTTTTATCGCTTTGTATTCCTTCGCCAAAAACTGGTCAAGTGAAAACCCAAGTGCCTCCGATAGTTTGATTATCTCAATGACAGATACGTTTCGATTCCCCAATTCCATCTGCGCAACCGAAGACCTCGGGATATTCAGGAATTTTGCCAAATCCTCCTGAGAATAGCCTTTTAACTTTCGCAATTCCACTATTCTTTTCCCAATTTGTTTTGATGATAATCTTGTGGTCATAATTCCGCTTAATTTTCATATAAAGATAGGCAATGGTTTAAAATCCAACAAATGAATGTTCTGAAAAGCGACAAAAAAGCATCTTTCTCCTTCCGTTGACTTGGAAGATTTTTTACGGTCAAACTTACTTTTGGAGAACAAGTCAGTCCCGGTTAACATGAGTAAGACCTGGCCCTTTCATATTTCGTTAGGACGTATAGCTATTTCTGTTATTATTTGGCAAATTTTTCGTTCATTTGAAGTAAGCAAAACCAAAAACTATGCAAGCTTTATTAAAGTCATTATGGCTGTCTTTAGTTATTGGATTCAATACCCAGAAAAATATTACTAAAATCAACCGGATACTCAAGCCGCTCAGAATTCCTGGAGCGAATCAAGGGGGATTTGTTTTATATGGATACATTTACTGATACCCTTTATATGTTGAATGGAACTGAAAAAAGACCTATTTGTTCTTTTCACGTGAATGTCAGATTTAATTCAGAAACCATGACCAATGGATCTCTCCCTTCGATTAGTGTTAGAACTGGTTCTAAAATGCTTGTTTCAAATGTCATGTTTAAGATTGAGAGAATTGGTGAAGGAGGGATTAGTACATGGATAGATGGCAGTGATCTGTTTCTTTGGAATAGTGACACAAAGGAGCTTGAATCAATAAAGGGCTATTATAATACCTTTTTAGAAATGGAGGATGAAAATATGTATTTTTCAACTAATGGAGATATTGTAAGTATCAAATATTCAGCTATTGACTTTAAGGATAAATTGGCAAAAGCTCTGGAAAATAAAGAGTTGAGCAAGGAAGCATTTTCTGCCATTACCATGCTTGATCAGCAGATCTCAGATGAGGATAATCCAGTTTTACTAATCGGTAATTTGGCGAATTAACATCAATAATATGACCAAAACAATCACACTAATTCTCGCACTGGCTTTATTGACCGCATGTGCACAGAGCCCCACAAAGCCCAATATCATCATTGTTATCACCGATGACCAGGGATACGGAGATCTTTCTGTTTACGGCAGTCCTGATGTCCATACCCCAAATCTGGATATACTGCATGAGCAAAGCATACGGTTTACTGATTTTCAAGTGAGTCCGACTTGTTCTCCCACACGTTCTGCCCTGGAGACCGGACGCAGTCCTTTCAAGAATGGGATCACCCATACCATCTATGAACGTGAACGGATGACTGTGGATGCTGTTACTCTGTCGCAAATACTACATGAAGCCGGATATATTACTGCTATTTTTGGCAAGTGGCATCTGGGTGATGAGGAGGAACATCAACCAGAGAGCAGGGGATACGACCGTGTATTTATTCATGGAGGTGGTGGGATAGGACAGAAATATCCCTGTTCCTGTGCAGATGCTCCGGGGAATTCCTATTTCAGTCCGGTGATAAAAGACCAGAGTGTTTTTGTTAAGACAGATGGCTTTTGTACAGATGTTTTTTTCAATGAGGCCCTGAAGTTTATCCGTTTGAATGGAGAGAGAGGGAAGCCTTTCTATGCCCGGATATCGACCAATGCCCCGCATGCCCCATTTATTGCACCTGAGAAGTACACACAGAAATTTGCCGATGCCGGATACGGAGGCAGTGCCCGGGGTTTTTATGGAATGGTTGAGAATATTGATGATAATGTAGGTTTACTAATGCAAAAGCTGGAAGAATGGAACTTGGCTGAGAATACACTTTTAATTTTCATGTCAGATAATGGAAAAGCTTTGCATAGTGATCAGGGTGGAGCCTTTGGTTCAAACAGTCCCGCATATAATGCCGGTATGAAGGGTTATAAAGGAACCGTGCACGAGGGAGGTACGCGAGTTCCCTTCTTTGTACGTTGGCCGGCTAAATGGGAAGGAGGAAGAGACGTTGAGACTCTTGCCTCTCATTTTGATATTTATCCCACCCTTGCAGATATTGCCGGCATTGAATTGCCTGTTCCAGAGCAGGTTGAAGGACGAAGCCTGTTGCCTCTGCTCAATGATCTGAATGTGGAATGGACTGACCGCTACAGGGTCTTTCATACTGGTCGCTGGCCTGTTGGGGATGAACCAAATGATTATCAATACAAGAATTTTGCAATCAGAAATGAACGCTTCAGACTGGTCGGCATGGATCAGCTATATGATGTTCAAGCCGATCCGGGACAAACAATAAATGTAATCGACCAACATCCTGAGGTAGTCAAAGCAATGTTGGAATTCTACGATCAATGGTGGTCAGAAGCCCGTCCGCTCATGGTTAACGAAGGAGCGCCAATGAGTAAGACCTGGCCCTTTCATGAGAAGTATTATGCACAGGAGAAGAATGGGGGGATTCCGGATTGGGTGCGGTGAGTTGGGTTAATTTGGTGATTCAGGGGATTCTCGCTCGCTTTACTCGCTGGTTAATTCAGGTTACTCGGAGGTTCAAGCCCTGGTGGGCCCACGAAGGCTGCGCGCCTGCCGGCACTGTTTGAGTGTGGGTGTGATAGGAAGTGTGGGTGTGAAATAATTGAGCTCAGTCGGAAGGCTGGGCTTTTATTGTTTTGCCAGGTTTTTGCCAGAAGGAAACCAACTCGGTTCTTATTACTTAGCTTGTCTCTCTGCACTCAGACAACTGTGCCAATTTTTACTTACTTTGAATAAGGTAACCTCAAAAAGATTATGGTAAAGCGGAATATGAAGTAGAATCTCGTACATTGTAGATCGATGATGTCCATAAATATTCAAAAAATTATGATCAAGAAAAATCTTTATATATTTCTGATTTTACTTCCAGTGATGATATTTTCAAACTGTACAAAGAAACTTCTCGAGGAATATAATCACAATAGTTGGACGACCACTGCCATCAAAAATGGTGAGCCTTGGGAGGGTTTCTTTGCCCCCATATTAGACAAAAAAAAAGGTGACTCAATTGTGATTCAAATAGGAAGATATGATGAATATAATGAGCTAAAGGAAATCTTTGTTATTGATCATTTTAAAATTGATACTAGCCAGCATTTATCAAGCAAATCTAATGATCCTATAACAAAGCTAACGACAGATTATTTTACTATGGCTTGTACGGACGTACTGGGAGATAAATATATATTTTCTGAAACAGATACAAGTTATTTTCAAGTCTCTTTGGATAAGAGACGGATGAAGGTTTTTGGAACATATCATTTAGTTTTTGTGAGAGACTCTAGTGATTCAAATTTCACCCTACCAGGTCCTGATACTATTAAGTTTGAAAATGGTGTTTTTAATGCCTTTCTAGATGAGCGCTAATCTAGGTACTACCTACGTTCAGTTTATCGTTTATAGATTAGAAAAAGATGAAAATTTATAGTGTCAAACATTTTATGGTCAATTTTCATACCTATTTTCATACCCAGTTTTTTGCCAAGTTAGTGGTGGGTTATGTGGGGAGATTTATTGATCGAATATGTGTAAATCAGGATTCCATTTTTTAACGCTAAGGATAATAACACATGGATTGTCATTTTCTCCTTAGCTTACCGCCCGGTTCATTGTAGATTCTCCACAAAGTGAGATATCCTTTTTATCGCAAAAAATGGTATAGAAATAATTGGAAGAATGTTATTAAACTCAAGCTGTGAAATTCTTATCCCGGCAGGTAAATGATACTTCTCAAGATAGATATGCATGCTTCGAAAAGAGCCGGTTTTTCCTGCTTTCACTTCAATAGGTAAAGCATATGAGCCGCTTGGAATGATATAGTCGATTTCTGCACTACTATTCCTTGCTTCGCGTGCCCAGTAAAATAGTGCGGGGGACTGAAAATAATCACGATATGCTAATAACTCCTGAGCTGTAAGTTGTTCAGCAATAGCCCCTTCATTTACTTTAATAAAACTTTCGTCAGTAGAAAATAGTATTTCACTACTTAGTCCACACATATTTTGCATTAAGCCAATATCAAGGAAGATTGTTTTAAAGTGCCTTTCTTTGGCATTGGCTTCAAGGGGCAAACCTTCACCACTTGTCTGCTTAATCCTCAAAACCACTCCTGCCTTTTCCAAAAGTTCTAACGCCTCTTTTAAATCGCGAGATTGCATGGTATTATCTACGTGAGAGTATTTAAACTTCCTTCCAACCATTTTAGGAGCGGCAAAGAAAATCTTTTCAAGATATTTGTGCTTCACTTTACTAGCGTATTTGCCAAAATCGTCACGGTAAGTTTGAATAATTATCGCCTGGATTTGAAAGCATTTATCCAGATTGGAAGTAGAGGCGTATTCTGAAACAACTGCCGGCATTCCACCAATAATGGAATACTTTCTTATCAGGGAAATAAGATGTTTGTGAATAACCGGAGAGGGCAGATTATCCCAGGTAGAAGTTTCAATGGTTTTTCTGGCTCTGTTTTCTCCAATGGAATCAAGAAATTCTAAAAAGGAAAGAGGTTTCATATACAGGTACTGAACCCTGCCTACTGGCATCCTGAAATTTTCTTGAGAAATTGTAAATTCTAATAATGAGCCTGCAGCAATCACGTGTAGCTCAGGCATCTGTTCATAAAAATATCGCAAAGCACTTATAGCATTCGGACAATCTTGTATTTCGTCAAGAAACAGGAGTGTCTTTCCCGGAATAATATTTGATTTGGAGAGAACAGAGATGTTTTCAATTATTCTTTTTGGCTCTAGCGTATCGAAACAAGTAATATACTGTGGTTTCTGTTCAAAATTAACTTCCACCATATTATCAAATTCAGTTTCTCCGAACTTTTTTATGGAATATGATTTTCCAACCTGTCTGGCACCGCGTACCAGAAGAGGATACCTGTTTCCTTCTTTTTTCCAGCTTTTGAAAACTTCGTCAATATCTCTTTTCATGCTTCTTTTTCTTCAATAAGACAAGGTTATCTATTATTCGCATAAAATACAAGGCAAATATCTGCAAAAAGTGCATAAAATACAAGGCTAAATTCTGTAAAAGTGAAAATCCGTCCGCTCATGATAAACGTAGGAGCACCTATGAGTAAGACCTGGCCCTTTCATGAGAAGTATTATGCACAGGAGAAGAATGGGGGGATTTGCGGATTGGATTCGGTGATTCGGTGACTCGGTGACTCTGTGACTCATAATCAGGGAGTCCCAGGCGGAAAGCAGCGAACACCCGTGACCGCGCGGTACAGATAGATAGTCTTTCAACAAATGTAAATTGAATTGCTTAAATAATGTAAAGCCAAGTGCTCAAATAATGTAAAATAAAACTACATTTGTATGTAAGTAAAATCCATGATTTACGAGGAACGCATATCAGACATCGAGTTAAGAAGGAAACTCAACGCTTCAGGAGCAGTGCTGATTCGAGGCCCCAAAGCTTGTGGGAAAACTGAATCGGCTAAGCAAATAGCCAAAAGCGTCTTGAATGTTGATAGAGACGAAAATGTACCGGCTCTCATCAATATAGCTCCAAAACGATTGTTGGTTGGTGAAACTCCTCGCCTGATTGATGAATGGCAAGTACAACCTATACTTTGGGATTACATTCGTCACGAAATAGATGATCGACAAAAAAATGCCCAATTCATCCTCACAGGATCGTCAAATCCTGAAGAATCAACAAAAATGCACTCAGGTGCAGGTAGGTTCACTATCGTAGAGATGCGTACCATGTCTTGGCAAGAATTAGGTTTTTCTTCTGGGAAGATAAGCCTGTCTAATCTCTTTAAGGGTGAAAAAATTGATCTCGTTGACCAACCAACAGATCTGGACTTCATCATCGAGAGATTAATCATTGGAGGTTTTCCGACCCTTTTAAATAAAACCATTGACCAGGCAACCGACTTGAACCGGGCCTATGTAGAATTACTTGCCGAAGTGGATATGAGCCGGGTATCGAACGTCAACCGAGACCCTATAAAAGTTAGAAGTTTGTTGCGATCTTTGGCTCGAAACACGGCAACAATAGTGGATATCACCTCTTTGGAAAGAGATATTCTTGAAAAAGAGAATGCTGGTATAACACGTCCTACTGTATATGATTATCTTGATGCCCTTAACCGCTTGATGGTCACAGAAGAACAGCCTGCCTGGAACACACATATTCGTTCATCCCATGCATTGCGAAAATCACCAAAACGACATTTTACCGATGTTTCTTTGGCTGTTGCTGCATTGGGAGCGGATGCAAATTCTTTGATAAACGATTTGAATTTTACCGGTTTTTTGTTTGAATCTCTTGTTACTCACGAACTACGTGTATACGGACAGGCTAATGATGCCAAAGTTTATCATTACCGCGATTCAAGCGGTTTAGAAGTAGACTGTGTCGTCCAAAAATATAATGGTGACTGGTGTGCATTTGAAATCAAACTTGGTACAGGTCAAGTTGATGAGGCAGCGGCAGTCTTGACTAAATTTGTGTCTACTTTGGATACTAATAAAGTAAAACCGCCGACATCACTCAACATTGTCACCGGAACCGGAATCAGTTACACCCGTGCCGACGGAATCAATGTTATTTCGTTGGCATCCTTAGGAAAATGAAAACTTAACTTGCCAACTTTCTTGCCATATTGTTGCCAGGTTAGGGTTTGATAAGAGGTGTACAGGATATGGATTTGAATTATTTGATAAGCCTTCACTAATCAACTTCACTTGTTCCAATACTTCAGGTTTATTCTCAGCAAAGCCTTTCACTGTTTTGTCCAATCTTCCTATTTTCGATCCTTCGACTTTAGACCTTCTCCCCCGTCTTAACTACAACTCCCTATGACACATCCACCAGTCGTAGCATTCAAATTCTCCTGCTTTTGCTTTTTCAAGCCTTTCTTTTGCAGTTTTAGTATCAGTAGCTGGAGGTATTATCACCCGGTCTTTTAAGATTTCATTATTTGGCCAGTTGGCAGGCATCGCAACTTTATTTTTATCAGATATTTGCATCGCTTCGACTACCCTTAATATTTCATCCATATTTCTACCAAGTTCTTGTGGGTAGTAAAGCATTATTCTGATTTTAGCATTTGCATCAACAATAAATACTGCCCTTACGGTATTTGTCCCTTTCCCCGGATGAATTATTCCAAGAGCTTCAGCAACTTTTCCGGTATCCGCAATAATTGGAAATTTAATCTCGACATTCATGTTATCCTTAATCCACTCCTCCCATTTTATATGGGCGAAAACCTGGTCAACACTTAGTCCGATTAACTCACAATTTAATGCCAGAAACTTGTCATATCGCTGTTGAAAGGCAATAAATTCAGTTGTACATACCGGAGTAAAATCAGCAGGATGGCTGAATAAAACAAACCATTTACCTTTATAATGTGATGGTAAATCAAATACTCCATGAGTTGTTTGAACTGTCATTATAGGAAAGCTGTCACCTAGTAGTGGCATTCCTTTGTTTTCATCTGAATTATCCATTGTTTCTTCGTTTTAAATGGTAGTATTTTGGTTTTTTTGCGCAACGTCTAAGTTACATGATTTTTTTATATTTCCCCAAAACATATCCACCCCCAACAAGGCCTGAAATTCCCACGGTGTCATCCCGGCGAAGGCCGGGACCGCGTTGAGTACCACCGCTGTACCTATGTACACTATCTACTCCCACCGCCAAGGATCCCCGGTCTTCTCCAACCAGGGCAATAACTCTTCTTTGTAAAGCTTCTTTACCAGGTAAGGCTGCCCATCAGCAATATTATTCATCTGAAAAGGATCAGCAAACCGGTCCCAGAGATAAATATCTGTAGTTCCACCAGTTTTACGATCAATCATGAGAGTATATTGCTCAGTCCTGATCCCCCGTTGATCAAAGCCCAGCATGCTTTTGTAGTTTGCCGGTTCAACTTGAACCAGACTGTTACCCCGAATAATCAGATACAGTTGGGAACTGGGAAGATCTTGCTCCTGCCCCTGAAAATAATTGGCAAAGCTGCTTCCTTCAACAACTGCCGGAATATCTTTTGAAAAACCCATCAGATCAAGCAATGTAGGATAAAGGTCAGGCACCGAGAGCAATAATTCACTATCATGCCGCGGCTGTATCTTTTCAGGCCATCTGATTATAAAAGGAATATTCATAGATTCTTCATAAGGATTGGTCTTGGAGATTTTCCCGTGCTTGCCAAGATTATCCCCGTGATCCGAAGTGAAAACGACTATTGTGTTATCATCCAGTCCATTATCTTTTAATCCCTGTAAAATCCGGCCAAACTGTTCATCTACTCCGGTTACCATGGCCAGCTGGTTTTTAATATGTTTCCGGTAGTATTTGCCCCAGCGATCTGTACTGTCGGGAACACTTGGAGTGTTAATCAATTCCTGAATCTCAGAATCATAATCATCATACATCCTGACATATCTCTCTGGTAATTGATTATATGGCATATGAGGAGGATTCATGGAAACAACCAAGGCAAAAGGCTCACCTTCCTCACGATACTCACCATTTTCATTAGCCAAATACTTCAGAGCCATGTCTGCCTCATGCTCAGGCCCCCATTGGTCAACATAATGAAAGTCATCGCGACCAGCATCAGTATCCCAATATAGTGGCCTCATGTGATAATCATAAGTATCATATGAATACCAGAAATCAAAACTATGCCTCCGTTCTGGCGGACACCATTCATTCCATTTTGGTTCACCCCGGTTATTAGCACAATCGATATATGGCTCATGCGGGTAGTCAAGATGCCATTTCCCAATATATCCCAGACTATATCCTTTTTCTTTCAGTATATCCGACCAGCAGATTTCATCTTGTTTTAGCTGAATATCCAGGACAGCCATTTTGCTTGTTGTATTTGAGACTACACCGTTTGAGATTGGGTATCGCCCCGACATGAACATGGCCCGATAAGGACTACAAACCGGGGCATTTGAAACTGCATTTGTTAAAACCAATCCTTCCGTTGCAAATCTGTCAAGATAAGGAGTCATTACTGGCTCCTTATCTAAAAAGCCAAGAGTACTGGCGCGCATCTGATCAGGAAACACAAATACCAGATTAGGCGGAGTAGATTTTTGGCAGGAAGAGATTATGATTGTAATACAGATAACGATGGCAGATATGCATTCTTTTCTCATGGTGCTTAAGTGTGTTGATTAGTGGAATTTTCAAGTGTTTAAATGATCAAATAGCTTTTGTTTTTCTTCAGAGCTTATCTTTTTAGAATCTTTCCTGTCCATAATTTATCAGGACCACTAAGGCTGATAATGTACAGCCCTTTCGGTAATTTCTGGCCATTTTGTCCGTGCCCATCCCAGATCAGTTCGTTAATTCCCTTGGATAGATATTCATCTAACAGTATATCAATTAGTTGTCCGAACTGATTATAAATACGTAGCTGATATTGTCCGGATATCTTAGTTCTAAGAGCAATATGAGTCTGGGATACAAAGGGATTAGGGTATATACTAAGTGGCTCATTCTGATTCCCGCTTTCGCCGAAAGAAATCTCCTTACTAAATGTTGTATTGGGTTCGAGTTGAATGTTTAGTTCCTGCAACAGGCCCGGGCTCACAGTAAGATCAGAAACTGTCTGAGTGTGATATCCCTCCAGGCTGGCTTCAACAGTATATGTACCAGGCTGCAGTAGCCGGTAATATCTGCCAAAGGCCTGATTACTGAATCTTGGTTCACTTGCACCATTGTCTAACTCCTTGATACTCAGAATGGCTTCGAGAGGGTCTCCGCTTACTGCATCTGTTATTATACCTTTAATGCCCGGACCCTGAACACGGTTAAGAAGATATAAAGCAGACTGCAGATTGTCCCATGCTATCTTGTCTCCTGTTTCCCGGGAGGGAATAAATACCTCCCCGGTTTCCACGAGAACTTCCAAAACTCCTCCAACTCCATACATCCAGCATTGGCTTTGTCCGACCTGACAGCCTGAACGCACGGGTTCATAGCTGTTTACCATATCGAGTGCCGGGATCAGCCTGGCCATATCACCGGCAATTTCTTCTAGTAGATTGAAATCTCCCGGACGTGGAGATTCGTTCCATGGGAAAAGAATAATTTCACCATAAGAGTGATAGGTGATAGATGCAACAAATTTTTGCTCAAGAGTTAAGTCCCTTTTTGCCCTGGTTTCAGATTCTGAAAAACCAAACGGACCGCGATAGGTCCAGCTGGCAATATTGTCACTCCCGCCAAGACGGAAATTGAAATTGTAATTTCTGTTCAGGTCAACTCCATCCACACCAGGCTGGAAGATGGTATTTCCATTATTCTCCCGCATATTTTTTCTCCACCACGGATTGCCCAGGTTGTTGTCATATAGATACTTCCATCCTTCAACATTTAGCATCGGAATGAAAAAAATCTCAGTATTGTCAACCCAATCGGTGACCTGGTAATTAGACCCGTAATTGTTTAACAGGTATTCCAGCATGACTAGTGTACACAACATTCCTACCGGCTCACGAGCATGATGTTGCCCGTCAAAGAGGATCGCCGGTTCATCTTCCTCATCCCTGACGTTGTCAGAAACTTTTACTAAAGGTATAGCCAGGTGCTGACGCTGGCTGTAACCTAATGTTGAGAGATTCATGATATCCGGGTGAGCTGCGGCTAAAGCTAGCAGCTGAGCAGATACTTCTTCATAGCTGGGATATGCGATTACTTCAGGGTTAGAATTGAAGTCGGGAATGATTTCAGTTTGATAACCCAGCTCAGCCAGAAGCATCAATTCTTCAGGACTAGCCACTACCTCTGCATATTTATTAATTTTTTGAGTGGCAAGATCAAACTCCATTGTTCTGAATTTTTCAATGGCTTGTTCTCCATCCAGGTAGACCTTAACCAGGAATTTCTCAGGATAGTTTTGTTGTGCAGATAATTCAGAGGGATGGAGGATTAGGAATACTAACAATGATAACAATAAGATCAGGGTCTTCATAGTTCAGGATTTTCCAACAAGATAGCAAGCTTCAAGTCACTTTCCAACAAACTGAATTTCATCAGATAATTCCCTGCAATTTTCTCTTATATTGCAAACCAGTTAGTTAACTAAAAACAACACCAAATGAACATTATTGAACTGGATAATATCACCAAAACTTATGGTACTCATAAGGCAGTGGATGATCTTACCTTACATGTTCCAAAAGGAAGTATTTATGGTTTTATCGGGCCAAACGGATCAGGTAAAACAACTACTATCAGGATGATCATGAACATTTTATATCCTGATAATGGTAATATTAAGTTATTCGGACAGGAGCTGATAGGTTCACGACTTGAGAAGGTTGGATACTTACCTGAGGAAAGAGGCCTGTATAAAAAGATGAAGGTTAAGGAACTGATTAAGTTTCATGGTGAACTAAAAGGGGTACAGGATCTTGACAGTCTTGCGGATGAGTGGTTGAAAAAGTTCGATCTCACAAAATGGGCTGATAAGAAAGTTGAAGCCCTGAGTAAAGGTATGAGCCAGAAAGTTCAATTCATTGTAACGATTATCGACCTGCCTGAAATCATTATTCTGGACGAACCTTTCAGCGGTTTGGATCCCGTTAATGCTGAGGTTATTAAGGAAGTAATTCTGAAGCTCCGTGATCAAGGATCCACTATCATTTTCAGTACCCACGATATGTCTGTAGCTGAAAAGATGTGTGACTATATTTTCATGATTTATAAGGGAAAGAAGGTTCTTGATGGAACCCTCCAATCAATACAGGAGAAATACGGAAGTGATACCATCCGGGTTCAGTCTGAGATGGGAGCGAAAGCCCTTGAAGGAATCCAGGGAATCGACAGAGTGAATGATTTTGGTCAGTTGCAGGAAGTGAAAATGATGCCACAGACAGATTCACAGGATGTACTAAAAACTATGATGGCAAAGACAAGGATCCTTAAATTTGAGCTTACTTCTCCTTCTCTTAATGACATTTTTATACGAATTGCAAGACCTGAAAACAACAATGATCATGAATAAAGTATGGATATTAATTAAGCGCGAATATCGTGCTGCAGTTAAAACAAAAGGTTTTATTATCGGCCTTGTAGTGCTGCCAGTTCTTATGGGAGGAACTATTGGAATAATGCTGTTGACTAAAGACAATGTAGATCTGAAGAGTAAAACCGTACTGGTCATTGACGAATCTGAATCGGTTGGTCAGTTCCTGATTAATACTGCCAAAGACCGGAATCAAAACTTGATTACTGATAAAGAAACAGGTGAGCAAATTCAACCTGAATACTTATTTAGTCTGATTGAAAAGGAGTCTGATTTTGATGCACAGAAATTGGCTTTGTCTGAAAAAGTACGAGATAAAGAGATACATGCATTTTTGCATATTGGTCAGAATGTAATCCATCAGGGAGAGTACCCTGAAGAATCCAGGATTCGGTATTACTCAGAAAATTCTTCTATGGATCCTGTTAAAGGCTGGGTATCCGGTAATGCCAATTCTTTTATTCGTCAGGCCAGAGTGGAAGCCTTGGGTATTGATGAGGCAAGTGTCCAGAACCTTTTTCAATGGATTGATGCGGAAGGGATGGGATTGGTAACTGTGGATTCAAAGACTGGCACTGTAACGGATGCCAAACGTAGTAGTGAGCTGGAATCTTTTCTTGTTCCATACATGATGCTGATGTTGATTTTTATGATGATTATGATGTCTGCTATTCCACTACTGCAGTCTGTTATGGAAGAGAAAAGTGAGCGTATTGCGGAAGTATTATTGGGTTCGGTGACACCAACAGAGTTCATGCTTGGAAAAGTTCTCGGCGGATTGGCTGTTGCACTCACAACTGCTTCCATATACGTTTTTGGAGCCATTATTACTATTCGTGTACTGGATTATGGTGATTTTATTCCCTATGAGATCCTCCCATGGTTTTTTGTTTACCTGGTACTGGCTGTAATTTTATACGGTACAATTATGGCTGCATTAGGCTCATCTTGTAATGATTCAAAAGATGCTCAGGCAATTCAGTTTCCGGCCATGATTCCAATTATGATACCGATGTTTGTAATAATGCCGGTTATTCAAAATCCACTCGGAGGTCTGGCTACCTGGATGTCTTTATTCCCCCCATTTACACCCATGCTAATGCTTGTTCGTCAGGCTACCCCGGTAACCATACCTCTGTGGCAACCAATTGTAGGATTAATAGGAGTATTCCTTTTCACAGCCATGTCAGTTTGGGCAGGAGGACGTTTATTCAGATCATGCATAATAATGGTGGGAAAACGCCCAAAATTAGGCACAATGATAAAATACATAATCAGGGGATAAAATTCCTGTCGTAGGGGCCGATTCTCGAATCGGCCCCTGCAACAAATTCACCACATCGGCCCCAACAACAAATTCACCGAATCTGCCCCTGCCGATCACCCCATCGTATTATATCCGAAAAAACACCCGCCGTTTAAAGAGCCAATAACAAATATACCACAACACGGAAAGCGTAAGCAGCCCGGTGATGAAATCTGTTGTCCAATCCCCCGTCCAGGTAAACAAACCCTGAGAAAAGGGATAGATTATTTTGTGGATAAGTGCAGCTCCACCAACATGGGCAAATAAGTAGATGAACAGAGGATTCATCCCAACAACGGAAAAGAACAAAACGCCTTTACGGTACTTCAAGACATCAATCAACCAATAGCTAAATGCTAATGCCAGGAGGGTCCAGCCTCCACTTGCTAATACAAAAGTACTGGTGCAGATTCTTTTTATTATCGGTGTTACCGGACTCAAAGCATATCCCAGCACAAGAGCGGCAAGCCCAAACACAAGTAAGCGTACTAATTTTTGTTTTCCTGATCGGCTACTCATCAGTAATTGTCCGGCTAAAACTCCCCATATAGTATGAGCTGTTGTAGGTATTGCATTGAACATGGACCAGTTACCAGCTCCGGTTTCACCAGATATCTGCAGGTTAACCCAAGCCCCAAAATTATGCCCGGCTACGAAAGGTTGGTCAAAACCCCCAACCGAGAAGAAGCGATATAAGGCTTCAGTAAGAATAAGTAAAGCAATGGAAAAAGATATTTGCATCCATACAGGCCGTTTCATAACCAGAAAAGCTAAGAGATAGGTAACTGAAAGCTGAGCAAGAACATTCTGGAATCGAAAAACAATTTTACCAGGATCAATGCAATACAAGGCCCAACCCAAAAGAAGAAGAATCGCAGATCGTTTTAAAACATGGGATATAATGGACTTCCCGGAATCACCCTTTGCCGCTCGTTTGGCAAAAGATAAAGGCATCGCCACCCCAACAATAAACATAAAGAAGGGCTGAATCAGATCCCAGAAATGAAGACCCTCCCATTCACAATGATGTAATTGTTGACCCAGGCCATAAATAAGATTTCCCTCAAACTCAGGAACAATAAGATACGGGAAAATATGAGCAAATTCTGCAATCAACAAAAACATGGTCAATCCTCTGAAAAAATCAAGAGAAAGTAATCTATCTTCTGTTTTCATCCTCGTGTGTGATAAAATAATTTCCTTTTGTCATGCTCGGTTCATAGTTCGAATTTACTATTTCTGAATTGAAAACCGCTGGATAAAATAGCTACGGGAGCCTGCTATGGATATAATGTATGGTCCGTTGGAGAGTTTTCTGGCTGAGAGCAATTCTAATCGGTTGGATCCGGGACGTATTTCAACAGTTTCTTCAATCATTACCTGTCCGGAAAATGAGATTACTTGTAATTTTGCTGTTTCTGAATGACTTGCACTAAACTCCATGGTTAAATCCTGAGAGGCCCCCAATGGATTTGGATATAGTCTTACCCGATCAGAAATATTGTATTGGTTTACTGAAGTGATCCTTTCCAGATGAGGAACCCTTGGGAAAGGTTTAAAACTCAGTGAGGAATTGCATTCTTCAGTAGTAGCAGATGATTTTACTTCCAGAGTAGTATTCAAATTATTGTATCCCGTTTCTGAATCCCAAGTGTTTAGATTGGCCGCCTGAATGCTGTATTCTGGTCGGTCAAACAATTCAGGTTCTGGATCAGGAAGGTTGAGGAAAACTTGGTAAGTACCCTCACTAATATTTGGAGGGAGTTCAATATTATGAGTTATCTGTATCGACATGTTGGAGAGCCACCATTGGGGATTCTCTGGCAGTCTGATCCAGTAGTTCTCTGTACTGCCCACCTTCTTTAGAATGATCTCTACATCTCTTCGATTGTATGGTGCAGCCCATCCCTGATTGGTCAGTTTCAGATCAAGAGAGAAGCAGCCACCAGGCTCTGCTTCTTGCGTGTATAGTCCTTCACTTAAGGTAAATCTGTACCCCAATTTCTTTTTCACCTCAGCCATGCAACCATCTGTTACCCAGCTACTCAGTACTGTTTGATGGTAATCAGAATTCAGGTATGACCAATGGAATCTCTTCATTTGTTCCACAGCGTTAGTGCATCCTGAATATGTGCTGGGATTGCAGGTTTCTCCGCCCATTGGAAGGTATCGGGTATCATCTTCTAAAAATGCTTTGTCAGATTCAATATTGTTGTAAGTGCCATAATCTGTTGAGCTTGCCAAAAAGCAATCATTATGATGCCCTATTCTTGATGCTTTTGCACCTGAGAAAGCCGATCCTGAATTTACTGCATCTTCATTAGTGATATCACAAATTCCATATTTCAAGGCTGGCGTTCGTAATTGGATCATTCGCCTTTCAGGCAAGGCTCTTAACAAACAATCAACTACGGTATTTCGTTTTGTAAAATCAGGTTGAGGAAACCCAAAATTTGAAGTATAGTACCATTCGCCCCAAACTCCAATAAACCCGGTTTGCATTACGGCAATAACATCACTACCTGTTTTGAGGACCGGTGTAAGTTGTGAAATATGAGTTTGTACTATTTCAACTGTGGGATCATAAGGCTGAGTGTTTTGATTCCACCTGTATGCGAATCGCAGCACACATTTTACGCCAGCTTCACGCATGGTATTGAAGTTTGTTTCAATATTCAGCAGTGCGGTTTCGCTAATCGGGCCTTCAATGAAATCTGGTAGGTAATAGATCATCAGGATCAAACTGATTCCTTCATTTTCTCTCAAATTTATCAGGTCGTCCTTCTTCAACAAAGTAGCTGCATTGGTTGACTGCTTATGAGCATAAAATCCTCTTTCCGGATTTATGATGATATCTTCTGAGGAAGTGTAGGTAACTACCTGCTGTGCTTGGGTTAAACCACCAAAGCTTAATAAAAATAGTAAGAAATAAATGATCTTCATGCCCTTGTTCTTTGAAAAGCAAGCCCATGTGGCTACTCTAATAACCACTGGACTTGCAAATAATCAACCTAAAAAACTACTCCTAAAATGTATATTGAAGCAAAGCTGAATTTTCATCACCAATAATAGGTAATCCGCCTTGCATGCTCCAATCTTCAGCAACATCAACAAACCCGATATAGATAACGTCACCAAATTCAGTTGCAAGCTCTCGTAAGATGGACATCTCAATGGCCTTACCACCTGTAACTGCTGAAAGAGAAGAAGCTGTGATCAGACCAGATCCCACAGGGAGAACTACATCCCATGCCCAATCTTCAGTTTCAGGATTGTCAAGGAAAAGATCTGCATCTCCGGTATCAGCAATGAATCCCTCTAACAAATATTCTGCACCAGCCCCGGCTGGGTAGACCCATGTATTTGCACCTGTCAAGGCGTCATCATCTGTATTAATATAGAAATCAAAGAATCCTCTTAATGATTCAGTACCTTCAATATAGATGTAAAGGTATTTTGAGTCACTTGCCATTTTCACTTTTTTAATGGTACCACCATCTCCAGCAACAAAGTCCTCAATACTGCTCCATTTTGAGAAATCGCCGTCAATGGTCATTAAGGGAGTGAAAACTAATTCAACATCCATTGTTTTTGTTGCTTCTCCACCCTCACCGACAACTGTTAAGGAAACGCTGTACACGCCATAATCTGCATAAGTGTGAACCGGAGATAATTCAGTGGATGTGTTTCCATCACCAAAACTCCATGCATAGCTGCCAGCATCTGTTGATGAGTTAGTGAAGGTTACAACCAAACCATCCACAGTGGAGCTAAATAAAGCTACTGGTTCAGGTGTTTTTTTACATGAGCTAATAGTCAAAGCAATTACTAAGACCATTAAAAGACTGGATAAATAGTTAGTCATTTTCATTTTTAATTAAATTTAGTTACACAATTTATTTTATTCATTTTGAGTCATTTCTGAGTTTGCTAACATCTCATCCTGAGGGATAAAGAAGATAATCCGAGGATCTGTAGGATCGATAAGTTGTGTTGATTGCCCTTCATCCAGATGTACTCCCGGATAGCTGCGATTCATTACCAGATTATTCCTGTAAACATCAAAGGTTCTGTGACCTTCTGTAAACAATTCCATACGACGTTCATCCAACACAATATCAAGCACGGAGGTATACCCCAACAGATTTGAAGACGAAAACAAGGCGTCTCCTGTGAGACCTGCTCTGCTTCTGATAGTATTAACATCTTCCAATGCACGGGTGTCATCGCCTAGTTTGGCGTATGCTTCTGCGCGGTTTAAATATATTTCTGCCATTCTGAGAACAACCGGAGAACTTAGGGTTACCATCCCATCCTGATAGGAGAATTTTGTCATATAATATTTTGGATAGCCATTTCTTTCAGCAACAATGGGTTTCCCTTGCGCATCAGTTAGTATATTACCGTCAGGATCAGTTTTGTATTCGGGCTTGATGAAAGTGCGACGCAGATCTTCAGGATGCTTATTGAGAAGATTACGTAAAGGGAGAGAGGCATAAATCTCACCCCATCCCAGTCCCTGATCTGATAAATACATTGATCCGATAGCACCAGAAACTTTATCGTCTTGCAAAGTGTGCTCAATACACAATATAGTTTCAGAAGAATTCAGGGTATTCGCAAAATAGTCAGGGAAAGCTCCTGAGCTTTCCAACTGGAACCGTCCTGATTCGATAAGCATATTGGCATAATCAATTGCTAACTGGTTTTCCTCCATGTATAAATAGACACGGGATAATAATGCCCATGCAGCTTCTTTCGAGGCAAAACTTCTTCCCCTTGGGCTGTTCATTAATTCACTTCCTTTAAGCAAGTCTTCAACAATCTGGGAATATACTTCTCCCACCGTATTGCGAGGTCCACCCTGACCATCAGAAGAGATGCGTACAATGATTCCCGGATTATCTGTCCCCTGCGTGAAAGGTCTGGCAAATATTCTGACCAAATCAAAATGAGCCATAGCGCGCAGGAAGTAGTTTTCGCCAATAAGCTGATCTAAATCTGCAGACTGGCCTTCTTCAACTGATTCAATGATCTGACATGCACCATTAATAATTTTGTATCCACTGAACCAGAAATATGTTGTATTCATCATAGTGGCAAAATGCCGGTAAGTGCATGCATAAAACAGGTGATCAGTAGTTGATCCGCTAAGACTTATGTTATCACCGGGAAACTCTGACAGCTGAAAATAATGACGAACATAAGTGTTCCTCAGATCCTCAACTCCTTTGTATTCCAGGATATCCTTGATCATTGCATAATTACCATTTGTAGCATAACCTGCTCCTTCAGGATATTCTGAAAGTTGCTCCTTGGTCATTCCGTCATGAGGTGTAAGAGACAGTTCACAAGCAGAGACAAGCAGGGAAATTGCAAGAATGATGTATAGAATCGGTTTTTTCATTGGATAAGAAATTAAAAGGTAAGGTCTACTCCAAAGAGAATCTGTTTACTTATAGGATATTTAAAATCACCGGTGCCTGGTCGAGTCCAGGTATCTCCCACGATAGATACTTCAGGGTCCATCCCTGAGAATTTTGTCCAGGTCCAAAGGTTATCTCCGGAAATAAAGACTCTGGCAGACCCAAGATCAAGTTTCCTGACGATTCTTTGCGGAAGAGCATAGGAAAACGTAATGTTCCTTAGCTTCAAATAGCTTCCATCTTCTATGTATCGTGACGAAACATTATTTGATAATTTGTTGCCATTAGCGATGGCCTTGGGATGCGTGGCAATATCCCCTTCTTGTTCCCATCTCGACCAACCGTCCTGCAACTTCATGATATTGTAAGAGATATAGGCTCCATCATTATCGAAGAACTGTCTTGATCTATGATAGATTTGATTGCCAACTACATAGTTAAAGGCCATATTGAGGCCAAAACTTTTATATTTCATGTTACTCATGAAACCACCCAGAAACTTAGGTGTTGCTGAACCTACTTCCTGGAACTGTGCTTCATTATAATTGTTGGTGGCTTCTCTTGAAGTTTCGACACCGTTTTCATCGTAAATGATTTTTTCCCACAAGGGATCTCCGTTTAGAGGATCAACCCCCAGCCATTTGGGCATGTACCAGGTATAGATATCTTTTCCAACCTGGATTTTCTGTTTGGCTTCAACGCCAGTGATGATGTTATCAATTCCATCTGACAGTGAAATGACCTTATTTCGATTAAGAGAGAAATTGACTGAACTTTCCCATGTGAAATCACCCCGCTGAATATTGGTGGAGTTTATCTGTAGCTCAACTCCGCGGTTCTGAACAGTTCCTGAATTTCTGGTCTGAAATTCAAATCCTGAAGATGGAGATAAAGGCACATTTAACAGTAGGTTTTTATTTTGAATGTCATATACATCCAACGAGATTCCCAGCCTTTTATAGAGGCTTAGATCCAAACCCAGGTTCATCGTATGAGCTTTTTCCCATCCTAAAGAAGGATTTGGGAGGTTTTGTGGAAATCCGGCAGGCATAGCAGCATATTGTGTGGTAAAGGCATATTTTGCCAAATGCTGAAAGTCTCCAATATTGGCATTCCCGGTAATTCCGTAGCTGGCTCTCGCTTTCAGTTGGTCAAGATTGGCAAAATTCTCCATGAAGTCTTCCTCACTGATTAGCCATGAAGCTGCAGCAGAGGGGAAACTACCCCAACGATTGTTTTCGCCAAATTTTGATGATCCGTCCATCCGATAGGACAGGGTAAGGAAGTAGCGGGATCGAAATTTATAATTCAGTTGTGAAAAACCTGAGGTGAATGCACTCTCTGTACGAGTTCCGGTTA
The DNA here is from genome assembly GCA_034658635.1 of Bacteroidota bacterium. Taxonomy (GTDB): domain Bacteria; phylum Bacteroidota; class Bacteroidia; order Bacteroidales; family UBA12481; genus JABHCC01. The sequence continues at coordinate 14,651 of JAYEFL010000096.1, read as the reverse complement.
CCGTAAAAGGTACCGAGGCAGCATTTAAGATGGTTAAGCCCACAGGAATCCCCTGACCGGTGGCTCCCATAAATTCGTAGTAATTTTTTTCTGCTTCAAATCCAATTAAGCCGTTAAAACTGTGTTCACCATAGTTCTTCTTCAACTTAAACATGTTTGATGAAATCGCATAGGAGGAGTAGTCGTTACTGTTATACAGGCTTCCTCCTGTGGCTAATCCCTCTCTCACCCTGGGGTCAACTAATGATTGGAACCATCCGGTACCAATAGCAAGCCTGTTTGAGGACGAAAATGACAACCAATCTGTCATGCGGATATTGAGAACAACATCTCCATTAATGGCCAAACCTTTTCCTGTATCAGAATTATATGTGTTGGAATGGATGTAGTTTCTTTTATCCCGACTATACCAATCGGATGAAGTGGCATCAATGAATCTTGGGTTTCCCTCTGCATCATATGGATTATCCCAGGGTAGATATAAATAAGCATCGTAGAGGGAATTGTATTGATATGTAGTATTTGTAGACTTACTTATGTTCAGCTTTGTGGATAAATTGATACGTTTTGAAATTTCATATTTCAAGTTGCTTCGAAAGCTAAACCGTCTGAAATCAGTATTTAACAAAGTACCTTCTTCGTCATACACATCTGCTCCAAAATAATAAGAGACCTTATCGTTTTTTCCCGAAATTGAGAGGTAGTAATCCTGAATTAGTCCACTGTGAAAGGATTCATCAATCCAATCAAAATCCATCTCTTTCAATTTCAAAGGTCGTATCAGTGGCAGGGTGGAAGGAGAAAACAGACTTCTTTGCATTTCGTATAACTCAGGACCATTCATGAGTTGAAAGTTTCCGTTTGAGATTTGTCGAAATCCGGTTGATGTCTTCAGATTTACATGCATTTTATCCGCAGATCCTTTTTTTGTGGTTACAATAATCACTCCTCCGGCTGCTCGGGATCCATATAGTCCCGTTGCCCCTGCATCTTTCAAAACAGTTATTGTTGCCACATCATTAGGACTGAAATCTCCTCCAATAATTCCATCCACTACATATAATGGTTCTGCTGAAGCTGAGATAGAGCCTGTACCCCGAATTCTGATTTCGGCTGCAGTTCCCGGATTCCCACCATTGTTAACCACTTGTACACCACTAACTTTACCCTGGAGCATTGTGCCGATATTTGAGGCTGTGACATCCAATAGTTCGTCACTGTCAAGGACTTGGACTGAGCTTGAGATTTCATTCAGAGATTTCTCTGAATAACCCATTACCACTACCTCATTTAGCTGTCTTGTGTCTTCTTCAAGAGCAACGTTGAGGATGGTTTTTCCTTTAAGGGCGATGTCCTGACTAATGTACCCAAGGAAAGAAAATTTTAGTACAGCATTTGGGTTTTCAACTTCAAGAGCATATTTCCCATCTCCTCCTGTGGAGGTTCCTGATGAAGTGCCCTGAATTGAGATATTTACCCCTGGTAAAGGAGTATGGTCTTTTGCATCAGTAACCAATCCCATGACAACGTGCTTGTCAGGTTGTTTGATAGGTTCCTTTTTATCAGCTTCTTTTTTTGGAATAATGACAATTTGCCTTTCTATGATGTCGTACGAAAGAGAAGTTTGATAAAACAAGCTGTCAAGGATTGTTTCTACAGTAACATTTGTCAAATTGATATTGACCTTGTGCTTTTTATCGATGTCTTTATCATTATAAAAAATGATAAACTCACTTTGTTCTTCAATGGCCTCAAACACTTGCTTTATAGCGACTTCTTTGAGATTCAGGTTTAGCTTTGTCTCTTGTGAGTAGGTACTTATTCCTGCGATCACCTGAAATGCACCTGCAAATAATAATATGGCAGTAATCTTCATGACAGTGAGGGTTTTACAAAGATTCATCATTTAGGTTTTGAATTATTACTCTGCCATCTGTGGCATGATATTCTATTGGAGCTACTAATTTTAGTACATCAAGTACTTCCGTTAAAGTGTTTTTGAGCTCTAATTTTCCGGAGAATTTGTATTCCTTAAGCCCTTGGTTATTAATGCTAATGGGTATACCATAACTTCGTATAAGCTTTTGGATTACGACTTCCAGTGGTTCGTGATTAAATGCATAATAGCCATTGATCCAGGATGTATGTAATTCAGTATCAACACATTGAACTTTAATATTCTGGTAAGGCAATGAGTATATTCCGCATTGATTTGGTAGAAGGATGATATCTTCTTGATTGCCAATGGTATGAAGTTTTACGGAGCCTTCAACCAGTGTGGTTGTGATATGATCTTCGTTTTCGAAAGCAGAAATATTGAAAGAAGTTCCCATGACCTCAACAGTAACATCTGTTGTTTCTACAATAAAAGGGTTGGTATCAGAATGCTTAACTTGAAAGTAGCCTTCACCGCTAAGGCTTATTTGTCTTGTTTCTCCGGTGAAATGTACAGGATATCTGAGTCTTGATTCTGAATTTAGCCATACCAGTGTGCCATCTGCTAACTCCAGGTTTATTCGGTAGCCACGTGGTACAATCAGTTCATTCATTTCCGGCTTCCTTCTTGCTTTCTTTTTGTTCTGTTGGGTTGAAACAGAATCCTGAAGAATTTCATCAAAACGTATTGATTGTTTTTCTGGGTTGAGAAAGTGTTTCTGGCCAGAGGCAGAAATGATATAGGGCATTTCAAGCTTTGCCGTAATCAGTTGTTCCTGAGCAGGTTTGTCTCTTGGGACAAGCAGGAGTAGGGAAGCTCCTAAACCTAAAAGGATGGCTACTGAAGCGGCTATACGCAGATTTCTTAGACGTCGGATATTCCCAGAAATACTATTGTTAATGACCTGAATCTTAAAACTGTTCCAGGAAATACTGAGGTTTTCACGTGCTTTAAGACTGCGGCTCTCCTGAGCCTCTAATTCTTCCTTTATACTGTTGTATGCAATCAGATTTGCCGGGTCATTTTCCAGCCACCGTAGTAGTAGTTCCAATTCAAGATCTGATGCCTTTTTTGTCAGACATCTTAGCATAACTTCCTTATTGATCTTCTGTTTTTCCATAATTTCCTTACTAACTATAAACAATATCCACAGGGATAACCCCACACCGGATTAATTCTTGTATTGATTTTTGCGTGATTATTTCACTAATGAGAAGATAAGCAAAGCAATGGCTGTATAGTCCTGAAGGGCTTTGCGAAGACTAGATAAAGCCCGTGTCATATTCCTTTCAACTGCTTTGATCGATATACCCAATTCCTGAGAGATTTCTCTATTTGACAATCCTTTTTCACGGCTTAGCAGGAATGTTGCTTTGCATCGCCCAGGTAATTCTGCTATAGCCTTTTTAATGCTTGCACTTAGTTCTTTTTCGATAAGTACAGCTACTTGCTGCGCAATAAAATCATTGGTAAAAAGTTCAGCTTCACGAATTTTCAGGCTGGCAAAATTCTTGTATTTTTCTTTAACTTGATTGTGTTTCAGGTAATTAATACACTTGTTTTGAACGGCTTGAAACAAGTAGGTTTTAACCGAGCCACTGAAATCAAATGAGAATCTAATTTCCCAAAGATGAGCAAAAGTATCCTGGACAATATCTTCTGAAATTTCGTCTTTGCCAGTAAAGTGTTTAGCATGAAACTTTAAGGGCAGAAAGTATATTTCAAACAGATTTTTGAAAATCTTTTCGAATTGTTTTTCCTGCTCAATTCTATTTTTAGCCTTCATACTTTCCCGACAATTCCTAGGGGTATAAAGCAAACGAAAATTCCGGATAACCCCAAAACGTTTGTCCTACGTTAAAGCAATATCAACAAATGGCCGGCTCACATCGATCTGGCCCTTATCAAGATAATCGGCAGTGGTAGTTCCAACAATTGTATGCGAATAAACGTCCTGGGTGAAAAAGGGTTTCACAGCAGCAAGCATAGGATCACCAACATAACTACCAACCTCAATCAAATTGTATCCCCTTTTCCTGGCATCATTATATACACGTCTAAGCAAAGCTTCAAATATGACAGGATCTCTGTTTTCCGTAGCAAAGTCATTAACAATTATCTCTCTGAATGGCGTCCCGGGCAGAGGCAGCTTTGGAAAACCTAATACTGGTCCGAGCAAGGAATAAATCCTGTAAACCCATTTGAATTTTTTACGGTAAGCCATTATACGCACCTGCCGGATAGAACGGATATCCCAGGCCGAACAAACCCCGACAATACGACCATCCAATTCAGCAAGCCAATAATTCTCAATCCCAAAATCCGGACGAGTATCAATAAGTTCACGAAGATGCTCCTCATCCATAACCGCCCCAAACAAACGAGTACGATACTCCCCATCCAACAATTCAGCTATCCTACTTATATCCTCTTCCTTTCCCCGCCTTACAACTAATTTTTGCCCTTTGCCCTCTGCCCCCGGATCAAGTCCGGGGCAGGCCTTTTGCCTTTTCTTGAAGGTAATAAGTAAATTGTGAACCACCTGCATTCCAACAAGCTCTGAATGAGGCATCAAAGGAAACTTAGAAATCCTCCTTCCTATCATGGTTTCAGTGGCCCGATTACCTTTTACAGTACTGGCAAAACCAATATCAGTTATTTTACTGATCTCCTCAAAAAGAGGCTTCGATGCCTTATACAGCCAACCAAGTTTACGAGCCTCTTTCTTTACATATAAATTGGCAAAATATCCAACCAAAGTTTTCTTTCCATTCACATACAACTCCTTCTGGCAAATCATGCCATATCCAACAAGCTGCTCATCCATGAAAAATCCATAAGCCTTAAAACCCTGAAAAAACAAGCGCGGAACAGTAAAAATATCAGGAGAACGATCCAAACACAAACTCAAGCCATCAGACTCCATAGGAGACTCAAGCAAAATACGAAGCATTTCCTCGTTATATTCTTCCCCAATTTGCCGTACAGATAAAGCCATATACTTTTAATTTTTCGACTCGCGTCACGATTTTGCGTCACGACCGGCGTCACGTTTTGGTGTCACGAATAAAAAATCCACAGCAAAATTAATCATAGGAACCAACAAGTATTTTTTCATAAAGTCAGGGTTTAGAGGCAATACCAATATAGGAATTATTTAAACTTAAAAGTGGAAATTTCAGTTAGATTGAATATTTTTGATCATGATTACCAGTATAGGTGGCATTAGCAGATCGGGTAAATCTTTTCTGGCCGAAAAGCTCAAAGAACTTCTTGAAAAGGAAGGGAATACAGTAAAAGTTCTGGATCAGGATGACTACGTTTATCCAGAAGAGGATATCCCTTTGGTTCGAGATCATATCGATTGGGAAGGACCAGAATCTATTGATTGGGGCCGATTTATTGAAGCCATTAGCGAAGCTGAAGAAATGTTTGATCATGTCATTGTGGAAGGGCTGATGACTTTCTGGAATCCATCACTCCGGTCTTTATTCAACAAATGCATATTCATCAAATTATCACAGGAAGAATTTATGCACAGAAAACAAAACGATCTAAGATGGGGCAAAGAACCAGCATGGTATGTTGAACATATTTGGGATTCCTATGTCAAATACGGACAAATACCGGACGGAATGGACATCGATTTGGTGTTGGATGGGGAACGGATGTTTGATATTGAAATGATATTTCGCGGGATTTTCGATGTTTCATGATGGGCCGATTCGCGAATCGGCCCCTACACAAAACATAATGTTCGATATTATGAAAAAAACTGCAATCTTCCTGATCCTTTTTCTGTCGGTAAACTTTATGATTTTGCCGGCGCAACGGGTTCGTGAATTTGGAATTAAACCCGGTATTATGGAAGCAGGTCCGCTTAATGCTATTACTGATGTGCCCGGGGTGAAAGTCGGACATGTGACCCTGTATAAGCCCGGAGAAATTTGTACCGGAGTGACAGCCGTATTACCCCATGGTGGAAATATTTTTCAGCATAAGGTACCGGCAGCTGTTTATGTTGGCAATGGTTTTGGCAAACTGATGGGCACTACGCAGATCAATGAACTGGGATACCTTGAGAGTCCGGTTGTGCTGACAAATACCCTGAATGTTCCCAAAGTTGCTGATGCTGTACTTGATTACCTTTTAAACCTGACGGGAAATGAAAAAATTCGGTCAGTCAATCCTGTTGTGGGAGAAACTAATGATGGTTACCTGAATAATATCAGAGCCCGGTATGTCGAAGCTAAACATGTTCTCAAAGCCATTAATACGGCAAAAGCTGGAGAAGTTGCTGAGGGTTGTGTAGGAGCAGGAACAGGCACAATCTGTTTTGGATTCAAAGGAGGTATTGGAAGCTCCTCCCGGATAATGACCGGAGGATTAGGCGCTTACACTGTTGGTGTTTTAGTGCAGACCAATTTTGGAGGGGATTTAAAGGTGGATGGTTATCCGGTAGGTGAATATTTTAGGAACCATGGTAGGTCTGAGAAAGGGAAACCTTCTCCTGATGGTTCATGTATGATTGTGGTGGCTACGGATGCACCTTTGGATGCAAGAAATTTAAAAAGGCTTGCTAAGAGGGCAATTATGGGACTGGCCCGCACTGGAGGGGTTGCCAGTAATGGAAGCGGTGATTATGTGATCGCCTTCAGTACTGCTCCTGAATTACGTGAAAAGTATGGATCAGGGGGAGTGACCATAGGGGGCAAGGTAATCAGCAACAACCATATGAGCCGGTTATTTCAAGGGGTTATTGAGGCAACTGAAGAAGCAATATTGAATTCCCTGTTTATGGCCACAGAAGTGAAAGGATATAAAGGAAGGATTGTTCCGGTTCTGCCAGTTGAGGAAGTAGTTAAGATGCTTAAGCAATAGATTCATACCGTGGTAAATAAAGAAAAAATCATTGGCCTGATAGGTGGTATTGGTCCGGCAGCAGGAATAAACCTAGTTGGAAAGCTGGTTGCTGCTTCAAAAGCTGAAAAAGATCAGGATCATATATCCTGGATCCTGATGAATATGCCAGGAGAAATAGTTGACCGCACAGATTTTCTGTTGGGCAAAACCGATATCAATCCGGGAAGTGCAATTGCCAATCAAATCATGAAGCTTGAGCAAATGGCTTGCAATGTTGCTTGCATTGCTTGCAACACAGCACATGCTCCAGTTATTTTCAATGAAATGTTACGAGTACTTGACAGGGAGAACAGCAAAATTAAAGTCATCAATGTCATAGAGGAAACAATCAGGTTTACCACTCAGCTTTTTCGTTCCAATTTATCTCAGCCTGTCTCTATCGGAATATTGGCAACCACAGGCACTTATCTTACAAGGCTTTACAGAACCCCATTGGAGGAGGCCGGCTTCAAGGTCGTGGATCCCGGCGAGGACAGACAGGATATTATCCACGACTCAATATACAATACAGAATACGGCATCAAAGCCAAATCAAATCCCGTTGATCCGCGTGTTGTTGCCAGTCTGAATGAAGTAATTTCATTTTATCGCAGCAAAGGCATTGGTGCACTGCTGTTCGGATGCACAGAAATAACCCTGTTGGAAAACATGTTGAATACCAGCGATATAGAGGTTATCAAACCAATGGATATTTTGGCCCGGGTTTTAACATTACCGTAGGGGCCGATTCGCTCATCGGCCCTTACGGGGTTTTGGTACCAATTCGTTGCATTACGGCCCATTTTGCTGCTGCTATGGTTTCGCGGTTTACTTTTTCGGTGATTCTTCCTTTTGCGAGATCTTTTACCGATAGATGACCATTGAGCAATAATAACTGGGTAATCAGGTTATTCACTAAAGTTTCAGAGTCATACCCTTCAGCCAGATACAGGCTTTGAGTCAGCTCCAGAAATTCTTGTCCAAACTCCATATTATTTGGCAATGACATGATCTGTTCGTAAGTTTCGCTATAGGATGAAAGCTCGGCGTTCAGATGTGGGGTTAACAGCAATGGCGAGAATTGTTTCTTCGGATCAACGGGATTAAAACCTCTCAGATTCGATAAGTCGACAGATGTATTCTGATCATCTAAGCGCACAAATTTGGCTTTTCTCATTTCTTCGAGCTGATAGAGGTAGAAGTTGTATCTGAATACCTCGTTGCTAATCTGATTTTCAGGCATGATATTTCCATAGGCCTTTTGTATGGATTCCCTGACAATCTGCTTATTTTGAGTTATTTCTGGTTTTTGCAACCTGACTTCACGAATCAGTTTAACCAGATCAACAGCTGCATCCTGAGGTCCTGATATTTCTTTTCCTTTTTTGCCCAGATCAGTTGACACAATACCCAGTTGAATATTTCTTCCCATCCCTTTTCCATTCTTGCCACCTTTAAGGATCTTGATGAGGTCTTTTTTGATTCCGGCTTCTCCTTCTTCTGCTATAAATGGATTTCCTGCCGGAGTAGCAGCCAGAGCATCGAATACAGTAGAGAAAAATACTCTGTCCAGTTCAAATTCAATGATCTCTTCTTCTTTTGTAGTGCCGGTAACCAGAAAGCGGTTTTTGATAATATCAAAGCGGATACTTTTCACTGTGACTTCCTGAGAACCAAGTTTTCCTGTTTTATCCTTGAATATCAGGTTGACAATATTATCCAGATCTATTTTATCAATGAGCTTAAATGATGACCCAAGGTAGGCTATGCCGGTTGCAGGATCCGGAATCCAATCCAGGATATCATCCAGATAACTTCCATGACGGCCTAATACATCTACGATATTTTTGTCGGCAGTATATCTGAGTAAAGTCCTCTGGAAATTTGGATAATCTGAACTGGTAGCTTTTTCTTTTCGTTCACCATGTGATTCACGATAAAGAATAAAATTCTCAGGGTTGGCATACCGTTGTATCCCGGCCTCATCTCTTGAGAAGTTGCTGGCTGTGAGCAGTATGTCAATTTTATACGGCATGCTGATGTCACAGAAACCGGATATTGTACTTCTTGAATTGAGATCTTCAACATTGCTGTCGGCAGAGCTCTCAAACAGGGTAGAGTATTGCTTGATATACTCGGGATCAAAATCAGTTACCCGACTGAAATCTCCAAGCTCTGTTCCAACTCCGTAGAGGTTCCCTTTGTCATCAGGGAAAATATGGATCATATCTCCGGCGATGAGTTTAATAGAGCGTATCCCTTTCAGGTCTTTCCTCATCCATTTGAGCATGAGTGCTGCCAGCATTTCTGATTTACCTACCCCGCTGTCTCCGCTTATCTGAACAACAAAAACAGAACCGTCATCCTCCTCTACTGCAAATAGGGATCCATGAACCGGCATTCCACCCATCTCTTTGACCTTCTCATTTATCAATGTGAGACGAGGTTTTTTGATGTCTCCGAAGTAGTCAACTTTTCGCTTCAGGGGAGTGACAATGGTTTTGATCTTTCCATTGGGTCCATCCAGATCAAAATATCCTATTCTTGGATAAGAAATTACCTTCTCCGGTGCTCCATGGAAGAGTACCACATCTGGTACAAAGTCCTTTATCTCCTCAAGAGAAAAGGTTTGAGTACCCAAAAGCCGATAATTATCAGTCAGATATTTGAGATAGGATTTTTGGAAGATATATAGCTCTTTTACCAGTCCCTGGTTGAATATTTTACAGCGGTAGTCATCCGCATCAAGGTTCCCTACGAAACGCTTCATCCGGTCTCCGAAGAATACCGCAGTTGGCCGGGTCTTCATCTGTTTTATGAAGTCCTGATCATTTCTTGTATCTCCATTAGTGAAAGGCTCAGATTCTTCTCCGCTACGATCAATTTTATGGAAAGGGAATTCTCTTTTCTTGGCATCCGTTGCTATCCTGGTATGAGTTTGCACATCTTTTTCACCACCGATAACTCCACATTTTTCTAATAATTCATTGATCCAGCCCAATGATGCATAGCGTTTATCGCGACTTATGGCATTATCCATCTCGAATTCTGTATGGAGGGTATAACCATGCTGGATCATCTCATTTACTGAGGAGTTTTGCCGACCAAATTTATGCTCAAGCAGTCTTAGCAGTATATGATTGTACTCTGTATATCTCGTTGTTGACCGGGTCTTATTCATTGCTTCGGTCAGAAATAGAATGATTGAACGAGACTCTGAATGTAGTTCTGAAGCTCCTACTTTTTTATTTTTTATGGCTTCTATGGATGTCCATAAAGTTGAAAGGTGATAGTCAAAAGAGGATTTAAGGAATTCGCCAGCCAGAAGCCTTGCTTCCCCGTTTTCGGTATTTTTCAGGTAGCCAGACAGCTCTTCAATCATTTGTTGCCAATCCTTAACAAAAATATTAGATTCGGTTGTCAGATAGGCATTTAGTAAGCGTTGGGCTACCGATTTGGGCTCCTGTATTTTGCTTGTTACCAATCTCTCTGACTGTCGGATTAATGCGTCTATACGATCAGCAGGAAAACGCTCAGTGTCTGTTTTTAGCTGGCGAACTGCTGCCATTAATTGATGGTCCAGATTAATTGTTTTCGGGTCAATCCCTGTATTTTCAGTGAATAATTCCAAACCAAGTATGAATAGTTCTTCACGGGTCGGATCATCCCCATCCTGCTCAAAAGGCAGATTGAAATGTAGGAGTAATTCCTGAATGAATTTCTTTAGAATCCGGTTGTATCCTTCTAGTTTGGCCAGGTCTCCTGCTCTGTCGTTTTCGTTTACCCTGAGAGCCATTAATTTTACTTTGGCATCACTGAACAGGATCGCTTCCAGCTCAATTAGAATTTCTTTCATGACCAACAGTTCATTTGGCCCATCGAGAATATTGTCGTTTGGTTGAAATTCTACTTTGCTTCGTATATACTTGAGAAGTGTGGATTTGCCGTAATGCGCTATCACTTTGTGAATATCCCAATCCCAGATGGCAGGAATCTTTTTATGTATCTGAGGAAGAAGGTTCTCGTATACTTTTGTAAAGGCCTGGCTGCGTATAAATGAATCCAGGTCAGGACAATACCCAACTGTGTCATAGAACTCGATTACAGAATTCGGAGAGGTTGCTATGGTGTTGATATTAACACCTGAGTTTTTCGGTGAGGGAAGATAGAAGCTTTTAATATCACGTATGAGAAGACTGGATTTAACGGATTTTGAATGATCTATCAGGTTTCCAAAATCAAGCATGATTTCACGGATATCTCCATTGATCGATTTATTCTTGAGGAAATTTTTCCAATGGACAATAAACAGACGAATTGCCTGTGCAATTTCTAAACGGAAGAATTTATATCCATCATCCGTTCCATCCAGATATCCTCCAAGAGAAAACCTTACAAATCCCGCCTGATAAGGTAGAACTGCCAGTCCTCTTTCTTTAGACAACTGCATACAGAAGGATTCCAGATTCACCAATGCATCCCTGTTCAGAATTTGCAAATTGAAAAGATAAGAACCATCGGAATCAAGAATGGATATGTCTTCTTGCGCTCCGGCTTCTTCGATAAGCTGCTCAGCAACTTCCTGAGCCATTCGGAGTCGACGATTGGATTCTCTTCCGAATTCTTTGTTGATTCTGAATCCGTTTAGTTTCCTTACCAAATGTGTTTTGTAATACGAGAAGAAGGGCTCATCTTTGTATTTGAAATCATCAGGTAGTTCCAAGACATCCAGCTGGTCAAGTGATTTGAGTTCATCCAGGATGAAGAGATGCAGAGGGCTACCTTCAAAGAGGGAAACTCTGGCGGATTTGCCGGTTTTACCAAATACTTTACCCGGTACATTGACTTCAATTTCCGTTTTTATGTATTCCACCAACTTTTGTTTGATCTTGTAGCGTGAAGCATCTTTTGGCAGGTTCTCATCCATCCTGACCTTTATCCGCTTTGCTAGCTGAGCCACTTCAAGGGTATTTACCAGGAGGAAAAGGGAATTTGTGTTTGCCCGGTCTATTGTGAATAATTTTCGGGCAAAATCTACTACATCCTTGCGGGCAGGAGTTGCGGCAAGAGATCCGAGCCTGTCGCCTGTTGCTCCTAGATTTTTCGTTGTTGAAAGGGAGGTAACCATGCTGATTGTTGGATAGCTTCCGAAATTGTTCATTATGTAGCGCGAGATGGTTCTCCACTTCGGTTCTTCCGGATCTTCAATTTTAACAGCATCATTGTAAGCCTCATCAAGGAAAAGAGTGATCTTGGTTTTATTGAGAAATTTCAGGAATCTGATCAGAGCCTGATTGTTGAAATCGGTGTAGCCGGTTGGGTTGGCCGGATCGTTGATGACAAAAGTGGTGTTTTCGCAAAACCTATCCCATAGCATCCCACTGTCGTCAAACAAATGGAAAGTATCGCGAATCCTTTCCAACTTGGCAAGCAAGCGGTCAAAATCTACTCGTCCGTTTTCAAAGAGCTCTATATTGATGTCAAAAGGATTTATATCGAAACGATCAGGAGGGAATAAATCTCTGTATTCCCATGAAGCCTCTTCAACAAAGTAAATGTAAGGATTAGGCTGCCTGTTTTTCCAAAAGAGCAAATCCCGTATAATCATTTGCACATCATCAGAAACTGAAGTCTTCTCAAGAGTGGATAGCTTGGAGATGAAGTCCTGAATAATAGACTGATCATCAGGTGACTTACTATCGTATTTATTCTTTATGCCGAGGTCAATAATCAGATTCTTAAAGCGACCCTTATTATCAGCTTCATTTTCAACTTTTGTGAGGTATTCTTTATATTTTTCAAGAAAGAGGTTGATGCCAAAGTTCTTATGGAAATGGTTGTGGAGGGTTCTCTGGTATGAATCAGGAAGAACATCAAGTATCACCTCACAATGATTTACAATTTGTTCGTTTACCGGCTTAAGTTTCCGATTCAGTAGAAATTCACCATAGGTTTTAATCTGTGTTCGTCCTCCTCCTTCAACAATAGTAGAAATTTCCAGTTTGCGGTTTCCCGAATAGAAATAGTCACGGGTGCGATCTTCAAATTCTTTAACAAGTTCGCGGTTCAGTTTCTTGTGTTCTGCAGGGTCTTTTATCCTCTTGATTAGCAGGATAATCTGGCCGAGCTTTGACAAAGTATAAATATCTTTAATAATCTGCCTGGCGAATTCATCAAACTTGAAGAGCATAATGTCTTGATCAGGCTGATTGGGCTTGGCCAGTTGTTCTTCCTTGATCTGCTTGATTTCGCGTTTGTATTCACTGATCTGAGCATTTATTTTTTGCAGGAATTTATCAAGGTTATCCTCATTTACCTTATCGAGAATATGACGGAGGTTCATTTGAGTGTTAGCCGGAGCTCCCAGTTTCTTGGTATGAACCTTATTCAGAGTGTTTATGATTCCGTTATGAAAGGCGAAAACAAGACAGGTGTTGCTTGCTCTTGATTCTGGAGAATCATCTAAAAAGATGGTACGGGTTAAGAATGGGAGAAAATCCGGACGACCTAAAATATTTTGCCTTAGAGCAGGTACCCTGATGGCAAAAAGTGCTACAGGATCTTGTTTCATCTCTTCGATAAGCGAATCTGCGTCCTTGTAGGTGATTTCCTTGAGAATATCTCCGGTAAAAACATCCTCTTTTAACAATTTTACAGCTGTTTCGGCTGTTCCTGAAACAAGAGTACGAATGAGACCATTGAGCCCTTTAAAATTTACTGTTGAATCAGTCCGGTTCAAAAACGCAGCCTTTTCTTCAGCTGTAGTGTAGTGAGTAGATTGGTTGACCATCTGATCAAGAAGATCCAGCATGTAATTCCACTGAGCTTCCTCAACATCTTCATTGATTCCGATTACATCCCTATACTTTCGAAGGACGCGAACCTCATCCCCAAGAAGAACCTTATACAGAAAATCGATAGTATTTTGCGTAACAGGAGGTGTGCCAACGGAGAAGTCATGAAGATTAAGCAAATTCTCAAGGCGACTTCTATTAGGCTCATCAACTAGTTCATGATCAAGGTTATACTTGATCTTTTGCTTAAATGCCTTACGCTGTGATGAGTATAAAAATGCTTTAGAGTCAATGGTTGGAGTCAGCATCAGGCTGGTTTCAGTATACCCTGGCAAAGCTTCTTTAAGATCAAGCAGGAAACGATTAATTTCTGCAGCCTGCAGGTCAGGGTCCAGCTGTTCTTCATAACAAACCCTGACAAATGCCCTTAGGACTTCCATTACATGTTCCGGCAGAAAATTCTCTGCTCTTTCCCCTAATGAAGCATAGAGATTAATAAAATCACGAGCTTCTTCATTCAATTTAGCCTTTGGCGAACCTGATAGATACATAGTAAAAAGTGTTTTTCAGCACAAAATTAGAAGAGAAAAGGGAAAATTGCTTAAGGAATGGTGGAAATATTTAGAAACTAAGGAAAAATGTAATTATTTTTGGATAATATTGATAAATTCGATAATATAGAAGTGAAAAAGAAGGTAGAAAACAAAAATGCAGAAGTGAAATAGTGATGCAAGGGTGACGAAAACGTGTCGCAAAAGTGACGCAGGAGTGACGCGAGGGTGAATTTCTTTTCTGAGCTCTGAAAACTGATAACTGAAAACTTCCGAAAGACGAAAGACGAATGACGAATGACGAATGACTAAAGACGAAAGACGAATGACGCGACCAACCCAAATATCAAAAGAACTAATCAGGAACGCTCCCTCCTACTTCCATAGATACCTCTTTCGCAGAATCTCACTTGATTCAAAAATAACCGGAATTGTGGGTCCTCGAGGCGTCGGTAAATCTACATTGCT